>NZ_JBPCEU010000029.1:0-2589 GCF_050971685.1 Leucobacter fengyongliangi | reverse complement strand
CACCGGTGACTCACATAAGAATGCCCGCGTAATTCTCGAGCTTAGCTTGCCTGTTTCCTGCTCGCGCGGGCCGGCTTGACCCCGGCTGCCGCGTTTGGTGCTTTCGCGAGTTCGATCGCTTCGAGCGTGCGAGTCTTCTCGGCCGCGAGGTAGGTGAGGCGCTGCTGGATTCGGTCGATCTCGCGAGCGATGTGGGCCGGGTTCAAGCTGTCACGGTACCCGGTCAACTCGGCGGTCTTCTCGGCGCTGAGCACACCGGAACGCTGGAGCCGGTCGAATGGTGTCGCGAGCTCATCGTAGACACGTTTACGGCGCCCCCTTTGATCGGTCGCCCAACCGATGGGTTTCTTCGTGGGGGTGAGGAAATTATGGCGATCGTTCACCAGCGGCCATAACTCGTTCAATAGCTTCAGCAGAGGCGCGGTGTCGTACCTCCAGTAGAACGCGTACCGGCGCACGATCTGATTGTTTTTCGACTCGATCGTGGCCTGATCATTCTTCTTGTACGGCCGGGACCTCGTGAAGTAGATGTCAAGTTCTGCAGCCCAACCGATGACGTCGTAGTTGATGAACTCGGACCCGTTATCAAAATCCACCCCGGTCACCTCGAACGGCACTTCGCTGATGAATCGGTCGAGGGCGTCACGAATGTGCAGGTGTGCGTTGTTCCGGATCGAGCGCGTGTACGTCCAACCGGTGTGCATGTCGGTGAGATCAACACTGCGACAGAACTCACCCTTCAAGACGGGCCCGCAGTGTGCGACGGTGTCGCCCTCGAAGAACCCGGGTACGGCCTCGATCTCGTCACCGGCTTTCCTGATCGTGATCGAGTTCCGCAGCAGCGGGCCTGGCGTGGTGGTGGCGATCCCGCGGAGTGGGTCCCTCGCGCGGGCTGGGGCGAGGTAGCGGTCGATCGTGGCCGGTGACATTGCCAGCAACTCGTCCGCGACGTGGTGACTGTACCTGCCCCGGCCTGGGACCAGTTCGCCGTGCGCTTCCAGCAGCATGAGTTGGAGTTCCATTGACGCGGCCAAGTATTTCCCGCTGATCCCGCCCGCGAACGCCCACACTTTCTGCAGCACTTTCAACGCGTCATGTGAGTACTTCAGCGGGCGCGGCTTACGTTGCCGGGCCCCTACCCGACGCGGTTTCAGCGCAGCTTGTAACTGTCTGCGCGCGTTGTCTCTGGACCAGCCCGTGATCGCGCATACCTCGTCAAGGAGACGGCTCTTCTCCTTCTTGGCCGCTGCGGCATACTGCTTCGCGAACTTTCGTGTGATCTCGTGTCTGGCACGCATTGATAGCCCACTTCCCATGAAACTGATGATTCCGTTTCGCGGGCATTTTTACGTGATGCACCGGAAGTGTTTCGCGGGCATATTAGGTGAGGCACGTCGAAGCATTGCGGAATTCAGGAAACGACGCGTATAGTTGGTAGCTGGTGTGTTCCACCGTTTTTTGCTGTGCGTGCGCAGGAGAGGCCGGGGGAGTCGCCTTCTGGGTTAACTCGTCGGAAACGAACGATACCCCCACGGCATACCTGCACCGGTCGCGCAAGCGGCAGCAGGTTAGCGGGCACGTGAGTGTCCGCGCATGCTTGTTCATGTAAGCAGTCCTGTCACCGTGCAGGAGCAACTAGGAGAATCAGTGCCTACTATTCAGCAGCTGGTTCGCAAGGGCCGGTCGCCTAAGGTCACCAAGACCAAGGCGCCCGCACTCAAGGCGAACCCCCAGCAGCGCGGTGTGTGTACCCGTGTGTACACAACCACACCCAAGAAGCCCAACTCGGCGATGCGCAAGGTCGCTCGTGTGAAGCTCTCGAACGGTACCGAGGTCACGGCCTACATCCCAGGTGAGGGCCACAACCTGCAGGAGCACTCGATGGTGCTCGTGCGCGGCGGTCGTGTGAAAGATCTCCCCGGTGTTCGTTACAAGATCGTGCGCGGCGCACTCGACACGCAGGCGGTCAAGGATCGTCAGCAGGCTCGTAGCCGCTACGGTGCAAAGAAGGTGAAGTAATGCCTCGTAAAGGTCCTGCTCCGAAACGTCCCGTCGTTGCCGATCCGGTATACGGTGCGCCCATCGTCAGCCAGCTGGTAAACAAGATCCTTCTCGACGGCAAGAAGGGCCTCGCAGAGCGCATCGTCTACGGTGCACTCGAGGTCGTTGCTGAGAAGAGCGGCCAGGATGCCGTGACCGTTCTCAAGAAGGCGCTCGACAACGTGCGCCCCACACTTGAGGTGCGTTCGCGTCGTGTTGGCGGCAGCACCTACCAGGTGCCCGTCGAGGTCAAGCCGCACCGTGCGAACACACTCGCACTGCGCTGGTTGACCAGCTACGCCAAGGCTCGTCGTGAGAACACCATGACCGAGCGTCTCACCAACGAGATTCTCGATGCATCCAACGGCCTCGGTGCCGCGGTGAAGCGTCGTGAAGACACTCACAAAATGGCCGAGTCGAACCGGGCATTCGCGCACTACCGCTGGTAATTCACCGGTAGCCAGGCGGCTGTGGTGGTGGATCGCGCAAGCGATCCACCACCCGGCCAGCTGCCGCGCCCGCGGCCGCGATCCACCACCTTCCCATTCA
>NZ_JBPCEU010000028.1:0-4367 GCF_050971685.1 Leucobacter fengyongliangi | reverse complement strand
AGATTGGCGGCAGTCAGAGGTAGGCTGTCGCTCTGCGCCGATCAGGCGGCTGCTGCGAAATGGTGGTTGAGCATGCCCATGGCCTCCGTCAGCGCCGAGGGCCCAATGCCAAAAGCTCTCTCCACAAGGCGCACCTCGCCCCTGATGCCGGGCTGCAGGCACCAGGGGCGAGCCTGTCCTTTGCGCAGGGCTCGCATGACTTCGAATCCCTTGATCGTGGCATAGGCCGTGGGGATCGATTTGAAACCGCGCACCGGCTTGATCAGTATCTTGAGCTTTCCGTGATCGGCCTCGATCACGTTATTGAGATACTTCACCTGCCGGTGGGCCGTCTCCCGGTCCAGCTTTCCTTCGCGCTTCAATTCGGTGATCGCTGCACCATAGCTCGGCGCTTTGTCGGTATTGAGCGTGGCAGGCTTTTCCCAGTGCTTCAGGCCTCGCAGGGCCTTGCCCAGGAACCGCTTCGCTGCCTTGGCGCTGCGGGTCGGCGACAGGTAGAAATCGATCGTGTCGCCCCGCTTGTCGACTGCCCGGTACAGGTAGGTCCACTTGCCCCGCACCTTGACGTAGGTTTCATCCAGGCGCCAGCTCGGATCAAAGCCACGCCGCCAGAACCAGCGCAGCCGCTTCTCCATCTCCGGGGCGTAGCACTGGACCCAGCGATAGATCGTCGTATGGTCGACCGAAATGCCGCGTTCCGCCAGCATTTCCTCAAGGTCGCGATAGCTGATCGGATAGCGACAATACCAGCGCACCGCCCACAGGATCACATCACCCTGGAAATGGCGCCACTTGAAATCCGTCATCGTTCCGTCCGTCCAATCTCCGCCAAGCATGCTCAAGCTTCACGATTTTTGCAACAGAGCCCTCGTGGGCGTGATCCTCTCGGCGATCGCGGCGAAGATCGCGATCACGCGGTATCTGCGGGTCTAGCGGCGAGGGTGCGGTAGGCTGGATCCTCGCGCGTGAGCGCGGATCCCGCACCAGCCCGACGGCAGAAAGGATGTGACATGCCCAAGGAGACCGGCGAGAAGCTGATCGCCTCCAACAAGAAGGCCCGGCACGAGTACAACATCCTCGACACCTACGAGGCGGGCCTGGTGCTCACCGGCAGCGAGGTGAAATCGCTGCGCATGGGGCGCGCGTCGCTCGTCGACGGCTACGTCTTCATCGAGCGCGGCGAGGCCTGGCTCGACGCGGCGTACATCCCCGAGTACCTCAACGGGTCGTGGACCAACCACGCGCCGCGCCGCAAGCGCAAGCTGCTGCTGCATCGCCAGCAGATCGACAAGCTCTACCAGAAGACCCGCGAGGGCGGCATGACGATCGTGCCGCTGCGCCTGTACTTCCTGGACGGCCGCGCGAAGGTCGAGATCGCCCTCGCGAAGGGCAAGAAGGAATACGACAAGCGGCAGACGCTGCGCGAACGGCAGGACAAGCGCGAGGCCGAGCGGGCCATGCGCAGCAAGAACCGGCGGGGGAGGCCCGCCGCGAGCGGAGCGACCGTGGCTACACTGCGTCGAGCGCGCGGCTGACGTCGAGCAGGATCCCGTTCTGCAGCCGGTGCCAGTGCTCGGTGTCGGGATCGGGCCACGACGACAGCTTGACGATCACGGAGTCGGTGAGCGGGTCGAGCCACAGATTCTGCCCGTGGATGCCGATGCCGCTCACGTTGCCGCGCTCGTTGCCCGTGCACCACCACTGGCGGGTGTAGCTGCCGTCGGGGAAGGTGTTCGTGAAGCCCTTGTCGGTCATCGCCTCGTGCGATCCGCCGGCGAGTACGCGACGCACCCAGTCCTCGGAGACCACGCGGCCACCGGGGGCGACGCCGCCGTCGAGCATCATGCGCCCCACGCGCGCGAGATCCCGCGCCGTGCAGGAGACGCCGCCGTGCGCGAAGCCGAAACCCGTCGTGTCGACGGTGATGGTAGCGTCGCGGTCGGCGTCGAGCTTCGCCCACAGGTACGTGGAGAGCGCTTCGACGTAGCGCAGACCGGTGACCCGTTCGACGATCCAGGCGAGTACGTCGGTGTTCGCCGAGCAGTACTGGAACTCGCCGGTGCTGCCGTCGCCGCGGAGGGTGGTGAGGAACTCGTAGGTGTCGGCCGGGTCGCCGTGGCGGCGCGTGCGCCAGCCGGCCGAGCGACCGTGGGTCTGCACCTCGGATGCGGGATCGACGTAGTCCTCGTTGTAGTCGATCGAGATCTGCATGTCGAGCACCTGCAGCACGGAGGGCCCGTCGTAGACGGAGCCGGCGAGCTCGGGTACATACTCGGTGACGGGCTGCGCGGGATCGATGCGCCCCTCGTCGACCAGTGCTCCGACGACCGTGCCGCACAGCGACTTCGAGACGCTCATCAGCAGGTGACGGTCGTCGGGCGCGAAGCCGGCGCGGTAGTACTCGGCCACGACCTCCGTTCCGCGCAGCACGAGGAAGGCGTCGGTGTAGGTCTGTTCGAGGCGCTGTTCGAGGTCGGGAAGCTGCGCCGCGATCGCGCCGAGCCGCGCGAGGGCATGACCGGGCGCGTTCACCGGGCGCCGCGAGACCGCTGCCGAGGGCACCATCTCGCCGAGGTGAGCGAAGGCCCAGCGGTTGTGCGGGGGCTCCTGCCAGCTGTCGAGCGTCGGTTCACCCGCGGCGGCGTCGGGGTATCGGGCGGGGTGCGAGCCGGTGGTGGGCGTGTTCATCGAGCGTCTCCGAAGGTGTGGCCGCGGCGGGTGAAGAGGTAGTACAGTCCGCCGCTGACGATCATCGCAACGGGAGCGGAGAGATCGATGTAGCCCATGGCCTCGGCGATCGCGCCGCTCCAGAAGTCGGTGGTGAGGAAGAAGGAGGCGGCTGCGCCGCCGATGATCCCCGCGGCGAGGCCGGGAATGCTGAAGCCACCGGTGTACCAGTACTTGGCCCCCGGGCGCTCATCGAAGAGATCGAGGCCATCGTATCGGTTGCGGGGCTCTGTTGCAAAGATTCGACGTGCCTCACCTAATATGCCCGCGAAACACTTCCGGTGCATCACGTAAAAATGCCCGCGAAACGGAATCATCAGTTTCATGGGAAGTGGGCTATCAATGCGTGCCAGACACGAGATCACACGAAAGTTCGCGAAGCAGTATGCCGCAGCGGCCAAGAAGGAGAAGAGCCGTCTCCTTGACGAGGTATGCGCGATCACGGGCTGGTCCAGAGACAACGCGCGCAGACAGTTACAAGCTGCGCTGAAACCGCGTCGGGTAGGGGCCCGGCAACGTAAGCCGCGCCCGCTGAAGTACTCACATGACGCGTTGAAAGTGCTGCAGAAAGTGTGGGCGTTCGCGGGCGGGATCAGCGGGAAATACTTGGCCGCGTCAATGGAACTCCAACTCATGCTGCTGGAAGCGCACGGCGAACTGGTCCCAGGCCGGGGCAGGTACAGTCACCACGTCGCGGACGAGTTGCTGGCAATGTCACCGGCCACGATCGACCGCTACCTCGCCCCAGCCCGCGCGAGGGACCCACTCCGCGGGATCGCCACCACCACGCCAGGCCCGCTGCTGCGGAACTCGATCACGATCAGGAAAGCCGGTGACGAGATCGAGGCCGTACCCGGGTTCTTCGAGGGCGACACCGTCGCACACTGCGGGCCCGTCTTGAAGGGTGAGTTCTGTCGCAGTGTTGATCTCACCGACATGCACACCGGTTGGACGTACACGCGCTCGATCCGGAACAACGCACACCTGCACATTCGTGACGCCCTCGACCGATTCATCAGCGAAGTGCCGTTCGAGGTGACCGGGGTGGATTTTGATAACGGGTCCGAGTTCATCAACTACGACGTCATCGGTTGGGCTGCAGAACTTGACATCTACTTCACGAGGTCCCGGCCGTACAAGAAGAATGATCAGGCCACGATCGAGTCGAAAAACAATCAGATCGTGCGCCGGTACGCGTTCTACTGGAGGTACGACACCGCGCCTCTGCTGAAGCTATTGAACGAGTTATGGCCGCTGGTGAACGATCGCCATAATTTCCTCACCCCCACGAAGAAACCCATCGGTTGGGCGACCGATCAAAGGGGGCGCCGTAAACGTGTCTACGATGAGCTCGCGACACCATTCGACCGGCTCCAGCGTTCCGGTGTGCTCAGCGCCGAGAAGACCGCCGAGTTGACCGGGTACCGTGACAGCTTGAACCCGGCCCACATCGCTCGCGAGATCGACCGAATCCAGCAGCGCCTCACCTACCTCGCGGCCGAGAAGACTCGCACGCTCGAAGCGATCGAACTCGCGAAAGCACCAAACGCGGCAGCCGGGGTCAAGCCGGCCCGCGCGAGCAGGAAACAGGCAAGCTAAGCTCGAGAATTACGCGGGCATTCTTATGTGAGTCACCGGTG
>NZ_JBPCEU010000027.1:0-4984 GCF_050971685.1 Leucobacter fengyongliangi | reverse complement strand
AGATTGGCGGCAGTCAGAGGTAGGCTGTCGCTCTGCGCCGATCAGGCGGCTGCTGCGAAATGGTGGTTGAGCATGCCCATGGCCTCCGTCAGCGCCGAGGGCCCAATGCCAAAAGCTCTCTCCACAAGGCGCACCTCGCCCCTGATGCCGGGCTGCAGGCACCAGGGGCGAGCCTGTCCTTTGCGCAGGGCTCGCATGACTTCGAATCCCTTGATCGTGGCATAGGCCGTGGGGATCGATTTGAAACCGCGCACCGGCTTGATCAGTATCTTGAGCTTTCCGTGATCGGCCTCGATCACGTTATTGAGATACTTCACCTGCCGGTGGGCCGTCTCCCGGTCCAGCTTTCCTTCGCGCTTCAATTCGGTGATCGCTGCACCATAGCTCGGCGCTTTGTCGGTATTGAGCGTGGCAGGCTTTTCCCAGTGCTTCAGGCCTCGCAGGGCCTTGCCCAGGAACCGCTTCGCTGCCTTGGCGCTGCGGGTCGGCGACAGGTAGAAATCGATCGTGTCGCCCCGCTTGTCGACTGCCCGGTACAGGTAGGTCCACTTGCCCCGCACCTTGACGTAGGTTTCATCCAGGCGCCAGCTCGGATCAAAGCCACGCCGCCAGAACCAGCGCAGCCGCTTCTCCATCTCCGGGGCGTAGCACTGGACCCAGCGATAGATCGTCGTATGGTCGACCGAAATGCCGCGTTCCGCCAGCATTTCCTCAAGGTCGCGATAGCTGATCGGATAGCGACAATACCAGCGCACCGCCCACAGGATCACATCACCCTGGAAATGGCGCCACTTGAAATCCGTCATCGTTCCGTCCGTCCAATCTCCGCCAAGCATGCTCAAGCTTCACGATTTTTGCAACAGAGCCCCCGCGTCCTCGATGACGCGACGGCGCTGCACGCTGTACTGAGGCGTACGGCCGGTGCGCAGTTCGGGAGGTATGTCGGCGTCGACGTACCCATGCTCGGCCAGCTCGCGGCCTGGCATGAGCGCGTCGTCGACGGGACGCACTACAACGGCGAGGACGGGCGCGGCGACGGCGCAACTGGCACCGTCACCACGGCGGCAGAGCTGCACCGTGCCGCCGCAGCGTTCGATGCCGCCTCGGCCGCGCTGCGCGAAGCGCACGCAGCCAACGGCGTCGTGCGCTGGTACGACGATCCCCAGTGAGTCACGACGTGGACGGCCCGGATGCCGACACCGAGGAGCGCACCCGCATCGGGCAGGTGCTCGATGCAGCTCTGCCGCCGACGAGCGCCGACCGATAACGATCGTTTTCGGTGTGCAGCTCGGCGACGTCGCGGCGCTGCATGACACGCCGAACAGCGGCGCACCGAAACCCCCAACCGAAACTGAAACGCACCGATACTGAGCGCGTACCGTTTATGGCATGGCCGAAGTATTTGGGTACGCGCGAGTCTCGCGCAAAGAGCAAGATCCGGGCGCGCAGGAAGCCGAGCTGCGCGCGGCCGGCTGCAGTCGCGTGTTCGTCGACCACGGCGAATCGAGCCGCATCGCCGATCGCCCCGAGTGGCGCAAGCTCATCGACGTAGCTGCGCGCTCCGGCGACACGATCAAGGTCCGCAAGCTCGATCGACTTGCCGGCAGTGAGCGCCTGATGATCGAGGTGCTGTCCGAGCTGAACGACCGCGGCCTGAACATCGTAAGTCTCACAGAGCCCGCCATCGACACCACTACACCGATGGGGAAGGCGCTCTATGGCATCGTCGTGGTCTTCGCGCAGCTCCGCGTCGACACGATCAGAGAGAACACGCGCCTTGGATTGGAGCACGCCAGGAGCCAGGGAAGGGTCGGCGGCCGCCCAACCGTGATGACGGCCGAGCGGATCGCCGCGGCCGAGAAGATGCGCGCAGAGAACCAGAGCTACGCCCACATCGGGCGTGTGCTCGGAGTCGGCGCATCGAGCGTCATGCGCGCGCTCACAAAGTAGCAGTATAACTATGGTTATATTTGCGATAGACTTGAAGCGGAGGTGGAGACTATGACGATTACCGAGATCCCCGTCGAGGCGGTCGCTGCACGGAAGGCGCAGCACTTGCGAAACATCGGAGAGCTGGACTACCGGCGCAGTCTGCTGCGGCTGAAACAGCGTGGATTGCGTCAGAAGGCGATCGCCGATCTGGTGAAGGTCTCGCAGCCGAACGTGCAGAAGGTATTGCAGAGGGCCGCCACAATCCCGATGCCTCGTGAAGGTTTCTCTGGCGCAGATCCCTACGAGATTTGCGAGCGATACGCAGCCGGCCTGATCGACCGCGCGCAGCTTGTCGATGAGCTGACGCGCTGGGAGTATGTGCCGCGGGCTCAGACCAATGATGCGTTCGACGATCTGCTGATGGACGTTGCGGGCTCGGTCGATGACCTGGACCGCGCGCTGAGCCGTGGGCTGATCGACGATGAGCTGTACGACGAGATTGGCGATCGCATCGATGCACGGATGACGGCGGCGTGACCCCAGAGGAGCAGCGGCATATCGAGGTTGTCCAAGCGCTCTCTACTGCCGGCGGCCCACTCGACAAAGACGGCCCACACGCGACTACCAGAAACCCTGCTTGGTATCGCTCCAACGGGTCACGTAGAGCGGTACGACGGGCGACGCACGAGCGCATTAAGGCCGCGGTAGTGAGCCAGTCGCCGAACGCGAAAGATGAAGGTCGAGCACTTGTGCTGGCCGGCCCGCCAGGAGCCGGGAAAGGGCGAGTCGCCGATACCGTGCTCGGCGCGGATCGAGACCACTACGTGAATATTGACGCGGACGAGTTCAAGAAGCTGTTGCTGCGCGAAGCGATGGCAGATGGCAGCTATGAGGAATGGATCAAACCGCCAGAGGTGCGCGACTTAGAGGCGCAGGGGGAGCGGTTCTATCCACTTGAACTTGCCTCACTCGTGCATGAAGAATCGTCGATGCTTGCACGCGCGCTGCGCACAGAGATGATCGACCAGGGAACGAACATCATCGTCGACACGGTACTGAGCGACCCAGACAAAGCAGTGGAGCTTGGGGCGTATCTTGCGGACGCTGGCTACCAGGTAACGGTCGTCGACGTCGAGGTGCCGTTCGAGGTATCGCAGGATCGAATCGTGCAGCGCTGGCAGCACGCGATGCAGGAAGCCGAGGCAGGCAAAGCAGACGCACTCGGCGGACGATGGGTGCCAAGCGCATACGCTCGGCCGCTGTTCGACACCGAGCATGGGCGCTCGAAGTCACAGGACGCGGCAGCCCAGCTCGCGCAGTCATGTCCACGAGTGATCCGCTACGAGCGCCACTACACTAGTACCGAGGAGCACCGAGCATCGTTGGTTGAGGGGCGCGAAGCCCAGCCCACTCGTGAGGTCGCGCAGGTGCGGTCGAAGCCCGGCGGAAAGCTCGAAGCAGAGCAGTCGGTGAGCAGACTATCCGCGGCAAGTTTCAGTACCGATAGATCCGCACCGCGCAACGCAGACGCGCAAGTGAAGCGGCCAGGTTCGCGTTCTGGTCAAGTCCCGTGGAGTGGTGTAACCGTTTCGTGATCCTTCAAGGATGTGGGGGCTAGTTTTCGTTGTGATTGCAGATGCTCGCGACGAGCTCACTCACGGTGTCGGAGTACAGCCCAGGAGTGGGGGCGCTCATGCTGCGGCCCCGAGCTCGGGGAGCTCATGGTGCTGGCCGATAGTGTCGGTACCCACGAGCGTGAGGCGGCACCTCGCGAGAACGTCAAGACCGAGGTAACGACGACCCTCGGCCCATTCGTCAGACTGCTCCGCAAGAACGGCCCCGACGAGGCGGGTGATCGCGGCCCGGTTCGGGAAGATCCCCACCACATCGGTCCTGCGGCGGATCTCACGGTTCAGGCGCTCGTTCGGGTTATTCGACCAGATCTGCTGCCACACATCTTTCGGGAACGTGGTGAACGCGAGAATGTCAGCCCGGGCAGCATCGAGGTGGTCGTGCACTTCGGGGAGTTTGTCCTCGACGTAGTCCAGGAGCCGGTCGAATTGGGCCTCAACACTTTTCTGGTCGGGTTGGTCGTACACGGAATGCAGCATCGCTTTCACCGCCGGCCACATGCTCTTCGGGGTCACTGACATCAGGTTCGCAGCGTAGTGCGTGCGACACCGTTGCCACGACGTCCCAGGGAAGTTCGCGCGCATCGCTTCAACGAGGCCAGCGTGCGCGTCAGAGGTGATGAGTTTCACCCCGGTGAGGCCGCGCGCGACAAGGTCTGCGAAGAACCCGTTCCACGCCATCGTGGTCTCCGCGGTCGCCACTTGCATGCCCAGGACTTCCCGATGCCCGTCAGCGTTCACCCCGGTCGCGACGAGCACCATGGTGTTGATCACCCGCCCGCCCTCACGCACTTTCATCGTGAGTGCGTCGCACGCGACGAACGTGAACGGGCCGGCCTCACCTAACGGCCTCGTGCGAAACTCACGCACATGCTCGTCCATATCGGCGGCCATTCGGGAGACCTGCGACTTCGACAGGGAATGGATGCCAAGGGTCTTCACGAGTTTGTCCATCCGCCTCGTTGAGACGCCAGCGAGGTAGGCGTCAGCGACGACGGTGATCATCGCCGCTTCTGAGCGTTTGCGACGTTCGAGGAGCCACTCGGGGAAGTACGTGCCGGAGCGGAGCTTCGGGATCGCGACGTCTATGGTTCCGACACGCGTATCGAGTTCACGGGTGCGGTATCCGTTGCGGGAATTCACTCGGTCAGCAGAGGGCTTCCCGTACTCGGCGCCGCAGATCGCATCTGCTTCGGCTGAGAGGAGGGTGTTGATCATGGTTTGCAGCAGGGTGCGCATCAGATCCGGTGATGCGTCGCCCAGCGCGTTGGTGAGGACGGTGGCAGGGTCGACAATAGAGGGAGTGGTCATCGGTGTGACGCCTTTCGAGTGGGATGTGAGAGTTTCCTCGAAGGAAGATCCCGGTGGCCACGCTGACGTTTACTGGCCGGGATCGTTACACCACTCTACGGGGCACTACT
>NZ_JBPCEU010000026.1:0-5208 GCF_050971685.1 Leucobacter fengyongliangi | reverse complement strand
AGTAGTGCCCCGTAGAGTGGTGTAACGATCCCGGCCAGTAAACGTCAGCGTGGCCACCGGGATCTTCCTTCGAGGAAACTCTCACATCCCACTCGAAAGGCGTCACACCGATGACCACTCCCTCTATTGTCGACCCTGCCACCGTCCTCACCAACGCGCTGGGCGACGCATCACCGGATCTGATGCGCACCCTGCTGCAAACCATGATCAACACCCTCCTCTCAGCCGAAGCAGATGCGATCTGCGGCGCCGAGTACGGGAAGCCCTCTGCTGACCGAGTGAATTCCCGCAACGGATACCGCACCCGTGAACTCGATACGCGTGTCGGAACCATAGACGTCGCGATCCCGAAGCTCCGCTCCGGCACGTACTTCCCCGAGTGGCTCCTCGAACGTCGCAAACGCTCAGAAGCGGCGATGATCACCGTCGTCGCTGACGCCTACCTCGCTGGCGTCTCAACGAGGCGGATGGACAAACTCGTGAAGACCCTTGGCATCCATTCCCTGTCGAAGTCGCAGGTCTCCCGAATGGCCGCCGATATGGACGAGCATGTGCGTGAGTTTCGCACGAGGCCGTTAGGTGAGGCCGGCCCGTTCACGTTCGTCGCGTGCGACGCACTCACGATGAAAGTGCGTGAGGGCGGGCGGGTGATCAACACCATGGTGCTCGTCGCGACCGGGGTGAACGCTGACGGGCATCGGGAAGTCCTGGGCATGCAAGTGGCGACCGCGGAGACCACGATGGCGTGGAACGGGTTCTTCGCAGACCTTGTCGCGCGCGGCCTCACCGGGGTGAAACTCATCACCTCTGACGCGCACGCTGGCCTCGTTGAAGCGATGCGCGCGAACTTCCCTGGGACGTCGTGGCAACGGTGTCGCACGCACTACGCTGCGAACCTGATGTCAGTGACCCCGAAGAGCATGTGGCCGGCGGTGAAAGCGATGCTGCATTCCGTGTACGACCAACCCGACCAGAAAAGTGTTGAGGCCCAATTCGACCGGCTCCTGGACTACGTCGAGGACAAACTCCCCGAAGTGCACGACCACCTCGATGCTGCCCGGGCTGACATTCTCGCGTTCACCACGTTCCCGAAAGATGTGTGGCAGCAGATCTGGTCGAATAACCCGAACGAGCGCCTGAACCGTGAGATCCGCCGCAGGACCGATGTGGTGGGGATCTTCCCGAACCGGGCCGCGATCACCCGCCTCGTCGGGGCCGTTCTTGCGGAGCAGTCTGACGAATGGGCCGAGGGTCGTCGTTACCTCGGTCTTGACGTTCTCGCGAGGTGCCGCCTCACGCTCGTGGGTACCGACACTATCGGCCAGCACCATGAGCTCCCCGAGCTCGGGGCCGCAGCATGAGCGCCCCCACTCCTGGGCTGTACTCCGACACCGTGAGTGAGCTCGTCGCGAGCATCTGCAATCACAACGAAAACTAGCCCCCACATCCTTGAAGGATCACGAAACGGTTACACCACTCCACGGGACTTGACCCGCCGGAGCTGTCGCGGTAGGTTATTGTCCACGCGGCTTAGACCAGCAGAAGGAGCGCGACAGTGAGCAAGGTGGACCTTTGGCAGGATGCGACGGCCCAGGCCGAACTCGTGCGCTCGGGAGAGATAAGCCGGACCGAACTGCTGGAGGCGACGATCGCTCATGTCCAAGCTGTGAACCCAGAGATCAATGCCGTCATCATCCCGCTCTTTGAGAAGGCGCGGCGTGAGAGCGAGTTGGCCTCCGGGCCCTTCGCTGGCGTGCCCTATCTTCTGAAGGACCTCACCGTCGTGAGCCAAGGCGATATCAACACGTCCAGCATCAAAGGCATGAAAGAGTCCGGCTACAGAGCCGACCACGATGCCTATTTCGTGCAGCGGATGCGCGCGGCGGGGTTCGTTTTGCTCGGCAAAACGAATACACCGGAGATGGGCAACCAGATAACGACGGAGCCCGAAGCGTGGGGCGCCACTCGGAACCCTTGGAACCTCGGACGGTCGGTTGGCGGATCCAGCGGCGGCTCAGGGGCTGCGGTAGCCGCGGCTCTGTCACCGGTTGCGCACGGCAATGACGCGGCAGGTTCCGTGCGCATACCTGCCAGCGTCTGCGGCGTCGTCGGCCTCAAGCCGACGCGTGGGCGGATATCCCCAGGCCCCTTGGTCACTGATTCAGACAACGTCGCAGGAACCGCCCATGAAGGCCTCTTTGCGCGAAGCGTGCGGGACATCGCGGCGTTACTGGACGTCGTCAGCGGCCATCGGCCGGGCGACACGTTCTGCGCACCGACAGCGTCACGGCCCTACGCCCAGAGCATAAGCGAGAATCCGGGCAGTCTCCGCGTGGGGGTCCTGACCCACAACCCCGTTGGCGACTTCGCTCTGGATCCGGAATGCGCCGCGGCGGCACGGGGCGCCGCTGCGGCGCTTGCCGCGCTCGGCCATGACGTGAACGACGCCTACCCAGAGGCGCTCGGCGATCGGTCCTTCCTCAAGGACCTCTCGCCGATCACCGACGTCGTGATCGCGCGAGAGATCGAACGCAACGGAGAACTGATCGGCCGGCCGCTGACGGAGGATGACGTTGAGTGGACCAGTTGGGAAATGGTCAAACGCGCAGACCAAGTCACGGGGCGCGCCTTCGCCGCGTGCGTGGACGAGCTTCGATACTACGCTGGGAAGGTGGAGCGTTGGTGGGAGGCGGGTTGGGACCTCCTGATCTTGCCGACTGTAACGCGTCAGACGCCGGAAATTGGGGAACTCATGCTCGCCAAGGGAACCGACTTGGAAGGGCGTCAGTCCGCCTTTATCTCGGGCAGTCTGCGGATGCTGGCCTTCACCGTTCCCTTCAACGTTTCGGGGCAGCCGGCTATCTCCCTCCCCATCGGCATGTCTAGCGATGGGATGCCGATTGGGGTGCAGATCGTCGCGGCCTATGGACGCGAGGACCTCCTCCTTCAGGTGGCCGCGCAGTTGGAAGGGGCGCTGCCATGGGTCGCTCGGCGGCCCCAATTGCTGAACCCGTCGCGGAAGATCCCAGCGGCCTGATGCTTGCGGGAGATGGGGTCCGGCCGACAGATACGGGCCGGGCCCAGGTTTCGTCCCCAACTGGCACCCCACACCGCCTTAGTGAAGGTCCGCCTCGGGGACGCCCCACAGCCGGATTGAGGCCACTCTTTTCTGTGCTGGAACCCCGGCCTGTCGTCGCCTGCTTGTGAGCTCGCACCACGGTCGAGCTTAGCATCAGGTACTGAGTGTCTCAATCCTTCGTCAGTTCGTCGATCAGACGCTCCCACACCCGGCCGCCGCCCACCGACTGAAGAGCTTGCCGTATTCCACTTGCCGTACCGCTCGAGCATGCGCCGGCCAGATCGAGCCGGTCGTGGGGCTCTTCCAGTCGACGGCAGGCAAGAGGGGGCTGGCGCGCATGGTGCCCCAGGGTTCAGCCGATCCCACGCTTCGGGGCCTCCCGGCTCCATCCTTTCTCCGTGCCGTGGGCGTTGCGGGGCCTGCTCGCTCGAAGGGGTCGGTCGAGCCCTGGGCTCGGCCGAGGGGGAGCATTGTATGGGGGAATTCCTGGTCAAGGTCCGACACCTGCCGGGCCGATCAGCGATCACAGGATCGGGCACGTCGCCGATCGCCTTCGTTCCGGGGTGTCCTTCTGGGACGCCGACCTCCAGCGCACCCGCGCCTACGACGATGAGGTCTACGAAATGCTGCGGAAGTAGTAGTGCCCCGTAGAGTGGTGTAACGATCCCGGCCAGTAAACGTCAGCGTGGCCACCGGGATCTTCCTTCGAGGAAACTCTCACATCCCACTCGAAAGGCGTCACACCGATGACCACTCCCTCTATTGTCGACCCTGCCACCGTCCTCACCAACGCGCTGGGCGACGCATCACCGGATCTGATGCGCACCCTGCTGCAAACCATGATCAACACCCTCCTCTCAGCCGAAGCAGATGCGATCTGCGGCGCCGAGTACGGGAAGCCCTCTGCTGACCGAGTGAATTCCCGCAACGGATACCGCACCCGTGAACTCGATACGCGTGTCGGAACCATAGACGTCGCGATCCCGAAGCTCCGCTCCGGCACGTACTTCCCCGAGTGGCTCCTCGAACGTCGCAAACGCTCAGAAGCGGCGATGATCACCGTCGTCGCTGACGCCTACCTCGCTGGCGTCTCAACGAGGCGGATGGACAAACTCGTGAAGACCCTTGGCATCCATTCCCTGTCGAAGTCGCAGGTCTCCCGAATGGCCGCCGATATGGACGAGCATGTGCGTGAGTTTCGCACGAGGCCGTTAGGTGAGGCCGGCCCGTTCACGTTCGTCGCGTGCGACGCACTCACGATGAAAGTGCGTGAGGGCGGGCGGGTGATCAACACCATGGTGCTCGTCGCGACCGGGGTGAACGCTGACGGGCATCGGGAAGTCCTGGGCATGCAAGTGGCGACCGCGGAGACCACGATGGCGTGGAACGGGTTCTTCGCAGACCTTGTCGCGCGCGGCCTCACCGGGGTGAAACTCATCACCTCTGACGCGCACGCTGGCCTCGTTGAAGCGATGCGCGCGAACTTCCCTGGGACGTCGTGGCAACGGTGTCGCACGCACTACGCTGCGAACCTGATGTCAGTGACCCCGAAGAGCATGTGGCCGGCGGTGAAAGCGATGCTGCATTCCGTGTACGACCAACCCGACCAGAAAAGTGTTGAGGCCCAATTCGACCGGCTCCTGGACTACGTCGAGGACAAACTCCCCGAAGTGCACGACCACCTCGATGCTGCCCGGGCTGACATTCTCGCGTTCACCACGTTCCCGAAAGATGTGTGGCAGCAGATCTGGTCGAATAACCCGAACGAGCGCCTGAACCGTGAGATCCGCCGCAGGACCGATGTGGTGGGGATCTTCCCGAACCGGGCCGCGATCACCCGCCTCGTCGGGGCCGTTCTTGCGGAGCAGTCTGACGAATGGGCCGAGGGTCGTCGTTACCTCGGTCTTGACGTTCTCGCGAGGTGCCGCCTCACGCTCGTGGGTACCGACACTATCGGCCAGCACCATGAGCTCCCCGAGCTCGGGGCCGCAGCATGAGCGCCCCCACTCCTGGGCTGTACTCCGACACCGTGAGTGAGCTCGTCGCGAGCATCTGCAATCACAACGAAAACTAGCCCCCACATCCTTGAAGGATCACGAAACGGTTACACCACTCCACGGGACTTGACC
>NZ_JBPCEU010000025.1:0-7985 GCF_050971685.1 Leucobacter fengyongliangi | reverse complement strand
GGTCAAGTCCCGTGGAGTGGTGTAACCGTTTCGTGATCCTTCAAGGATGTGGGGGCTAGTTTTCGTTGTGATTGCAGATGCTCGCGACGAGCTCACTCACGGTGTCGGAGTACAGCCCAGGAGTGGGGGCGCTCATGCTGCGGCCCCGAGCTCGGGGAGCTCATGGTGCTGGCCGATAGTGTCGGTACCCACGAGCGTGAGGCGGCACCTCGCGAGAACGTCAAGACCGAGGTAACGACGACCCTCGGCCCATTCGTCAGACTGCTCCGCAAGAACGGCCCCGACGAGGCGGGTGATCGCGGCCCGGTTCGGGAAGATCCCCACCACATCGGTCCTGCGGCGGATCTCACGGTTCAGGCGCTCGTTCGGGTTATTCGACCAGATCTGCTGCCACACATCTTTCGGGAACGTGGTGAACGCGAGAATGTCAGCCCGGGCAGCATCGAGGTGGTCGTGCACTTCGGGGAGTTTGTCCTCGACGTAGTCCAGGAGCCGGTCGAATTGGGCCTCAACACTTTTCTGGTCGGGTTGGTCGTACACGGAATGCAGCATCGCTTTCACCGCCGGCCACATGCTCTTCGGGGTCACTGACATCAGGTTCGCAGCGTAGTGCGTGCGACACCGTTGCCACGACGTCCCAGGGAAGTTCGCGCGCATCGCTTCAACGAGGCCAGCGTGCGCGTCAGAGGTGATGAGTTTCACCCCGGTGAGGCCGCGCGCGACAAGGTCTGCGAAGAACCCGTTCCACGCCATCGTGGTCTCCGCGGTCGCCACTTGCATGCCCAGGACTTCCCGATGCCCGTCAGCGTTCACCCCGGTCGCGACGAGCACCATGGTGTTGATCACCCGCCCGCCCTCACGCACTTTCATCGTGAGTGCGTCGCACGCGACGAACGTGAACGGGCCGGCCTCACCTAACGGCCTCGTGCGAAACTCACGCACATGCTCGTCCATATCGGCGGCCATTCGGGAGACCTGCGACTTCGACAGGGAATGGATGCCAAGGGTCTTCACGAGTTTGTCCATCCGCCTCGTTGAGACGCCAGCGAGGTAGGCGTCAGCGACGACGGTGATCATCGCCGCTTCTGAGCGTTTGCGACGTTCGAGGAGCCACTCGGGGAAGTACGTGCCGGAGCGGAGCTTCGGGATCGCGACGTCTATGGTTCCGACACGCGTATCGAGTTCACGGGTGCGGTATCCGTTGCGGGAATTCACTCGGTCAGCAGAGGGCTTCCCGTACTCGGCGCCGCAGATCGCATCTGCTTCGGCTGAGAGGAGGGTGTTGATCATGGTTTGCAGCAGGGTGCGCATCAGATCCGGTGATGCGTCGCCCAGCGCGTTGGTGAGGACGGTGGCAGGGTCGACAATAGAGGGAGTGGTCATCGGTGTGACGCCTTTCGAGTGGGATGTGAGAGTTTCCTCGAAGGAAGATCCCGGTGGCCACGCTGACGTTTACTGGCCGGGATCGTTACACCACTCTACGGGGCACTACTCCGCGCAGATCCTCAAAACAAATGGGTGGCGCTGGGGCCGCAGCATCTCCGCCTGGTACGTCCCGAACAGCCGCGACCGCCTGCCCAAGGATTACGTCATCACCCGCACCGCCTCAGCGCTCGAAACCGCAGGCTACGCGCTGGCCCTCGAAATCGACCGCACCACCCGCAGCACCGGAGAAGTCGAAGCAGGCAAGGCCATGCGCCAGGCCAACCGCGCCGACGCGCTCGAAGCGAAGGCGCTGCGCAAGAGCGCAGACGCACACCAGGCATGGAACCGGGCAGACGCGGCCGGTAACGCGCTCCCCGAGGGTGGCGAGCCCATCAAGATCGGCCACCACTCCGAGCAGCGCCACCGCAACGCCATCGAGAAGGCACACCGCCGCATGGGGCAGGCGATCGCAGCCGACGCCGAGGCCAAGGAAACCGCACGGCGCGCCCGCGTCGCGGCCGCCACCACGAGCGCCCGCTACAAGCCCGTGACCGTCGCGAACCGCATCGAGAAAATCACCGCCGACATTCGCCGAGTCGAGCGCAGCATCTCGGCCGACGTCTACGACCGCGAAACCGGATACAAGCCCGCCACCGCAGAGCAGCAGGTCAAGCGCGCCGAGCACTACGCGCCCCAGCTCGACGAGCTGCGCGACCAGCTCGCCTACTGGCAGCAGATCCGCGCCGACCAGATCGCCACCGGCCAGGCCACAAACTACAGCCGCGAAACCGTCAAGAAAGGCGACGCCGTGAAGATCCGCGGCACCTGGTCACTCGTGCAGCGCGCCAACCCCAAGACCGTGCGCATCCAGGTTGAAGCCGGATGGGATCTGGCCTACGCCTGGGCCGAAGTGCAGGACCACCGCCCCGCAGCAGAATAGAGGCATTATCCCCAATAGAGGCATAAGGGGCCGCGCGCAGAGCGTGGCCCCAGTCGCACCCCGCCGGGGCGCGACGCGAGGGTGCGACCCCCTCGCGCTCCCCCAGCTCGAACCGACGGAGCGGCCCGAGCAAGACGCCGGCCGGCAAGCCGGCCGCAGCAGGCGCAAGCGCCCAATTTATTGCCGTTGATGCCTTCGGCACTGTAGCAACCGCTCCGCTACGCGCATCCGTCCGGGCAGCCGCTGCGCGGCCTTCCTTGACGCGCCGGCCTCGCCCGTCTCTCGCTCCGCTCGGCCGCGCAGGGCCAGCACTACTCCTGCACTCCGCTGCCGCGCTCGCTGTGGCACTACGTGCCATCAACGGCAAAAAAATGAGAGGAAGAGAACCCATGCAGAGCATCACCACCATCACCACGTTCGTGCCCGTCGTCGACGACACCGAGATTCAGCGCCAGTTGCGCAAGCTCGGCGAGCGCGAAGAAGACCTCGCCCACCACGCCCGCGCCGGATACGCGCTTGCGCACACCGCAACCGTTACCGGCCCCGACTTCACAACGTTCGTTGACACGCTCACCCGAGACAACGAAACCAGCAACTAATAGAGGCATTATCCCCAATAGAGACAATGGAGGCATTAGAGATGACGAACACCGACCAGCAACAGGCCATCGAACGATTCATCGCCTACTGGGATGAAGGGATGGCCGCCGACCTCGCCCCCAGACTCACATGCGGCGAAACCGAGGCGATCGCGGATCTGCTCACCGCACACGAGCGCCGCGACCTCGCGGCCGAGTGGATCAACCAGCACAGCTACACCGACGACTCAGGCGACAGCCACCACCGCAGCGCAGGCCAGGGCATCCGCTACGAGCTGGCCACCATCACCGAATCGGTCGCCGTGGTCGAGCTGAACGAGGAAGACCCCAGCGCATTCGGTGCCGGGCACCTGGTGCTCTACCGCGCCGACGACAAGACCCGCCGATTCGCGATCACCGAGCGCACCGACAAGCCCGAGGACGACGACACCCGCGAAGTCATCGGCTGGCACTGGTGCGCCGAGCGCTACCAAGCAGGAGGCTGGACCCCCGACGCGGAGGGCGAGACGACCGACGACGACCTATCCGCACTCGTCGAGGCCGCCTGGACATGGGCCACCCGGTGAACCGAAACCGCGCCCCTCACGGGGCGCGGTGCGAGGGTGCGACCCCCTCGCACTCCCCCAGTTCGAGCCGACGGAGCGGCCCGAACATGACGACGGCCGGCAAGCCGGCCGCAGTAGGCGCAAGCGCCCAATTTATTGCCGTTGATGCCTTCGGCAGCATAGCGACCGCTCTGCTTCACGCATCCGTCCGGTCGGCCGCTGCGCGGCCTTCCTTGACGCGACGCTCTCGCCCGTCTCTCGCTGCGCTCGGCCGTGCGGGTGCGTCACTACGGTTGCGCTCCGCTGCCGCGCTCGCGCTGGCACAGGGTGCCATCAACGGCAAAAAAATTTGAGGGGTGAAGAGAGAATGAGCACCATGAACACCGACAGCCTGACGGTCTACACCAAGCCCGGATGCGTGCAGTGCACCGCGACGTACCGCGCACTCGACGCGAACGGCATCCTGTACGACGTCGTCGACCTCAGCGAGAACGACACCGCCACGGAGTACGTGAAGCAGCTCGGCTACCTCAGCGCCCCCGTCGTAGTCGTCAACGAGCACGAGCACTGGGCCGGCTTCCGAATCGACCTCATCGAACAGCTCGCCGCACGCCTCGGCGAGTAACCCAGCCATCAATAGAGGCATTATCCCTAATAGAGACAATGGAGACACCATGACTGCACACGAGGCCTTCGGCCCCATTATCGCTAGCTACACCCGAGCCCAGGCGCTCGATGACGGAGCGCTCGTCGACGTTACCGAGATGGCGCAAGACGCGCGATTCCGTGTACCCGTCGCGCTCACGCGAGAAGCGTGGGCCGAGGTGGTCGCGTGGGATGAAGACAGGCCCGAGCCGCAGGACGAAAGCGGCCGGCTCTGGGATGTTCTCTACCTCGCAGGCCATGCCGCATCGAGAACGGCCGGCAGTAACCGCGTGACCTTCCAGGTGCTGCGCGTGCCCAACGAGAACCGCGGCCACGATTGGAACCAGCCCGAGCCGATCGAGCTGGCTCTGCACATCGGCCCCGGCGACACCGCAGAACCCGTCATAACCATCATGCTCCCGAACGAATCCTGAAACACTAATGCCTCTATTGTCCCTAATAGAGGCATTAGGTATAATAGAACTACATCGACCAGTACCCGCACACGAAAGGAACCGCAATGAGCTACATCACCCGCACAGGAAACCTCGTCGAAGCCCCAACCCTTCGCCGCAACGACAAGGACACGCCGTACACCTACGCCCGCGTCGCCGTCTCTGATCGACTCAGGGACAAGGACACCGGCGAATGGTACGACGGCCCCACGATCTTCTACTCAGTGAACGTGACCGGCCAGCAGGCGGAACAGCTCGTCGAGGCAGCCGAGATCTCCGGCAACATTCGCGTCACCTTCTCCGGCGATTACCGCGTCACCTCGTACAAGCCCGAGGGCGGCGAGGAGCGCGTGCAGCACGAGGTGCGAGCAGATGAGGTAGGCGTCAGCCTCCGAAACCAGCGCGTCACCGTTTCGAAGATCCGACAGGGCGACTGACGATCGCCCCCAGGGAGGGCCGCAACCCGCGGCCCTCCCAATAAATAGGTCTAATAGAGGCATTAGAGATAGAGAGTTGGAACCATGAGCGCAACCCGTGAGGCCGTCATCCTGACCGCCTGCAACCAGAAAGGCGGCGTGGGCAAATCGACCACGCTGTACCACCTCACCCGCGCCGCGGTGAACGACGGCCTGCGCGTGCTCGTCGTCGACGCGGACCCCCAGGGCAACATCACCCAGGTGCTCACCGAGGGTGTCGGGGAGGAAGAACCCGGCCTCGCTGACGTGCTCAGCGAATACGCCAGCGAAACCCTCGAAGAGGTCATCGTGCCAGCAATCTGGGAAGGCGTCGAGGTCGTGCCCACCACAGGCGAAACACTCGGTATTGTCCGCGACCAGCTCGTGATCGCCGGCGCCGGCCGCGAGGCACGCATGCGGAAAGTGCTAGAGCCCGTACGCGGCCGCTACGACCTGATCTTGATCGACTGTGGGCCGAGCCTCGATCAGCTCGTCACCAACGCTCTCACAGCCGCTGACGGCGCACTCGTGGTCACTCAGACCAAGCTCTGGTCGACCAACGGCCTCGCAAAGCTGCTCGATACCATCACGGTAGTCAACCAGAGCTACAACCCCCGCTTGCGCGTCGCAGGAATCGTGCTCAACCAGCACGAAGCTCGCACCATCGGCGGAACCCATTGGGCCGAGGAAATCACGGCCGCAGCGGAAACCCGAGGCCTGCCGCTGCTCGCGCCGCCAGTACCCAAGCGCCAGGCGATCGCCGACGCCACCGAAGAATCACGCGGCCTCGATGAAGGCGACACCGACGCGCGCGAACTCGCGAAGATCTACGCCGGTTACATCGCCGAACTGACCGGAAGGAACGAACGATGAGCACTGAACGCAAGAGGCGCACATCGAGCCTGGCAGGGCTCACGCCAGTAACCACTCACCCGGCGTCAGAGCCAGCGGCCGAGACTCCTGCAGTCCAGGCACCCGCTGCGCCCGTAGCGCCCCGCACGCGGCCGAAGGCGCAGCCCTCAAAGGGAAGCCGCAAGATGAATTACTACGCGGATGAAGACCAGCAGGGCCGCATCCGCGCCGCGTACTACGCCGGCCGCGACACGTACGGATGGCAGACCCTCACCGACATGCAGAACCAGATCATCATGCAGCACGTGGAACAGCTAGAGCGGGAGTTCAACGGGGGAGCGCCGTTCGAGCCCGTGCACCCCGGCTCCATCTCCCGAGGCCGCCCCCTCGAATAACGGCCCACTGTCCGAGGTCCGCGAAAGGATGACGTGATGAACACCGATACCGACTTCCAGGCACGCTGGCCCGAGCTGTTCGAACCCCTCACGCAGCAGCAACGAGAACAAGCCATCGGCGCGTGCTGGTACGTGCTCAACGATGGCTTCCCGATCGCCAGGGAGACCGTGCAGCGCATCACTACGTTACTCGTCGACGACCCCCAGCAATTCGCGATCCTCTACGCGCTGTACACCGAGGCCAAGGGCGCGGGATATGAGGATCTGGCCGAGCGCGCGGAGCGCGGCGAACTGACCGTGAAGCCAGGCGGCGTCAGCTTGCAGGGGGACGCTGCCGCTGCCGAAGCCCGACGCGCACTCATGGATGCGACCGGCGTGACAAACATCGAAGACGTCACTAGTGCTGCGCTCGGACGCCCGACCGCAGACGCGGATGAAATCGGCGTCGACCCCACAACGAAGGATTGACAGACCAATGGCTATCAACGAAGAAACGCGACAGCTCGAAATCGCACGCGAGGTCGAAGCACTGACACGTACGCTCGCGCACTCGACGCGCACCGTTCCCAACCCGAGCGAGTCATACAACCTACTCGCCGAACTGTGGCTCACCGTGGATCACTTGCAGCAGGTCTCCCAGCAGCTCGCACAGTGGCACCAGGGCGTCATCGACGGCACCCACTACAACGGCCTCGACGGGGAAAAGTATGCCCCAGAAAACGTCGTGCCGTTTCTGCACAGTGCTGCAATCGCGCTCGGGGAAGCATACGGGGCGATCGGCTCGGCGCACTCGATGGCTCTGTTGCAAAGATTGGCGGCAGTCAGAGGTAGGCTGTCGCTCTGCGCCGATCAGGCGGCTGCTGCGAAATGGTGGTTGAGCATGCCCATGGCCTCCGTCAGCGCCGAGGGCCCAATGCCAAAAGCTCTCTCCACAAGGCGCACCTCGCCCCTGATGCCGGGCTGCAGGCACCAGGGGCGAGCCTGTCCTTTGCGCAGGGCTCGCATGACTTCGAATCCCTTGATCGTGGCATAGGCCGTGGGGATCGATTTGAAACCGCGCACCGGCTTGATCAGTATCTTGAGCTTTCCGTGATCGGCCTCGATCACGTTATTGAGATACTTCACCTGCCGGTGGGCCGTCTCCCGGTCCAGCTTTCCTTCGCGCTTCAATTCGGTGATCGCTGCACCATAGCTCGGCGCTTTGTCGGTATTGAGCGTGGCAGGCTTTTCCCAGTGCTTCAGGCCTCGCAGGGCCTTGCCCAGGAACCGCTTCGCTGCCTTGGCGCTGCGGGTCGGCGACAGGTAGAAATCGATCGTGTCGCCCCGCTTGTCGACTGCCCGGTACAGGTAGGTCCACTTGCCCCGCACCTTGACGTAGGTTTCATCCAGGCGCCAGCTCGGATCAAAGCCACGCCGCCAGAACCAGCGCAGCCGCTTCTCCATCTCCGGGGCGTAGCACTGGACCCAGCGATAGATCGTCGTATGGTCGACCGAAATGCCGCGTTCCGCCAGCATTTCCTCAAGGTCGCGATAGCTGATCGGATAGCGACAATACCAGCGCACCGCCCACAGGATCACATCACCCTGGAAATGGCGCCACTTGAAATCCGTCATCGTTCCGTCCGTCCAATCTCCGCCAAGCATGCTCAAGCTTCACGATTTTTGCAACAGAGC
>NZ_JBPCEU010000024.1:0-9889 GCF_050971685.1 Leucobacter fengyongliangi | reverse complement strand
GCTCTGTTGCAAAAATCGTGAAGCTTGAGCATGCTTGGCGGAGATTGGACGGACGGAACGATGACGGATTTCAAGTGGCGCCATTTCCAGGGTGATGTGATCCTGTGGGCGGTGCGCTGGTATTGTCGCTATCCGATCAGCTATCGCGACCTTGAGGAAATGCTGGCGGAACGCGGCATTTCGGTCGACCATACGACGATCTATCGCTGGGTCCAGTGCTACGCCCCGGAGATGGAGAAGCGGCTGCGCTGGTTCTGGCGGCGTGGCTTTGATCCGAGCTGGCGCCTGGATGAAACCTACGTCAAGGTGCGGGGCAAGTGGACCTACCTGTACCGGGCAGTCGACAAGCGGGGCGACACGATCGATTTCTACCTGTCGCCGACCCGCAGCGCCAAGGCAGCGAAGCGGTTCCTGGGCAAGGCCCTGCGAGGCCTGAAGCACTGGGAAAAGCCTGCCACGCTCAATACCGACAAAGCGCCGAGCTATGGTGCAGCGATCACCGAATTGAAGCGCGAAGGAAAGCTGGACCGGGAGACGGCCCACCGGCAGGTGAAGTATCTCAATAACGTGATCGAGGCCGATCACGGAAAGCTCAAGATACTGATCAAGCCGGTGCGCGGTTTCAAATCGATCCCCACGGCCTATGCCACGATCAAGGGATTCGAAGTCATGCGAGCCCTGCGCAAAGGACAGGCTCGCCCCTGGTGCCTGCAGCCCGGCATCAGGGGCGAGGTGCGCCTTGTGGAGAGAGCTTTTGGCATTGGGCCCTCGGCGCTGACGGAGGCCATGGGCATGCTCAACCACCATTTCGCAGCAGCCGCCTGATCGGCGCAGAGCGACAGCCTACCTCTGACTGCCGCCAATCTTTGCAACAGAGCCCCGACGACTCCGACATCGACGATGACGACACGGTGCGCTCCGGCGGGCCGCAGGCGCGCCGGATCCCGAGCTTCCTCGATCCGGATCGCCCGATGGATCCCGTGCGCATGTCCGAGACCGGCAGCCTGGCGGAGCACCTCGGGTTGCGCCGGAAGAACGACGACCAGACGGATGTGGGGCCGGTGCGATGAGGGCGGGACTGGTGCTCGGCGAGGTCTGGAACGGCCTGCGCCGCAATATGTCGGTGGTCATCTCCGTGGTGCTGGTGACCTTCGTGTCGCTCACCTTCGTGGGGGCGGCGATCCTGATGCAGCTGCAGATCCAGCAGATGAAGACGTTCTGGTACGACCGCGCGCAGGTGGCCGTCTACCTCTGCACGGACTACGACCAGAGTTCGACCTGCGCCGGCGAGGACGCGGGCGAGGACGAGATCGCGGCCGTCGAGGAGGCGCTGCAGTCGGACACGCTGCGCCCCTACGTCGACGACTTCTTCTTCGTGACGCACGAGCAGGCCTACAAGGAGTTCGTGCAGCAGTTCGAGGGCAACCCGATCGTCGACATCACGAAGCCGGAGCAGCTCAACCAGACCTTCTGGATCAAGCTCAAGGATCCCTCGCGCTCCGACATCATCACGGAGACGTTCTCGGGCATCCCCGGCGTGCAGAGCGTCTCGGACCAGCGCAGCCTGCTCGATCGGATCTTCCTGTTCCTGGGGGTGGCGAGCTACACGGCGATCGTCATCGCGGGGCTCATGCTGGTGGCGGCCATGCTGCTGATCTCGACCACGATCAGGCTCTCGGCGTTCTCGCGCCGGCGGGAGATCGGGATCATGCGCCTCGTGGGCGCGTCGAACCGGTTCATCCAGACCCCCTTCATATTGGAGGGCATCATCGCCGCGCTCTTCGGCGCCGTGCTCGCGAGCGCCGCGTCGGTGGCGATCGTGCGCTTCTTCGTGCAGGGATTCCTCGCCCGGGAGGTGCCGTTCACGAGTTACATCACGGTGGAGCAGGCGCTCGTGGTGCCGCCGATCCTCGTGCTGGTGGGAGTGGTGCTCTCGGCGATCGCGGCGAAGATCGCGATCACCAGATACCTGCGGGTGTAGCGCAGAGCGTCCCCGGGGCGGGCCGCGGATCCGGATCTCGGGGCCGGGGCTCGTCGAAACCGAGCCCATCGTGCGAGCCCGAGCCCTCCCGCGCCGATAATCCGTGCGGGTTGGAGCAATCGGCTCGGTTCGGGCGCCTCGAGGCCGGGCGGCTCGGCGTGGCGGGCGGAACGGCGGCGGTGTGCGATAAGCTGGTTCTTCGCGCGTGAGCGCGGACCCCGAACCACCCCGGCCGCAGGAAGGATGTGACATGAGCCCGAAGGAGACCGGCGAGAAGCTGATCGCCTCCAACAAGAAGGCCCGGCACGAGTACCACATCCTCGACACCTACGAGGCGGGCCTGGTGCTCACGGGCAGCGAGGTGAAGTCGCTGCGCATGGGACGCGCGTCGCTCGTCGACGGATACGTGTTCATCGAGCGCGGCGAGGCCTGGCTCGACGCCGCCTACATCCCCGAGTACCTCAACGGCTCGTGGACGAACCACGCGCCGCGCCGCAAGCGCAAGCTGCTGCTGCACCGCCAGCAGATCGACAAGCTCTACCAGAAGACCCGCGAGGGCGGCATGACGATCGTGCCGCTGCGCCTGTACTTCCTCGACGGCCGCGCGAAGGTCGAGATCGCCCTCGCGAAGGGCAAGAAGGAGTACGACAAGCGCCAGACCATGCGCGAGCGGCAGGACAAGCGCGAGGCCGAACGGGCGATGCGCACCCGCAACCGGATGGGGGAGTAGGCGCTCCCTCGGGTGTCCCCGCGTCGCGGGCGGATCCTGCGACGCGCCTGACGCGGTGGCGCCACCGCGTCAGGCAGTCGCAGGATCCACCGGCGCGGTGCCGACGCCGGTCACGCCGCCTACACCGCGTCGAGGGCACGGCTGACGTCGAGCAGGATCCCGCGCTGCAGCCCGTGCCAGTGCCGGGTGTCGGGATCGGGCCACGACGAGAGCTTGACGATCACGGAGTCGGTGCGCGGATCGAGCCAGAGGTTCTGGCCGTGGATGCCGATGCCGCTCACGTTGCCGCGCTCGTTGCCCGTGCACCACCACTGGCGCGTGTAGCTGCCCTCGGGGAATGCGGAGGTGAAACCCTCGTCGGGCATGGCTTCGCGGGAGCCGCCGGCCAGCACGCTTTCCACCCAGCCCTGCGATACGACCCGTCCGCCGGGAGCGACGCCGCCGTCGAGCATCATGCGGCCCACGCGTGCGAGATCCCGCGCGGTGCAGGAGACGCCCCCGTTCGCGAAGCCGAAGCCGGTCTGGTCGACCGTGATGGTCGCATCCCGATCGGCGTCGAGCTTCGCCCACAGGTACGTGGAGAGCGCTTCGACGTAGCGCAGACCGGTGACCCGCTCGACGATCCAGGCGAGCACGTCGGTGTTCGCCGAGCAGTACTGGAACTCGCCGGTGCCGCCGTCGCCGCGGAGGGTGGTGAGGAACTCGTAGGTGTCGGCGGGGTCCCCGTCTCGCCGCGTGCGCCAGCCGGCGGAGCGATCGTGGGTCTGCACCTCCGAGGCCGGATCGACGTAGTCCTCGTTGTAGTCGATCGAGATCTGCATGTCGAGCACCTGCAGCACGGAGGGCCCGTCGTAGACGGAGCCCGCGAGCTCGGGTACATACTCGGTGACGGGCTGCGCGGGATCGATGCGCCCCTCGTCGATCAGCGCGCCGACGACCGTGCCGCACAGCGACTTCGAGACGCTCATCAGCAGGTGACGGTCGTCGGGTGCGAAACCCGCCCGGTAGTACTCGGCGAGGACCTCGGAGCCGCGCAGCACGAGGAATGCGTCGGTGCAGGTCTCCTCGAGCCGCTGCTCGAGATCGGGGAGCCGCGTCGCGAGCGCGTCGAGCCGCACGACGGGCTCCGCGGGCGTCGCCGGGTCGCGCCGGGAGACCGCCGCCGTGGGCAGCAGCTCGCCCAGGCGGGCGAAGGCCCAGCGGTTGTGCGGGGCCTCCTGCCAGCTGTCGAGTGTCGGCTCCCCGGCCGCGGCTCCGGGATACCTGGCGGGGTGCTGGCCGGTGGAACGTGCGTTCATCGAGTGTCTCCGAAGGTGTAGCCGCGGCGGGTGAAGAGATAGTAGAGGCCACCGCTGACGATCATCGCGACGGGGGCGGAGAGATCGATGTAGCCCATGGCCTCGGCGACCGCGCCGCTCCAGAAATCGGTGGTGAGGAAGAAGGAGGCGGCAGCGCCGCCGATGATCCCCGCGGCGAGGCCGGGAATGCTGAAGCCGCCGGTGTACCAGTACTTCGCCCCCCGGCGCTCGTCGAAGAGATCGAGGCCATCGTATCGGTTGCGGCGCAGCCAGATGTCCATGCAGTAGACGGTGATGCCCGGAGCCGAGATGAGGATCAGCACCTGCAGCATGATGTTCACCGCGTCGAGCAGGCTGGTCGACATGACCAGGTAGATGGTGAAGAAGGTGCCGAGCACGCCGATGATGATGGCCGAGGGGATGCGCCGGATCGGGATGCCGATCGACTGGAACGCCATGCTGGCGGTGTAGGTGGTCATGCCGTCGACCGCGTCGCGGATCCCCTCCCCGAAGCGGCTCCCGATCTCGGCGCCCCGGCTTCCCGGATCCGTGCCCGTCACCGTCGCGGTGATGATGTCCAATGTCTTCCTCTCCTGTTGCGGGGCCGATGCCCCTATTTCGCGGCCTCGAGGACGGCGTCCCACATCACCTCGGAGGCGATCGCGCCGAGCGCGGTCGCGTTCACCGACAGCCGCCCGCGCGACGACCCCGGGGTCGTCGGCAGATCGATCTCGTCGGTGGTGACGGCGAAGAGCGTGTCGCCGTCCATGTCGGTGTGGAACGGCTGGATGCCGCGGTGCATCGAACTGTGCACCTGCTTGGCGAACTGGTTCAGCTCGACGGGGCTCATCCGCACGTTCGTGACGATCGCGCTGATCGTGGTGTTGCCCGCCTGGGTGACGGGCGGGACCTGCTCGGCGAACGCCTCCTGGTAGTCGAACACCGGGTGGCGCCGGACCCCGGTCTGCGCGTCGTAGTTGCCGCGCACGATCCCGCCCGCGCGGTCCATGATCACGCCGACCGGGTTCGGCACGACGACGGCGAGGATGCGCACGTCGCCGAGACGACGGAACGCCGCGCCCTGCCCGGTGATCTCGGTGCGGTCCCAGTCCACCTTGCCCGCGGACGCGCTCATGCCCGCGCCCGCCCGCCCCTGCGGGAACTCACCGGGAACGGCGAATTCGAGCGCCGCGCGGCCGAGCGCCTTGTCGGGGTAGACCGCGGTGGAGCGCGCCGAGAAGTCGTAGATGACCGCCGACGACACCAGCTGGGCCTCGGCGAAGCCGGTGCGATACTCGAGGCGTTCCAGGAGCGCGCCGCTCACCCCGGCGCCCGCCTCGAGCCCGTAGCTGGCTCCGCCGGCCAGGCAGATGGCGTGGTTGAAGTCGTACCCGCCGGACAGACCCACGGCTCCGCCGCGCGCGTCGACCGCGGTGCGGGCGCCGGCGGGGATGTGGATCACGGTCGCACCGGTGGGCCCCTCCTCGTAGTGCGCCGAACCGACGCTGACGCCCGGGAAGTCGAACCGCAGCGTCTCCCGCCCGGTGCTCCTGACCGGCACGAGGTCGAAGGCGGCGTTGCCCGGGCCGCCGAAGACGGGCGGGCCCGCCAGGCGGGGCGCGGGATCCACGACGATCCCGCCGTCGATATCCGTGAGTGCGTGGACCGGTGTCGTATTCATAGGGCCTCCAAGAGTGTCTGCGAGTAGGGGTGCTGGGGGTTGCGGAAGAACTCCTCCGTCGAAGCGGTCTCGACGAGGTCGCCGCGGAAGAGCACGGCGACACGGTCCGCGACGCGCTCCACGGCGCCGAGATCGTGCGAGATGAAGAGGGCGCCGAAGCGGTGCTCCGCCTGCAGTTCGCGGATGAGCGCGAGGATCTGCATCTGCACGGCGACGTCGAGCGCGCTCACGGCCTCGTCGAAGACGATGAAGCGCGGCTCGGTCACGAGCGCCCGGGCCACCGAGACGCGCTGGCGCTGTCCTCCGGAGAGCTCGTGGGGGTAGCGCTCGGCGAAGGCGGGGTTCAGCCCCACCTGCTCGAGCATCTCCGTCACGCGCTGCCGCTGCTCGGACCGGCTGAGGTCGCGCCGCGCGACCGTCAGCGGTTCGCGCACCGACTCCCCGACCTTGCGCCGGGGGTTGAGCGACCAGTGCGGATGCTGCAGCACCGCCTGCAGCTTGCCGGCGTTGGCCCTGCGCGATCGGGTGAAGGGGCTCCCGAGCAGCAGCACCTCGCCGGAGTCGGGCCGCTTGAGGCCCAGGGCGACCGAGGCGGTCGTGGTCTTGCCCGATCCGGACTCGCCCACCAGCCCGAGCGTCTCGCCCGGGGCGACCTCGAGCGTCACCGCGTTCATGGCGCGGACGGTCCGCCGCTTCGCTCCCGCCCCGCTCGTGAACGCGACGCTGACCTCGCGCAGCTCCAGCACCGGGGCCGTATCCGTGTCCGGATGGGACGCAGACATCATTCCGCCTCCTTCGTCGTGGGATCCTGGCGGCCCGGTATCGCGGCGACCAGCGTTCTCGTGTAGTCCGCCCGCGGCTCGTCGAGCACCTGCGCGGCCGGCCCCTCTTCGACGATACGCCCCTGGTGCATCACGACGATCCGGTCGCACCAGCGACGTACGGCGCCGAGGTCGTGGCTGATCCAGATGAGGCTCGCGCCGGAGCGCTGCACCAGGTCGACGATGAGGGTCAGGATCTCGTCGCGCACCTGTGCGTCGAGCGATGCCGTGGGCTCGTCGGCGATCAGGATCTCGGGCTCGCGCGCCATGGTCAGCGCGATCGCGATGCGCTGCGCCATTCCGCCGGACACCTCGTGCGGATAGAGTCGGAGCACCCGATCCGGCTCGAGGATCTTGACGCTCGCGAGCAGCTCGGTGAGCGACTCCAGGTCGGTCGGTCGTCCGAGCGGCCTGAGCGCGAGCTCGAGCTGGCGACGGATCCGCATCGTCGGGTTGAGCGAGGCGATGGGATCCTGCGGGATGAAACCCAGTGATTCCCGTCGCAGCGCCCGTATCGCATCGGGCGCGAGACTCGCGATGTCCCTGCCGAGCACGTGCACCGACCCGGAGGTCACGTGGCAGACGCGCGGCAGCATGCGGCCGATGGCCTGCGACACGGTGGACTTGCCCGATCCCGACTCGCCGACGATCGCGAGCAGTTCGCCGCGGGCGACATCGAGATCGATCCCGTCGAGCGCTCGGGTCACGCCGAGACGGGTGCGGTACTCGGCGCTGAATCCCGTGAGCGAGACCACCGGGGCAGCGGGGGCGTTCGCGGTCATACGAGGCTCCTTGTCTCGCGCGGATCGAGCCGATCGCGCATCGTGTCGCCGATGAGGTTGATGGAGAGGATCGCGACGACGAGCACCGCGGCCGGGGCGAACAGCAGCCAGGGCGCCTGCAGCATGTAGCTGCCGCCCTCCTGGATCAGCAGGCCGAGCGATGACCGCGGCGGCTGCACGCCGTAGCCGAGGAAGCTCAGTCCTCCCTCGACGAGGATGCCGACCGACAGCGCGTACGTGCCCTGCACCGCGATGGTGCCGCTGACGTTCGGCAGCAGGTGGCGGAAGAGGATCACCGGGGCCGACACGCCGCTGATCTTCGCGGTGGTCACGAAGTCGCGCTTGGCGACCGACATCGCCGCCGCGCTCACCATGCGGGTCATGAGCGGCACCGTGACGAGCACGATGCTGGAGAGCACCGCGGCCTGGCCGGGTCCCACCACCGCCGCGATGAGGATCGCGAGCACGATCGACGGGAAGGAGTAGAGCACGTCGCTCAGGCGCATGATGACCTCCCGCGCCCAGCCGCCCGCGTAGCCGGCGACGAGGCCGAGGATCACGCTGATGACCGCGGTGCACACGACGGCGAGGGTGGAGAGGACGAGCGTGGTGCGCGTGCCCTCCAGCAGGCGCGCCAGCACCGAGCGGCCGAGGGCGTCGGTGCCGAAGGGGTACGCCGCAGAGGGCGGGCTGAGCCTCGGGCCGACGATCCTCGCGGGATCGCCCGCGAAGGGGATGACGGCGGCCGCCACAGCGACGAGCACGATGAGGCCGAGCGCGCAGGCGGCGGCGATGAAGAGGGCGTCGCGGGGCGGGCGGGTCTTGACCGCGCGCTTCCGCTTCGAGAGCGGGAGGGAGTAGGTGGTCATGATCCTGCCTTCCCGGTGACGGCGACGCGCGGGTCGAGCGCGCTCGTGATGAGGTCGAGCACGAGGCTCAGCACGACGAAGACGGCGGCGGCGAAGAGCACGGTGGCCTGCACGACCGCGAAGTCCCGACGGCCGAGGCCGGTGACCATGAACGAGCCGAGCCCCGGCAGGTTGAACAGCGTCTCGATGATGACGGCGCCGCCGAGGAGATAGGCGGTGATGGTGCCGAGCAGCGTGAGGATCGGGATCCCGGCGTTGCGCAGGACGTGATGGCGCACGATGTGCCCGGCCGTCTCCCCGCGCGCGACGGCGGCCGTGATGTGCGGTTCGACGAGCACTCCCATGACGGCGTCGCGCGTCGTGCGCGCGGTCGCCGCGACGCAGAAGACGGAGAGCACGAGCGCTGGAAGCAGGAGCGCCTGGAACGTCGGCCAGAAGCCCGTGCCGATGCTCGCGAACCCGCCGACCTTCAGGCCGAGCGAGAACTGCGAGAACACGAAGATGACGATGCTGCCGAGCACGAACTCGGGCACGCTGATGCCGATGCTCGACACGACGCGGCCGACGGCGCCGCCCTGCTTCGCACCGGATCGCACTCCCGTCCAGATCCCGAGCGGCACGCCCGCGAGCAGCGTCACCGCCATCGCCATGATCGTGAGCGTCGCGGTCACCGGGATGCGCTCGAGCATCTCGCCGGAGACGGAGCTCTGCGTGACGTAGGAGGTGCCGAGCTCCCCCGTGAGCACCTGCCCGATCCAGGCGAAGTACTGCACGAAGATCGGCTGATCGAGCCCGTACGCCTCGGCGAGCAGCTGCCGCTCCTCGGCGGAGGCGAGCGGGCCGAGGATGATGTCCTCGTAGCTGCCGGGCATGAGACGGATCGCGACGAAGATGAGCACCGAGACGCCGAGCAGGGTGATGAGCGCGCTCATCACCCGCCCGGCGGACCAGCGAAGGATCTGCATCATTCGGGACTACTCCCCGGCGATCCGGTAGTCGGCGATGTTGCGGAGGATGTTGCCGTACCCCTCGTTGCTCTGGATCGTCGGGCTCACCGCCGCGGTGTCGAACCCGATGATGGACGGCCGGTGCACGAGCGGCACCATCTCGGCGTACTCGTCGGCGGAGGCGCACAGCTCGGTCAGCACCTCGGCGCGCGCGTCGGGATCGGTCTCGCTCGCGCCCTCGGCGATGAGCGCGTTGAGATCCTCGTGCACGCCCGTGAAGCCGACGTTGAAGAAGGCCTGCTCGGGGTTCCACCACTTGGTCACCATCGACGGGTCGGAGTAGCCCGCGAACCAGCTGATCGACAGGTCGAAGTCGCCCGGCTGGGCCGAGAAGACCCGCTCGATGTAGATCGCGGTGTCGACCTGCTCGATCCGGACGGTGACGCCGATCTCCGCGAGCTGCTGCTGCACGAGCTGGGCGATCTGCGCCATGACGGGGTTCGAGGTGTCCACGATGAGGTCGAGCTCGACGTCTCCGGCGCCCGTCTCCTCGATGGTCGCCCTCGCGTCCTCGATCGCGGCCTGCTCCGAGGGCAGCTCGTCGACCCGGCAGGCGCCGGGCAGGTTCGAAGGGGTGATGCCGGTGGGGGTCGTTTCGCCGGCGAAGACGATGTCGGCGATCGCCTGGCGGTCGATCGCGGTGTTGATCGCGAAGCGGACGTCCTGGTCGTTCAGCGGACTGTCGGGCTTCTGCGAGTTGACGAGGACGTAGTAGAGGTC
>NZ_JBPCEU010000023.1:0-11680 GCF_050971685.1 Leucobacter fengyongliangi | reverse complement strand
CGGCGTACCTTACGTATATTGATCGCGTAGCCCGAGTCGTGCCTCACATACTTTGATCGCATACTCTTACGCTGAACCGGTATGAACAAGGGTGTGGTGTCAGTGCCGACACGAATCGAAGTCACCAAACAACTCAAACAGGCCTATAAGACCGCGAGCAGGTCCGAGAAATCGAAGATTCTGGATCAGTTCTGCGCAACCACCGGTCTGTCTCGGGTGTCAGCCAGGCGTTATCTCACCAGACCGCATTTGGGCGTGAAGAATGTCTCCCAGCTCGATCGTCGCCGTCACCGCCCAACGACGTACTCTGCAGCATCGAAACGGGTGCTGGTGTGGCTGTGGAAGGTCATGATGTACCCGTGCGGGAAATATATGCACGAGATGATCCCCGCGTGGATCCCCCAGCTCGAAGCCCATGGTGAGCTCCGCAATGGTAAGCACGACTACAGTCCCGAGGTGCGTGCCGAGCTCTTACGCATGTCCGCCGCGACGATCGATCGCTACCTGCAAGAGCACCGGCGAGCACTCGATCTGAAAGGGATCTCGGCCACCCGCTCTGGCGCGCTGCTACGTACCTCGATCACGATCCGGAAAGCGGGCGACGAGGCAGAACACGAGCCGGGATTCATGGAGTGCGACACGGTCGCGCATTGCGGCCCAACACTGAAAGGCGAGTTCGCGAGGACCCTCACCGCGACCTGCGTGCACACCGGGTGGACGCACCTGGAAGTGTTGCGGAACAACGCGCGCGTGCACATGATCACAGCTCTCGAGCGTCTCGAGGCTGCGTTACCGTTCGCGATTGCCGGGTTGGACTGCGATAACGGGAGCGAGTTCATCAACGACAAAGTCGTTGAATGGGCCCGCGGCCGAAAGATCTTCTTCACGAGGTCTCGGCCATACAAGAAGAACGATCAAGCGGTCGTGGAATCAAAGAACAACCACATCGTCCGTAAGTACGGCTTCTACTACCGTTACGACACCACCGACGAACGAGAAGTCCTCGAACGGCTTTGGCATGTCGTGATGCTGAAGATGAACTTCTTCACGCCCACGAAGAAACCAGTGGGGTGGGAAGCTGATGGGCAAGGGCGTAGGCGGCGAGTGTATGACGCTCCCCGGACCCCGTATGAGCGGTTACTCGAGTCCGGCATACTTTCCCTGCAGCAAACGCGAGAGCTAGAAAAGACGTATGCGAAGCTCAACCCGGTCGAGCTGAGCCGTGACATTGTCAGGTATCAGGGCATGCTCATGACCAAAGCCGGGTGGAAGACCGAGGTCCTGACGGCCGAGGTCGAAGAATCGAAGAGACGACGGCGCGGGCGACAGTCGGGCGGGGTGAAACTCCGCTCGGCTTGAACGCGGGGTTACGCGATCAATCTATGTGAGGCACAAGATGAACTACGCGATCATCTTGACATGAGGCACTACGCATCAACACCGGACACGCCCGCGTGCAGATTCAGAGCGAGGCCGACTACTGGCGCGACTATGACCATACCTACGCCGACGAGGTCACCGAGAAGGGTGATCTCGTTCGCCTCACCGACAACAGTGAAGCCCACATTCTCCTGAGTCCTGCCGAAGCACTCTCAGTCGCCGCAGCGCTGCAGGCCGTCGCCATTCACCTCATGGACCGACGACCCCGCGAGATTCACCGAAAGACCGAACCAGGCGCACCCGGCTTTGAGGAGTCGATCTAACAACCCAGGGGGAGCGGCCGCACGGTCGTTCCCCCTCTCGCTCAGGAAGGAGGAACCATGACAGACGGCAGGATACCCGGCAAATGGGTGAGCGAACCCCGCTTCGCAGAAATGCCCGACGCTATCTTCGGCTTCCTCGCACGCGCTATCGCATGGTCAAACGAGGCAGGCACCGACGGTCACGTCAAACGCCGCTACCTCGCACAACTTCACGCCTCTGGTGAAGTACGTCCACACGCCTACAAGCTGCTCGAAGACGAAGGCATATGGAAGGCAACACCAGACGGCTTCCAATTCCTGAAGTGGGACGTGCCAGCACACCGCGGAGGCTTAGGACAATCACTCGCTGCTGACGTACAAGCTCAAAAGGCTCGTAAGCGTAAGAACGTCGCAGACCATCGCGAACGCCAGAAACAAGGTGGCGCACCTAGTTCTGTAACCGGTTACGTTACCGGTTCGGATAGCGGTGACGTAGGACAGGACAGGAACACGAGTTCAGGCTCTGGCTCTGGCTCAAGAGATATACAAGGAGGATCATTGAAAACAAGCCGTAGTGCGGTGAGTGCTGGTGTAAAGTTTGGTTCAGACAGGCAGGGCACGGGTGACGGCGACGGCGACGGCGACGGAGATAGACCCCCCGCAGTAGCTACTCCCTTATTTGGTCGAGTGCCTGCGTCTGATTCTGGCTATTGCTCGCACGGTGTGACGTTTAACCATCGGTGCCGCCAGTGTCCGACTGGGTTGGCTCAGTCTGAGGTCGCTTAGTCATGAGCAAGAGCAACCACGAAAAGGTACGGGTACGCCGACGACTATGGCGAGACCGGCGCACCGGAGAGACCACCGACCTCATTATCATCGGCATCTACGACTACTTCGTGAAGGTTCCCTTCGATCAAGCCCGTCGGGTCGTCGACGAGGTTCACGATGCCTGTGATGAGCGCGACCGCGAACTCAGGGAGCAACCATGAAGCTCTGTGTCGAATGCGGCGAACCATCTGAGCAGTCACGATGCGCCGAGCATCAACTACCAGCCCGCGACAAACCCTCAGCCTCATCACGCGGGTACAACTCGGCATGGTCACGCCTCTCCCAACACGCACGCCGACTGCAGCCCTGGTGCTCAGACTGTGGAACACACGACGACCTCACAGGTGACCACCTCATCTGGCCCGCAACCAAGCTCGAGCACGTCGACGTCGTCTGCAGAACATGCAACAGCAAACGGGGGGCAAGTCGATCGCTCACAGGCCGGGCAGTAGACCCTCGCGACGCCGATAAAGACCCCCGGGGCATGGCAAACAATTTCACTCTAATCGGGAATCATTCTCATTTGGGAGGTAGGGGTAATGAATAACAGTGTTTTGGAGGCTCTTTCGTTGGGTCGTCGGGCTGCTGAGTCGAGGATGACGGACTCGGTCAGTGTGTCTCGCGCCGGTGAGAGAACGTGGGATGAGGACAACGGGGACTGGGTGACGACGCCGGTGTCTGTGTACGCAGGGAAGGCCCGGATCAGGCACGCAACGGCCGCTGGTGATGCGGTGGATGCGGGGTCTCAGTTGCTTGTGGTTGGTCGTCTCGAGCTGCATGTTCCGGTGGGCACGACGGACTTCGAGCCGGGTGACGAGATCACTGTGACGGCTTGCCCGACGAGACCTGAGCAGGTTGGTCGTGTGTTCAGTGTGGTCGCCCCGTTTGATGGTTCTCAGACGGTGGCCCTGAAGTATCGGGTCGAGGTGGCAGACTCGCGTGGCTAGGGCTGGTGCGAAGGGTGCGATCACGGCTGACCCGCTTGACTTCACCGGGTGGCCTGAGCCTGGGTGGGAACGGATCGTGAGGTTCGCTGAAGAACTCGTCGTGATGCCGAAGGGGGTCGGTGCTGGCGACCCGTTCATTCTTCGGCCGTGGCAGGTGGAGCTGGTGCAGGGTCTCTTCCCGACCGTTGGCCGGCCTCGCACCGGGCTTGTGTCTTTGCCTCGAGGCAACGGGAAGACGACGCTCGCCGCGCTGCTCGGCATATATGAGCTCTTCGCGTCTGAGACGATCTCGCCACAGGTGATGGTGGTCGCTGGCACTGAGCAGGTCGCACGGCACACTCTGAAGATCGCGTCTCGAATGATCGAGTTGTCGCCTGAGCTTGCCTCTCGTGCTCACCTGCTGCAGCACGCGATCAAGGTGCCGCACACTGGCGGGGAACTTGTGACGGCCGCGTCGACGGTGGCCGCGCTGCAGGGCTTCGACCCGAGCCTGCTGATCGTCGACGAGCTGCACACGGTCACGACGGACGACTGGGAAGCCGCGACGTCGGTCGCTGGTAAACGGCCGCAATCGCTGACCCTCGCAATCAGTACGCCTTCCGACTCTCAAGACTCGGTGATGTTTGAGCTGGTGAAGTACGGCCGCAAACAGGACGACCCGAGCTTCTACTTCAAGGAGTTCGCCGCCCCTGATGGATGCGACGTCTTCGATGAAGAAGCATGGGCGATCGCGAACCCGGCGCTAGGTGACTTCCTCACCGCAGACGGGCTGCTCAGTGTCGCGAAGACAATGCGAGAAGCCGCCTTCCGCCGGTACAGGCTCGGTCAATGGGTCGGATCGTCTGATTCTTGGCTTCCGTTCGGGGCATGGGAGAAGCGAGTCGACGATCGCGGGCTTGAGCCTGGCGAGAAGATCGTGCTCGGCTTCGACGGTTCAGCTTCCGGCGACTCGACCGCGCTGGTCGCCTGCACGATGGACGGGCATATCGTCCCGATCAAAATATGGAACAACCCGAAGGAGAAGGGCTGGCGGGTGCCGCGTGCTGATGTGACGGCCGCAGTCGACGACACCTTCGCCCGCTACACCGTGCTCGAGCTTGCCGCCGATCCGTGGGGCTGGCGATCCGAGATCGAAGAGTGGGGAAAGACTCACGGTCTTCGCAAAGTCGTCGAATACAACACCGGCTTTCGTAACCGCATGGGACCCGCAACCGATCGGCTCTACGCGGCCGTGATGGACGGCACGATGACGCATAACGGCGACCGGGTACTCGCGCAGCACGTCGCGCAAACGGTCGCGACACAGACGGCCGTGGGAGCGATCGTCTCGAAAGACAAACGCAATTCACCGCGAAAGATCGACGCTGCAGTTGCTTCGATCGTCGCGTTTGACCGTGCCGCTTGGCACAAGAGGAAGATGAAAGGAAGGGTGGTCTCGTTTTGAACACTCACGATATTTTGGAGAATCTGTCTGCACGCCTCGACGAATCGCAGGCGGCACTCACCTGGCTCGATGCGTACTACGAGGGCAGGCAACCCGCAGCCTTCTTGAACACCAAGTCAAGGGACGCGCTCGAGGGTCGACTGAAGGCCTTATCGGTCAACTTCCCTCGGCTGCTCGTCGGTGCGATCGCTGAGCGTCTTCGCATCACCGGCTTCCGGCCGTTCGGCGCAGACGAGGCTGATGTGTCGGTCTGGCACGCCTGGCAACGATGCGACCTCGACACGCAGGCGCAGCTCGCACACGTCGACGCACTCACCTACGGTCGCTCGTATGTCATCGTCTGGGTCGACGACGCAGGTCAGCCGCTGGTCACGGTGGAGTCAGCACGGCAGGTCATCACCGACCACGACCCCGCAACTGGTGCTGTACGGGCTGCAGTGAAGCGCTGGGTCGACGGGAACCGGCATCACGCGGTCGTCTATGAGCCGGACCAGATCACCCGGTACGCCGGGAAGGAAAACGCGCTGAGTGTGGTGGAGACGATCGCGAACCCGCTCGGTGAAGTGCCGGTCGTGCCGATCGTAAACCGTTCACGGCTGCTCGACATGAACGGCTCGAGCGAGATGACCGACGTACTCGACCTCACCGACTCGCTGAATAAGGTCATGGCCGACGCGATGGTCACGTCGGAATACTTCGCGAGACCTCGCCGCTGGGTGACTGGCCTCGAGATCATGGAAGACAATGACGGGAACCCGGTGAACCCGTTTGCGTCTGAGCAGGATCGCGTCTGGCAGTCGGAGAACCCAGAAACAAAGTTCGGTCAGTTCGATGCAGCTCGCCTCGACGGGTACGGTGATCTCTCGGCCGTCATCACGCAACAGATCGGCGCGATCTCTGGGCTTCCCCCGCACTATCTCGGCTTGAACGGTGACCAGCCGCCTTCGGCCGACGCGATCCGCTCCGCTGAGGCTTCCCTGGTCGCGAAGGTGCAGGGCAAACAACGAGTGTACGGTCGCGCATGGTCGAGGGTCGCCGATCTCATCGTGAAGGTTCGCGACGGTCAGAACACGCTCGACTATGAGGCAGTGTGGGCATCACCTGAGACTCGCACTCCCGGTCAGCTTGCCGATGCCGCAGTGAAGCTGTCGACGATCGGGATGCCGCTCGAGGCGCTGCTCGCGAACCCGCTCGGTTACACCCCGGCCGAGATCGCGACGATCCGCTCCCAGAGGCGTGCTGAAGCCCTCGATAACACCGGGGTAGACCTGAGTACGTTCATCGTCGACGAGGTCGCCCAGTGACCTACCAGACGGTGCTGAACCGCATTCGGTCGGACACCAAGCGGAAACTGATGAGCGCGTGGAGCATGTACGGGAAGGGGTACATCGACCGGCCGCAGTTTCTGCAGTTGGCAGAGGCAATTCTTGGCCGCAGCGGGGAGTCTGCAGCTCGTGCCGCCGACCTCGCAGTCTCCGTCGAGCTTTCACGTCTGAACGGCCGCATCGAGGCGTCGAAAGGCGTGAGTGCTGCACGCAAACGAAAGACCTACATGGACTCGCTGGTGACCGTGCTCGACGGTGATGGAGACATTCTGATGAAGCTCGAGAGGTTGGGCCTGAACGCCCCGCTCGAGGCCGCGCAGAGTGCCTACGGTGACGCGGTCGCCATGTCAGACGCGACGGGCTGGGTGAGGCAGATGGACGCTAACCCTTGCCAGTTGTGCAGGTGGTGGTGGCGTGAAGGTCAAGTCTGGCGCATCGACCATTCGATGCCCACACATTCAGGTTGCGAGTGTGTTGCTCGCCTCGTCAAGAAGGAGAAATAGATATGAGTGAAGAAGTTACTGAAGAGGTCGTCGAGCAAGCGGCGCCCGATGTCGAAGAGCTGCCTGAAAACGAGGCGGCGCCCGATGATGAAGCTGAGACCTTCCCTCGCGATTATGTTGTCAAGCTTCGCGAAGAGAGTGCGAAGTACCGGCAACGCGCAGCCGATCGTGACGAGGTCGCGACCCGACTGCACACGGCTCTCGTGGCCGCTACAGGCCGCCTACAAGACCCGAGCGACCTTCCGTTCGATGAAGCGCATTTGAGCGACGCAGAGGCACTGTCTACCGCGGTGGACGCGCTACTGCAGGCCAAGCCCCACCTCGCGAACCGTAAGCCTTCGGGCAACATCGGGCAGGGAGTGTCGGGGGTATCGGATACGGTCAGCCTGAGCGGTCTACTGAAGGCGAACGCATCATGAGCGACATCGTATTCGTGGAAGACAACACGCCGAAGCAACCCAGTGAACTCGACCACCACTTCGCCCAGTTGCATGAGCGTCTGAAGATGATGACGAGCATCCTCGAGAAGATTCACGACGAACTCTTCGAGATCGCCCGCATGATGGAGCAACGCAACTAATACCCTATGGGGTATGATGGAGGGCAGGTCCTGGTGGCCTGCCCTTAGTCGTTGGACTGATTCTCACGACGTGATCCGAGTACATCTCTCACGTTTGGAGAAAACATCATGGCAATTTCAACCGCTAACGCACCCGAACTCACGACCGAGCAGGTGCAGTCGATCCTCGTCAAGCCGCTCGAGCAGGCATCAGTCTTCCTCGCCGCTGGCCCACGCATCTTCGACACCGACGGCTCACCCGTTCGCGTACCCAAGCTCGGTGGGGCAACTTCCCCCGACTGGAAGGCCGAGAACGAGCAGATCACCGACGACGACGTCGCCTTCGACGAGATCATCCTGCTCCCCTCGACGATCAAGTCAGTGAAGACCCTCACCCGCTTCAGCAACGAGCTTGCCCGGCAGTCTGTCGTGTCGCTCGAGGCCGCGATCAAGGACCGTCTGGTGAAGGACGTAGCCGACAAGCTCGACGCCGCGTTCATCGCTGGCGCGCTTCCCACAGAGACCGTTCCCGGCACTCCCGACCCGCAGACGACCCCGATCGGGATTCTCAACTATGCAGGGACTCAGGCGATCACGTCGGTCGGTGCTCTTGGCTTCGACGACCTGCTCGATGCGTGGGGAATGCTGCTCGCCGAGTCAGCGAACACCGCGAACGCGAAGTGGCTGATGCGACCGGAAACTTTCGTCGAGCTTCGCAAGATCAAGCAAGACGCGACCTCGAATCAGTACCTGCTCACCCCCGACGCAACCCAGGACGGAGTCTTCCGTCTCTTCGGTTCGCAGGTCATCGTGACAAACCGTATCCCGATCGTCGACGACACTCAGGACACGACTTCGGCCGTGCTCGCTGACTTCAGTCAGATCGCAGTCGCACGTGACCAGGCACCGACTGTCAAGATTCTCGACCAGACCTTCGGCGACTACGACCAGCAAGCGATCCGCGTGACCGCACGCTATGACGCGCAGCCTCTGAACCCGAAGGCGATCGTCAAGCTCACCGGAATCAACATCTAATCATGGCTGCTGTAACTGCCGCAGCCGTGGCAAAGTTTCTCGGTCGGGGTGACGACACCAGCCTCGTCGCCCTGGCCGGGGAGCATCTTCCGATCATCACCGCCTGGGTGAACTCGTACACTCGAGGCGTCGGCTTTGAGTACGGTGTGCCGAACGATGCCGCGATCGAGGCGGTCATCATCGCGGCGACTGCTCGGCTCACGCAAAACCCAGAGGGAGAGATCACCGTCGCGATCGACGACTACAGTGTCCGAAAGACCGTGTTCGATGGTTTCACGATGCTCGAGAGACTGGTGCTCGACGGCTTCAGACGCAAAGCCGCGTGATAACACGGTGCTAACACTTCGCAAAAGTGGGCATAGTTTCGGTAATTGAAGAATGGCTTAATGATGCCGATCTGAGGTGAACTCACCTAGCTGATTCGGTCAGATGGGGGTTCAAATCCCACCGTCACCGCCACCGAAACCCCCGCAGATTCCTTGAAATATCAGGGATCGCGGGGGTTTCTGCGCTGTCCCTCGCGCGCCGCCCGGCGTAACCTGAGGGCATATCCTCATCACACGGGTTGGAAGTTGAGCGGAAGTACTCCGTCGGCGACAACGATGAACTTCCGGACTTCACGCTGATCAACGGGGTTCATCGTGTCGGTGCGGCGGTGGATCAGGAGCTCGAAGCCGTGTACTTCGACACCGCCACCTTGGCGCTCGCAGCCCGCGGCATCACCCTGCGCCGACGTGCCGGCGGCAGTGACCCCGGGTGGCACCTGAAGCTCCCCGTGGCCGCAGGCGAGCGTTGGGAAACCAGGGAGCCGTTGAACCGCGATCCAGAAGCGGACGCGGATCCTGTTCTGGAGACGGAGACGGAGACGGAGACGGAGACAGAGACAGAGACAGAGACGAAGAAGTATCCGTCAGCGGATCCAGAGGTGGTGCCGGCGCGCCTCAACGACCTGGTCTTGGTGCATACCCGAGGCCAAGATCTCGTGCCGATCGCCGACATGAAGACCCGCCGCACGGTGATCCACCTGATAGCAACTGACGGAAGGATATTGGCCGAATTTAGTGATGATCGGGTGGCATCCCGAACGCTCTTCGAGCCGGTCGAACGCTCCGCCTGGCGCGAGTGGGAGATCGAACTCGTTCGCGGGAACCGGAAACTGCTGGAGTCGGCAGACGCGGTGGTCGCTTCGCACGGTCACCAGCGGGCGGGTCTGCCCTCCAAACTCGCACGCGCCCTCGGCGGCCGTTACCCAGCAGAGACGCCTCCGCCTCCGCCTCCCCGCCGCAACGGTGGGCACGGCCCGCGATCTTGAGGTCATGAAGGAACAACTCGTCTCGTTGCTCGATGCTGAGCCGCCCGATCGCGAAGTTGCCTTAGCGCGAGACTGGCTTGAGGAGCAGCTCGATGCAGAGCATGCGACTGCCCTTGCTAGCGGCTTGTCCGCCCTGTCATCCGACCGATACTTCCGGCTGCTTGATGCCCTTGACGACTTCCTGGCCTCTCCACCGCTCACCAGCCAGGCACAGAAAGCGGCAGAGAGAACAGTGGGCCGACTCGTCAATGGAGAACGAAAGCGGCTGAAGGGTGCGGTGAAGAAATTCGCCGGCCTGACGACTGAACAGGCAGCAAACCTGGCTCTGCGCTGGAAATAGGTCCCTGCAGACCCAGCGCTATCTCTCGGTGGCTCGGCGCAACTGAGAACCCACGAGCAGGAAGAAGGCCCCGAGCCCGGCAACGAGGGTGCTCACGCCGTACGCGAGCACCGAGGTCATGAGGGCCGTGCGCAATGATGCGGCGGTCGACAGTGCCAGTCTCTGGCTGCGCAACTCCTGCGCCTCGTCGCTATGCTCGTCGATACTCTGCAACTCAGCGCTGATGTCTGCGAAGGTGCGCCCGCCTGCGCCGCGCTCAGCATTTCCCTTGATGACGAGCGCCTGAATGTACGCGGTCGCCGGGTCTTGCACGGGCTTGCCCGCGAGCAGGGGGGCGTTCCCGGGCACCGTGATCTTTTCATCGCGCAACTGTTTCGTCACCGCGATCCACGCCCCGCCGCCAGCGACCACAAACACCGAACCAGCAGCGATGGCGAGCGCCCCGACACGATGAAGTGCGGAGAGAGTGGGCAGTGTGGTCATTGATGATCCTTTCGCGAGCGTGGCCGTGTGAATGAATTATCGCAGGCAGTGGTCCGGGTGCCCCCCCCGGGTTCTAGACGGAAGCGCAACACCTAAAGTGTGAGTTGTCTAGACCACCACCGAAGGGCTGCGCTTCCTTGTCCACACTTTACCGCCACCTCACCCTGAACGACCGGATCGAGATCGAGAAACTCCACGACCACGGCCACACCCACGCCGAGATCGCTCGAAGAATCGGCGTGCACCGTTCAACCATCGGCCGCGAGATCAAGAAGCGTTCCTGGCAACCTGAACACGACCACGCGAATCTTCGCCCCTACCTACGGAACAAACTCGACACCCGTCACCGGCGAGACCGGGTGTATCTCGCTGGTCAAGCACAACTCCACGCCAACACACGCCGAGCACGCTCGCACCAGCCCTACCGAATGACGCATGACCCGCTCGTTGATTGGGTGATCACACATTTGGGGCGGGGGTGGACCCCGGAAGAGATCAGCGGACGCCTCCCTATCGAGCACCCCACCGATCACCGTATGCGGGTCAGCCCAGAAACGTTGTATGCCTGGATTTACTCACCCGGGCAACAGCATCGGCAGTTGCACCAATACCTTGCTCGGGGGCAGAAGAAACGACGCCGCATCAAGGGCCGAAAGGTACACACGGAACGCATCAAATATCGGGTCTCGATACATGAACGACCCGCCGAGGTATTGACGCGGGAAGAGTTTGGGCATTGGGAATCAGACAGTGTGCTGGGCGCACACGGCACCGGCGGTATTCACACCATGGTCGAACGCACAAGCCGTTACTACCTGGGAGTGAAGCTCTCCCGAGTCGCTGCTGCCCCGACTCTGGAGGCGCAGCTTGGCGTGTATTGGGTGCTGCCTGCACACGCCGTCAAATCTGTCACAGCCGACAATGGAAGCGAGTTCGCACGCCATTACATGCTTGCCGACACGATCGGGGTGCCCACCTATTTCTGTGACCCGTACAGCGCATATCAGCGGGGCAGTAACGAGCACTTCAATGGTCGGCTACGGAAGTATCTCCCCAAGGGCACAACCTTCGAGGACCTCACCCAGGAAGAACTCGACGAGTACATCGGTGAGATCAATGACCGGCCCAGGAAAGTGCTGGGTTGGGCGACCCCGGCAGAGGTATTCCAGGAGTTATGCTCGGGGTAACTCACTGGGTGTTGCACTCCGAACTAAAATCCGGG
>NZ_JBPCEU010000022.1:0-12461 GCF_050971685.1 Leucobacter fengyongliangi | reverse complement strand
GGTCAAGTCCCGTGGAGTGGTGTAACCGTTTCGTGATCCTTCAAGGATGTGGGGGCTAGTTTTCGTTGTGATTGCAGATGCTCGCGACGAGCTCACTCACGGTGTCGGAGTACAGCCCAGGAGTGGGGGCGCTCATGCTGCGGCCCCGAGCTCGGGGAGCTCATGGTGCTGGCCGATAGTGTCGGTACCCACGAGCGTGAGGCGGCACCTCGCGAGAACGTCAAGACCGAGGTAACGACGACCCTCGGCCCATTCGTCAGACTGCTCCGCAAGAACGGCCCCGACGAGGCGGGTGATCGCGGCCCGGTTCGGGAAGATCCCCACCACATCGGTCCTGCGGCGGATCTCACGGTTCAGGCGCTCGTTCGGGTTATTCGACCAGATCTGCTGCCACACATCTTTCGGGAACGTGGTGAACGCGAGAATGTCAGCCCGGGCAGCATCGAGGTGGTCGTGCACTTCGGGGAGTTTGTCCTCGACGTAGTCCAGGAGCCGGTCGAATTGGGCCTCAACACTTTTCTGGTCGGGTTGGTCGTACACGGAATGCAGCATCGCTTTCACCGCCGGCCACATGCTCTTCGGGGTCACTGACATCAGGTTCGCAGCGTAGTGCGTGCGACACCGTTGCCACGACGTCCCAGGGAAGTTCGCGCGCATCGCTTCAACGAGGCCAGCGTGCGCGTCAGAGGTGATGAGTTTCACCCCGGTGAGGCCGCGCGCGACAAGGTCTGCGAAGAACCCGTTCCACGCCATCGTGGTCTCCGCGGTCGCCACTTGCATGCCCAGGACTTCCCGATGCCCGTCAGCGTTCACCCCGGTCGCGACGAGCACCATGGTGTTGATCACCCGCCCGCCCTCACGCACTTTCATCGTGAGTGCGTCGCACGCGACGAACGTGAACGGGCCGGCCTCACCTAACGGCCTCGTGCGAAACTCACGCACATGCTCGTCCATATCGGCGGCCATTCGGGAGACCTGCGACTTCGACAGGGAATGGATGCCAAGGGTCTTCACGAGTTTGTCCATCCGCCTCGTTGAGACGCCAGCGAGGTAGGCGTCAGCGACGACGGTGATCATCGCCGCTTCTGAGCGTTTGCGACGTTCGAGGAGCCACTCGGGGAAGTACGTGCCGGAGCGGAGCTTCGGGATCGCGACGTCTATGGTTCCGACACGCGTATCGAGTTCACGGGTGCGGTATCCGTTGCGGGAATTCACTCGGTCAGCAGAGGGCTTCCCGTACTCGGCGCCGCAGATCGCATCTGCTTCGGCTGAGAGGAGGGTGTTGATCATGGTTTGCAGCAGGGTGCGCATCAGATCCGGTGATGCGTCGCCCAGCGCGTTGGTGAGGACGGTGGCAGGGTCGACAATAGAGGGAGTGGTCATCGGTGTGACGCCTTTCGAGTGGGATGTGAGAGTTTCCTCGAAGGAAGATCCCGGTGGCCACGCTGACGTTTACTGGCCGGGATCGTTACACCACTCTACGGGGCACTACTTTAACGCGCAGCTCACCGCGCTCTGCACGGTCGGCCAGCTCCGCGTAGCGAGTGTCGTCGGCCTCGGTGTAAGGGCCATACAGAACCGCGAACTGCTGCGGGTCGTCGACGAGCAGCGTCGTGATCCTCTCGACGGATTCCCGTTCGAGGGGGAAACCATCGTTCAGAACGTACCAACACGCGCTCACGGCCTGCTCGTGCTGCGCCGGGGTGAGGTTGGCAAACAGCTCCGGCCAGCGTTCCTCGAAGTTTGTCTCGGTGCTCATCGTCAGCTCTCCTGCGGCTCGGGATACCAGCGCACCACGGCGTTGTGCGAGTGGGCGCGATGAACGTGGTTCGAGGCGAGCCGGAGTGAGCTGGCGGCAGTGGTCAGTTCGGCGGCGGCCGCGCGGGGGCTGCCGCTGCGGTTGTCGTCCTCGCCCTCGTAATGCTTGCCGTCCTCGACGCGGCTGTGCCAGCTCGCGAGCTGTTCGCACACCTGCGCTACATGGTCGATGATCGCGCCCAGCTCTCCAAGCATCGAGTAGGAATCGCGCGGGTTCGGCACATCGCGGGTCGAGTGCGCCAGGGTGTGCAGCAGTTCCTCGGCTTCGCGGGCGACTTCAAGCTGCCGTTCTTGTTCGTTGATAGCCATAGCCGGTGTTCCTCTCGTTGCTGTCGACGGTACGGGTGACCGCCGACAAATACGGATACTTACAAGCTGACATGTCTACATGTAGACATGTCAGCTTTCGCTCTTGCCTCGCAGTTTCAGCAGTGTCTCTAGTGCCTCGATAGTGAGCGCCTGCAAGGTGGTCTGCTCGTCGACGGCGAGTTTCTTGATTGCCTTGTTCAGCGATACCGGCACGCGGGTCGAGTGCATCACCATCGGCTCGGCCAGCGCGCCGCCGGCCTTGAGGTCGTCCACCCGCGTCGGCGGGGTTTTCTTCCGTGCGCTATCGAATACGTTGCCGACGCTCATTTCACGAGTCCTTTCAGCTCCGCGAGCACGTCAGCGTAGACGCCCGCATCGGTGATCTTCTGCCCGTAGGCCATTGCGAGCGCCTGGGCCTGCGGAACTTCGGTGTCGAGTACCGGGATACCGAACGGCTCCAGCGCCTCGCGCACCTGAGCGGCGGCAACGGTGCGCTTCACCACGCGAGTCAGCAACACCACGGCGGTCGCATCAGTGAGCGCCTGCACTTCCTCGACGAGCTGCACCGTCTCGGCGTACTGCGCGAAGTCGCCGCCTGTGGGCTGCATCGGGATTACGACCAGATCGGCTGCGCGCAGCGCCGAGGTCGTCACACCGAGGTCGCCAGGCGGGGTGTCGATTACGACGTGATCGTGCGAGGCACCGAGCCACGTCTGTTTGTGGATCGTGGGTTTCGGGTGCGCGGTCACATCCCATTCCAGTGCGTTCGCCCAGTTGAGCGCGTCTCCCTGCGGGTCGGCGTCGACCACGAGCACGCTGTCGCCCGCCGTCTTGAGCGCGGCCGCCAGGTGCATCACGGTCGAGGTTTTCCCCGTGCCGCCTTTCAGGTTCACTACTGCGATCTTCATAAGGCAAGTCTACATGTAGACATGTCTACTTGTAAATGCGTTGATATTTCTAGAAATAGCAAGTCTGAATGTAGACATGTAAGCAACAGCGATATGGTGCCGTAGGATAAACAGAACGAGCCGCCCCCGTTGGCACCGGGAACGGCTCGCCGCACCGACGAGAGCCGCCGGCGCGTAACACCCCCTGAACAGACCAGGAGGCTCTAGTGAGCGTACCGAACCAAGACCCCCTGAGCTTGCCCGACTGGATGCGTCGGCAGCTCGACCATGCCACCGCCGTTGAGCACGGCGAAGCGAACGAGCGTCGCGGCATCGTGCTCGGCAACGGCTACTTCTCGCTGACACCGATGGACGAGCAACCCGCCCGTGAATGGCAGGGGCAGAACTCGTACACATCGTGGTCGATCAGCGCCGGCAAGGTACTCACTAAGCACGGTGAATGGGTCGAGGCTCCCGTGCCCTCGGGGAAACCGGCGCTGCTGATCGGTGCAGCAATCGCAACGAAGATCCGCTCGACCGTCAAGGCCGGCGGCAACCCGCTCGACGGGATCGGCCTTGAAGAGACGCAGCGCTCTCTCGCGGCCGACCTCGGCTACCCATCGACCGGCGGCCGCCAGCACCAGGAACTCACCCGCCAGGTCACCGGGTTCGCCGTCTCGACGTTCCACATGGCCGAGTGGGGGCCGGAGGACGCTGAGGGTGGCCGCCGCTACCGCCAGCAGTCGACGACACTTGCGAGCGGCGTGCAGCTCTACGTGCCCGGCTGGGGCGACGTGCTCGACGGCCTCGACTCGTACATCGTGCCCTCGCAGCTCCTCGTCGATCTGGCGCTCGATCCCAAGACCCCGCCGGCGCGCCTCGACGCGCTCGCGCGCATGTCGGGGCCGTTCCCGATGCAGGTTGCCGCGTGGCTTGAGAAAGTGCTGTTCTCGATCAAGGACGGCCCCCGGCGCGAGCGCATCTTCGAGTGGGCCGACCTCTACGACGAACTCACCCACGGCTACAAGCGCCTCGACAACTTCCGTGCCCGGTTCCGCGCCGCGCTCGACGAGGCAGCCGCCACGCGCCGGATTCACGGCGACGGCATCGAGACAAACTTCGCCATTGATCGGGTGCCCGGCCGACGCGGTGGGGGAACCGTGCTCATCATCCGGCGTAGCCCGCTGCTCAGGCTCCCGGCTGACGAGCTGTAGCAGCCTATTTCCCTACCGAGCGCCACACCCCTAGCAGTCGTCATTTCCCTACTGAACGACTCGCCCCGAACCCTGTGGATAACCAGCTCCGTGAGTCGTTCAGTAGGGAAACCGTGAGTCGTTCAGTAGGGAAATACGCGCGTCTCGATCTACTCCCGTCTGGGGTGTCGTTGTTCCCTAGTTCTCTTCTTACCTAGTTCTCTCTTTTACCTACTTACCGACGTAACTCAAGACCGCGCGCGTGCGCGAACTAGACCGTGTTGTCGGCAGGTTCTCGACGAGCTGCGCCCGTCTCGGGGCTGCCGCGGGTTTCGCAAGCGAAACCCTTGCCCTCAGAGGGATTGGTTACGCCCGTACTTCCCACGGATGGGGTGACGATACACCGTCAGGTGCAGCTCACGCTCACAACGGAACACCCCCGGAGACGCACGAGAACGGCCCTGGGAGCGACGCGAGTGCGTTGCCGGTAGTTCTTCCCAGGGCAAGAGGCTTTTGAGAGCGTCAAAGACGATCCAGCGAAGCCCCCGGCCCGAGCAGAACGTGACACATTTGTGCGCCTATTTGTGGCGCATCATGTATGCTGGTGGCATGTCTATCGCTCATGTTCTCCCCAGCCGGGAAGCTCGCACCGAGATTCCCAAAGCGCTGCGCCGGTTCCGCACCGAGGGTGCGACGGCCGATCCTGTCGTGTTCGGCTCGCACCGTCGACCCGAGGCCGTGGTGATCCCGTTCGAGCTGTACACGTCGCTGCTGCCCGCGATCGAGGAAATCGAGATCGCCCAGATCGTGCGCGAGCGCCAGGGCGAACAGGCCCGCCCGCTCAGCGAGTTCGCCGCCGAGCTGGGCCTCGACGCGGCCGACTACGAGTAAGTGGCGCGCCGCAAGCTGGCACTGACCAGCCTCCCCGGTTTCGAGCGCGACGTGTACGCGCTGCCCGATCCTCGCACCCGCAAAATGGCGCTCGACATGCTCGCGTTCATCCGCGACGGACGGGTGCAGGGCGAACCCCTCGGCCAGCACGTCAAGACCGGAGACCTCTCGGACTGCTACAAGTTCTACTTCGACCCCAACGGCGTCGGAAAGCCCCGCTACCGCCTCGTGTACCGCTACACCCCGAACGAGGTGGAAGCCGTCGCAGTCGAGGCCGTCGCCGTGGGCGAGCGCAGCGGCCTCGACGTGTACCTCACCGCCGCCGAACGACTCAAGCGACTGTCAGAAAGCGACCATGACTAGAGCCGTCACCCTCATCCGTTCGCAGGCGCTCTCCGATGCCGCCGAGTACGCCTACGCCGCCACCGCGCCGGCCGATGCGCGGCTGATCTTCCTTGCCGGCTCTTGCCCGCTCAACGAGGACGGTACGACCGCAGGAAAAAGCGACTATGCGGTGCAAGCGGCAAAGTGCATCGAGAACATGAACACCGCTCTGGCCGAGGCTGGCGCAACCATCGAGGACGTGATAAGCACCCGCGTTCTGGTCGCCTCGACTGAACAGGCCGACCTCGTAACCGCGTGGGAAGTCGTGCGCGATGCGTTCGGTTCGCACGACGTACCCAGCACACTCATGGGCGTTACCGTGCTCGGCTACGACGACCAGCTCGTTGAGATTGAAGCTGTCGCCGCAGTTCAGGACTGAGCGCGAGTCAGACCGCGTTGCGCATCCGTCGCAGTGCAAACGCCTGGCTCCCGGCGAACAGGGCAATATCGACGGCCACCGCGAGCACAGCCAGCACGACGAGTACCGCTGCGCTCGTGAGTGAGAGCGCAGCCACCGCAGCGGCCGCGAGCAGGTTGGCGATCATCACGAGCCGGAGCGCGGCACGCATTGGCAATCGGGCGAGCATCACCAGGATCAGCCCGGCCCAGAGCACCACCGCGACCCCAGCCGTCACGAGCACCCACACAGGCACCGGCAGAGCTGTCGCGATTGACGGAGCCGTGAACGCAACGCCTGCGCCGAGCACTATGCAGTAGGCCGCATCGAGCCGCAGGCTCAGCCGCCCAATCCGCTCACCGCTCCACTTGCTCATGCCCTCATCCTACGACCCGACCTCTTGCCTTACGAACCTTTGCCAGCTCCGCCGGCAAACTCACGCCCCACACTCACGCCCCACACTCACAATCTGCTCGCTATTATTGAAGCACGTAATCTACCAATGTTAGAGCGGGGCCGCGACCTCGGTTCGCGGCCCCGGATCGAGAGGGGATGAGCCGGTGAGCAAGGGCGGCTTCAAAGCGTTTCGCGGCTCGGCCGCGACCGCTGAGAGCTACCTGCTCGAACGCGATTCCGACCGCCTCGACGACTACTACCGCGAGGGCAAAGAGCGTTCTGTCGAGCACGGCGTCGTCGGCGTCGCCGGCACCGAAATGGGTGCGCTCACGCCCGAGCAGTTCCGGGCGTGGATGGAGCACCGCGACCCCGAAACCGACCAGGTGCGCGGCGCGTTCCGGCAGCGTACTTTCATCAACTCCGAGGGCATCGAGGAAGTCGGCGGCACGCCGCTCTACCAAGAAACCATCATCAGCGTCGACAAGACGCTGAGCCTCGCGGCCGCCGCGAACCCGAGGGTTGCGGCCGCGCTCGAACAGGCGATGAGTCGGGCCTGCACCGTGGCGGCCGAGGCCGTCGCAGAGCACGCGGTTACCCGGATCGGGCCGCGCGGTGCGCAGCGGCAAGTGAAGTTCGACCGTATCGAGTTCACGAGTGTTCAGCACACCACGAGTCGCACCGGCGACCCGCATTACCACCGGCACATGCAGATCCTCCCCGTGGGCGAAGTCGCCGGCGAATGGCGGGCGCTCGACGGGCGCACGCTGTACCGGCTCGCGGAGCGCGTGAACGCGGCCGCCGACCTCGCGCTCTCAACCGATATGGAGCTGCGACAGGTGCTCGCGGCCGAGGGGCTGAGCTGGGAGCCGGCGCAGGGCGGTGGCCGCGTCACCGAGTACGCGCCGCTCGTCAATGAGCACTCGGCCCGCCGGGATCAGGTCGCACAGAATCGTGAACAGCTTGAGCAGGCGTGGCGGATCGCACACCCAGGCCAGGAGCCGGGGCCGCGTCAGTGGCAGGCGTGGGATACGCACGCCTGGGCGCAGGAGCGGCCCACGAAGAAGCCCGACGCCGAGCTGACCCCCGAGGGGCTGGCCCGCACGGTGGGCGAGGTCACCCCGCAGAACACCGACCGCACTCTGTACGGGCAGGAAGCCTCCCAGATCGATCCCGCCGTGATCGGTGCCGGCGCGCTCGACGACCTCGGCCGGCAGCGTTCCGCGTGGTCGCTGGCCGACGTGCAGGCGGCCGTCGACCGACGCCTCGCACAGACGTACCTCATCAGCGACGTGGGCGTGGCCGAGCTGCGCGACGCCGCTATCGACACCGCCATGCAGCGCAGCGTCTCGTTCCTCGACGCCGGCGTGAACGTCGAGGGCGTCAGGCACTACACGAGCGACCAGGTGCTTGCCACAGATCAGCAGCTCACCGACGCGCTCACCGCCCGCGCTGTGGTGCCCGGCGAGGCCGGCACCGTGGCCGCGCAGCGGGAGGGGTTCACTCTCTCGGCCGAGCAGCAGACGGCGGCCGAAGCGATAGCCGGCACACACTCGCTTGTCGTGATTCAGGGCGCGGCCGGCGCGGGCAAAACCACGATGCTCGAAGCGGCCGCCGAATCGCTCAACGAGCAGGGCCGGCGGCTCGTGGTCGTCTCCCCGACCAAGCGCGGCGCGTTGGAGGCCGGCGACGTGCTCGGCGTCGACGGCGAGAGCGTCCACGCGCTGCTGTACCGCGCCGGCGCCGAGGTCGACGACGCCGGGCGCTGGCAGCTCCCCGAACGGTGGCGGTCGCAGCCGGCAGGCTGGCGACTCGACGAACACACGGTGCTCGTGGTCGATGAGGCCGGGATTCTCGACCAAGACACCGCCGCAGCGTTGCACCAGTACGTCGACGACATGCGGCTCGGGTCGCTCGTGCTCTCCGGCGATGCGGCGCAGCTCGCCGCCGTCGGCCGAGGCGGTTACCTCGCCCGCGCCTCGCAGCTCTCAGGCGTCTCCCTCGACCTCACCGACGTTCGACGGTTCCGCACCCCAGACGGCGGGATCGACGAAGCCTATGCCGAGCTGTCGCTGAGGATGCGCGACCGCGACGACCCCGGCCAGATATTCGACGAGCTGCACGAACGCGGCCTGATTCAGACCGGCACCCCCGGCGAGGTGCTCGAGCGGCTTTCCGAAACCATCGCGCTCGAGCAGCAGGCCGGCCGCAGCACCATCGCCGTCACGTCGACGAACGCGGCCGCGCAGCAGATCAACCACGCCGTGTACGAGCGTCTGGTCGACGCCGGCGTGATCGACCCCGCCACCGTGACGCACGGGCGCGACGGCGACCCCATCGCCGCAGGCGCGCAGGTAGCGACCCGCGAGAACGACCGCGAGCTCGGCGTCGCCAACCGGCAGACGTGGACGGTACGGGGCGTGAACGCTGACGGCCGGATCACCGTTGCCGACCCGACGACGGGGCATCACCGCACCCTCGACGCCGACTACGTGGCCGAGCATGTGCAGCTCGCCTACGCCGTCACCGGGCACGGTGCGCAGGGCATGACCGTCGACACCGCGCACGCGGTGCTCTCCGACGAGATGGATGCCGCCGGCGTCTACGTCGGCATGACGCGCGGCCGCGACGCGAACGTGCTGCACGTCGTCGCCGTCGACGAGCAAGATGCCCGCGAGCAGTTCGTCGAGGCGTTCACCCGCGACAGCTCAGACCGTGGCCTCGACGAAGCCCGAAAGCAAGCCGAGCGCGACATGCACGGCATCATCGCCGGCGACGCCGCGACCGTGGCCGAAGAGGTCGACCAGCTCACCCGCGAAGCTGCACACGCCGAGCAGCAGGCCGCCGTCTGGAACGATGCAGCCGGGCAGTTCGCCAGGTTGTGCGAGCAGCAGACCGCCGAGCTGCACCAGCTCGAACAGGTCGCGGAGACGACGCAGGCCACCGCGCAGCAGGCGCACACCGAAGCCCTCGCCCCGCTGCACACCGAAGCTCAGACCGCCGGGGCCGAGGTCGCTGTGCTGCGCGAGCGCGCGACGCAGGCGCAGCAGGAAGCGCGCAGCGCCGGCCGGTTCAGTCGCCGGCGTGCCGAGCGCGACGCCCAGGCTGCTACGAGCGAGTGGGAGCAGGCGCGCGGCCGCGTTGAGCAGCGCTGGGGCAGCGCCCCGTGGGGGCCGCACGAGGTCGAGAGCTGGGTCGAGCGCGTCAGCCAGCAGCGCGCCGGCCAAAACCCCCAGGTGCGCGACGCGAGCAAAGCCGCAACCGCCGCGAAGATCGAGCTGGGCACCGCGCGCGAGCGGCACCCGCTCGAAGCGTCCGGCCTCGCCCGCCGAGTATTCCGAAACGACCCCGCCGCGCATGTGATGACGGCCGAGAGCGGGGAGCGCCGTGCAACTCGGTACGCGCAAGAATGGCGCGCCCGTGCCACCGATGCACGAGCCGAGGCCGTCGAGCTACGCCAGCTTCCCACCGCTCAAGCCGCCGAACGAGTGCAGACGAAGCACCAGGCCGCAGCAGAGCACGCGGCACGCGAAAAGCAGCTCGCGCGCGAACGCGCTGAACGACTCCGGCAGCACGACCCCTACCGCCCAACTCGCCACCATCCGGGCCAATACCGAGGCGGCCCCAGCCTCGGCCGGTAACTACTTAATCCTCGGTGAGTAAGAGTTTCACCACGTCGAGGCGATCTGAGGGTTAGCCAGACTGTTCGATGATAAGCATGTCGTTGGCATCAAACTTCCAATCGTCGGCGTAGGCAACTTCCCAGTAGTAGCCGTCCGGGTCGCGGAAGTAGCCGCTGTATCCGCCCCAGAAGACCAGTTCGGGGGCCTTGGCGATGGTGCCTCCAATGCTTTCGATCTTTGCGAAGATCGCGTCGACTTCCTCTTTCGTTTTCGCGTTATAGGCGAGGGTGATGCCGTTGAAGGCTGCGGCGGGGTCTGAGGTAGTGGGCGGGCTGTCTCCACCGATGTCTGCGGCCAGTTCTTCTCTCTGGAAGAGTTCGAGTTTGGTGCCTCCGTTGTCGAAGAACACGATTTCGGGGTTCTCTTCGTTGTTGGGAGTTTCGAAGCCGAGGCCATCGCGGTAGAAAGCTCGGGAGCGGATGAGGTCAGCCACACCCAGGCAGATCAGGTTGATGCGGTTGAGTTTGGGGTTCGACGCTGAATCACTCATGTAGCCACGATACTTGAGGGCAAGGCCGCGCAGCGGGCGCGGCAGCCTGAGCGGTCTACGCAGCTGCCTCAGTCTGCTGATAGAGCGCCATTCTCGGCTTCCCATCCACTCGACGGTAAACGCTCGACATGAACGCAGTGTACGGCTCCGTCATTTCTTCCCGAGACGCTGTCGCACGGTACACCAGTACGGCGGCATCGCTACCCGCTTCGACGATCCGAACGTCTGTGATTTCGTAGGCCGCCCAAGCCGGAGAATCGTTGAGTGAAGCCGCGATTTCATCGCGAGTCATCACCCAGCCGTTGGACAGCACAAACAACGCATCGGGCATCATCAACTCGCCGTAGAACGTGCCGCCAGTGGACTCACAAAGCGACTTCCAACCGGCGTGTTCGAGGCTCAGGAGTTCGTCGAGGGTGAATGCACTCATGATTCAAGCCTACGATTCGCCGGCCTCGCCCAAGAGCTGGCGAGCCTCAGCCGATGCCGTGGCACCGTGACGCTCAGTACCGGGCTTAACGCGGGTCAAGTCCCGTGGAGTGGTGTAACCGTTTCGTGATCCTTCAAGGATGTGGGGGCTAGTTTTCGTTGTGATTGCAGATGCTCGCGACGAGCTCACTCACGGTGTCGGAGTACAGCCCAGGAGTGGGGGCGCTCATGCTGCGGCCCCGAGCTCGGGGAGCTCATGGTGCTGGCCGATAGTGTCGGTACCCACGAGCGTGAGGCGGCACCTCGCGAGAACGTCAAGACCGAGGTAACGACGACCCTCGGCCCATTCGTCAGACTGCTCCGCAAGAACGGCCCCGACGAGGCGGGTGATCGCGGCCCGGTTCGGGAAGATCCCCACCACATCGGTCCTGCGGCGGATCTCACGGTTCAGGCGCTCGTTCGGGTTATTCGACCAGATCTGCTGCCACACATCTTTCGGGAACGTGGTGAACGCGAGAATGTCAGCCCGGGCAGCATCGAGGTGGTCGTGCACTTCGGGGAGTTTGTCCTCGACGTAGTCCAGGAGCCGGTCGAATTGGGCCTCAACACTTTTCTGGTCGGGTTGGTCGTACACGGAATGCAGCATCGCTTTCACCGCCGGCCACATGCTCTTCGGGGTCACTGACATCAGGTTCGCAGCGTAGTGCGTGCGACACCGTTGCCACGACGTCCCAGGGAAGTTCGCGCGCATCGCTTCAACGAGGCCAGCGTGCGCGTCAGAGGTGATGAGTTTCACCCCGGTGAGGCCGCGCGCGACAAGGTCTGCGAAGAACCCGTTCCACGCCATCGTGGTCTCCGCGGTCGCCACTTGCATGCCCAGGACTTCCCGATGCCCGTCAGCGTTCACCCCGGTCGCGACGAGCACCATGGTGTTGATCACCCGCCCGCCCTCACGCACTTTCATCGTGAGTGCGTCGCACGCGACGAACGTGAACGGGCCGGCCTCACCTAACGGCCTCGTGCGAAACTCACGCACATGCTCGTCCATATCGGCGGCCATTCGGGAGACCTGCGACTTCGACAGGGAATGGATGCCAAGGGTCTTCACGAGTTTGTCCATCCGCCTCGTTGAGACGCCAGCGAGGTAGGCGTCAGCGACGACGGTGATCATCGCCGCTTCTGAGCGTTTGCGACGTTCGAGGAGCCACTCGGGGAAGTACGTGCCGGAGCGGAGCTTCGGGATCGCGACGTCTATGGTTCCGACACGCGTATCGAGTTCACGGGTGCGGTATCCGTTGCGGGAATTCACTCGGTCAGCAGAGGGCTTCCCGTACTCGGCGCCGCAGATCGCATCTGCTTCGGCTGAGAGGAGGGTGTTGATCATGGTTTGCAGCAGGGTGCGCATCAGATCCGGTGATGCGTCGCCCAGCGCGTTGGTGAGGACGGTGGCAGGGTCGACAATAGAGGGAGTGGTCATCGGTGTGACGCCTTTCGAGTGGGATGTGAGAGTTTCCTCGAAGGAAGATCCCGGTGGCCACGCTGACGTTTACTGGCCGGGATCGTTACACCACTCTACGGGGCACTACT
>NZ_JBPCEU010000021.1:0-20774 GCF_050971685.1 Leucobacter fengyongliangi | reverse complement strand
CGACGTGCCTCACCTAATATGCCCGCGAAACACTTCCGGTGCATCACGTAAAAATGCCCGCGAAACGGAATCATCAGTTTCATGGGAAGTGGGCTATCAATGCGTGCCAGACACGAGATCACACGAAAGTTCGCGAAGCAGTATGCCGCAGCGGCCAAGAAGGAGAAGAGCCGTCTCCTTGACGAGGTATGCGCGATCACGGGCTGGTCCAGAGACAACGCGCGCAGACAGTTACAAGCTGCGCTGAAACCGCGTCGGGTAGGGGCCCGGCAACGTAAGCCGCGCCCGCTGAAGTACTCACATGACGCGTTGAAAGTGCTGCAGAAAGTGTGGGCGTTCGCGGGCGGGATCAGCGGGAAATACTTGGCCGCGTCAATGGAACTCCAACTCATGCTGCTGGAAGCGCACGGCGAACTGGTCCCAGGCCGGGGCAGGTACAGTCACCACGTCGCGGACGAGTTGCTGGCAATGTCACCGGCCACGATCGACCGCTACCTCGCCCCAGCCCGCGCGAGGGACCCACTCCGCGGGATCGCCACCACCACGCCAGGCCCGCTGCTGCGGAACTCGATCACGATCAGGAAAGCCGGTGACGAGATCGAGGCCGTACCCGGGTTCTTCGAGGGCGACACCGTCGCACACTGCGGGCCCGTCTTGAAGGGTGAGTTCTGTCGCAGTGTTGATCTCACCGACATGCACACCGGTTGGACGTACACGCGCTCGATCCGGAACAACGCACACCTGCACATTCGTGACGCCCTCGACCGATTCATCAGCGAAGTGCCGTTCGAGGTGACCGGGGTGGATTTTGATAACGGGTCCGAGTTCATCAACTACGACGTCATCGGTTGGGCTGCAGAACTTGACATCTACTTCACGAGGTCCCGGCCGTACAAGAAGAATGATCAGGCCACGATCGAGTCGAAAAACAATCAGATCGTGCGCCGGTACGCGTTCTACTGGAGGTACGACACCGCGCCTCTGCTGAAGCTATTGAACGAGTTATGGCCGCTGGTGAACGATCGCCATAATTTCCTCACCCCCACGAAGAAACCCATCGGTTGGGCGACCGATCAAAGGGGGCGCCGTAAACGTGTCTACGATGAGCTCGCGACACCATTCGACCGGCTCCAGCGTTCCGGTGTGCTCAGCGCCGAGAAGACCGCCGAGTTGACCGGGTACCGTGACAGCTTGAACCCGGCCCACATCGCTCGCGAGATCGACCGAATCCAGCAGCGCCTCACCTACCTCGCGGCCGAGAAGACTCGCACGCTCGAAGCGATCGAACTCGCGAAAGCACCAAACGCGGCAGCCGGGGTCAAGCCGGCCCGCGCGAGCAGGAAACAGGCAAGCTAAGCTCGAGAATTACGCGGGCATTCTTATGTGAGTCACCGGTGGTGTTTCGCGGGCATATTTATATGAGGTTCCTCGCAGAGCCAGATGATCAACCAGTTCACCGGCAACGCCGACACCCCCGCGCAGTTCACCCGCGGATACGGACTCGTGTTCGGGCGCGGAGAGCGCAAGGCCATGGCCATGTCCCTCGTCGACCGCTCACTGCGCGCGGACGAGTTCACGGAACGGGTCGTCGCCCCCGCTCAGGACGAAGAGTTCGTGCTGAGTCACGCCGACAACGTGCAGGCCGCGGGTTTCGTCGAGCACCTCAAGCTGCCGCACTACGTCGACTTCCAAGCGGAGCTGCACCTCATCACGCAACTGCGTCGTGAACACGGCGCCGACACCGAGACCGGTCAGGAGACCCCCGCATGAGCGCGGACGACATCGAGTACAACGTCGGCTACCTGGACGAGCAGACGAAACGGATGATCCGACGGGTGCTACTGAAAGCTGTGGCGATCCCCGGATTCCAGGTCCCGTTCGCGTCCCGTGAAGTTCCTCTCCCACGCGGGTGGGGCACTGGCGGCGTCCAACTAACCGCGGCGATCATCGGCTCTGACGATGTGTTGAAGGTCATTGACCAGGGGGCGGACGACACCACGAACGCCGTCTCCATCCGCGCCTTCTTCAACACGGTGACGGGCGTAGCTACTACTACACGAACCGACGAGGCGACCGTCATCCAGACCCGCCATCGGATCCCGGAGACGCCCCTCGTCGAAGGGCAGATCATGATCTACCAGGTACCCATTCCTGAGCCGCTCCGCTTCCTCGAAGCGCGTGAGACGGAGACTCGCCGAATGCACGCGCTGAACGAGTACGGCCTGATGTACGTGAAGCTCTACGAGGACATCGCGAAGTACGGCCATATCGCGAAGACGTATGACTACCCGGTCATGGTGAACGGTCGCTACCTCATGGCGCCGTCGCCGACACCGAGCTTCGACAACCCGAAGCTCCACCAGAGCGCGGCGCTCCACCTGTATGGGGCCGGCCGGGAGAAGCGGATCTACGCCATCCCGCCTTTCACCGACGTGGAGAGCCTCGGCTTCGAAGACTTCCCGTTCGAACCACAGCGATTCGAGCAGCCGTGCGCGATCTGCGGATCGACCGGTGTTTACCTGGACCAGATCATCACCGACGACGCCGGCGGGGCAATGTTTGCCTGCTCCGACAGCGACCACTGCGAGCGCGTCAGCGCACTCACTCACGAGCACGAGGTATCCGCATGAGCCTGCAGGGCCCCCTCCTCGAGGTCCGAGACCTCGGCCATCGCTACGGCGACCGCTTCGGCTGCCGCGGCGTCGACTTCGACCTGTGGCCCGGTGAGGTCCTCGCCATCGTCGGTGAATCGGGAAGCGGGAAGTCGACGCTCCTCAACACGCTGTCGCAGCGGCTCGAAGCCAGCGAAGGCAGCATCCGCTACCGCCGCGCAGACCGGGACGTAACCGACCTCGGCCAGCTCTCCGAGAGCGGGGTGCGTCGACTGTGGCGCAGCGAGTGGGGATTCGTGCACCAGAACGCCGCCGACGGACTGCGGATGCACGTCAGCGCCGGCGGCAACGTCGGCGAGCCGTTGATGGCGAACGGGTGGCGGAACTACCGTCAGATTCGTGGCGAGGCCTCGAACTGGCTGGAACGGGTCGAGATCCCCCGCGACCGGATCGACGATCCGCCCGCCGCGTTCTCCGGTGGCATGAGGCAGCGGCTCCAGATCGCCCGCAACCTTGTCGTCTCGCCGAGGCTGGTCTTCATGGACGAGCCCACCAGCGGACTGGATGTCTCCGTGCAGGCCCGCCTGCTCGACCTCATCCGCTCGCTGGTGAGTGAACTCGGACTCTCCATCATCATCGTGACGCACGACCTCGCCGTGGCGCGACTGATCTCACACCGCACCGTGGTGATGAAGGACGGGCGCGTAATCGAGTCGGGACTCACCGACCGGGTGCTGGACGATCCGCAGGCTCCCTACACGCAACTGCTCGTTTCCTCGATCCTGCAAGGATGACCATGAACACCGCCCCTCCCGTTCTCTCCGTCTCCGATCTAGATAAGACCTTCACCATGCACCTGCAAGGAGGCCAGGAGCTCGCGGTCCTGCGCGGGCTGAGCTTCGACGTCCACGCGGGCGACTGCGTTGTTCTCGGCGGCGCCTCCGGAGCGGGGAAGAGCTCCATCCTGAAGATGGTCTACGGCAACTACGCCGTGAACGCCGGGGCCATTCGGCTCCGTGCGGCGTCGACCGACCTCGACATCGCGACGGCCGATCCTCGCGAGGTCCTCGCCGCACGGCGTGACGCGATGGGATACGTCAGCCAGTTCCTCCGATGTGTTCCCCGAGTTCCCGCGCTCGAGGTGGTTGCCGAGCCTCTCATCGAACGCGGAACCGGCGCCGAGGAGGCGCTCGAGCGTGCAGGCGACCTGCTTGGGCGCCTCGGCATCCCGACCCGTCTGTGGACCTTGCCGCCGGCCACATTCTCCGGCGGAGAGCAGCAGCGCGTGAACATCGCCCGCGGCTTCATCGCCGACCTGCCGATGCTGCTGCTGGACGAGCCGACAGCCTCGCTCGACGCACGCAACCGTCGTGTGGTCGTCGAGCTCATCGCCGAGAAGCTCGGGGTGGGAACCGCCATCCTCGGAATCTTCCACGACGCCGAAGTCCGCGACGCGGTCGCAGACCACGTCGTCCCCGTCGAGAACTTCATCCCCGCAGCGGCAGCAGCATGACCGAACGCTACGCGGTGTACGCGATACCCGGGCTCGGTGACGCCGCGCCACGAGATATCGCGCTGAGATCACACGCCGAAGGATGGCTTGGCCGCAGCATCGACGATTCTCCGATCTCGGAATTCCATTCGCCTCACTTGGCCCGGGAGGCGGCCGACTCGATCACTACGGAGCCGCGGCGCTACGGGTTCCACGCGACGCTGAAAGCCCCGTTCCGACTCGCGCCAGGAAGGGCTGTCGAGGCTCTCAACGACGCAGTTGCCGAGCTGGCGGTTACCGCCCGACCGGTGACTATCCCGGCGCTGACCGTCGACCGGATCGGGCGGTTCCTGGCCCTCGTACCCGGAACGCCCTCGCCCGCACTCAACGCACTCGCTTCGCGTGTCGTTCGTGAGGTCGACCACGTGCGCGCCTCGACGACGCCTGAGGAGATCGCGCGGCGGCGACCCGAGACCCTGACGCTGCGTCAGCGCTCGCTGCTTGTCGACTTCGGCTACCCCTATGTTCTCGACGAATTCCGGTTTCACTTCACCCTCACCGACGGCATTGCCCTTGATGCTCATGACCTGCCGCGGGCGGTGCTCGAGACCTGGTTCGCGGACTGGCTCGGCGCTGATGTCCAACTCGACGCCCTCGCTGTAGTGCATGAACCCAAACCGGGCGCACCATTCCTTCTTCACTCCATCCACCCCCTGGAAGGCCTCCGATGACCACCGATCTCGTCTTCACCAACGCGCGCATCGTGCTTGAGCGAGAGGTTCTTCACGGATCGCTCCTCGTCCGCGACGGACGCATCGCCGACATCAGCGCAGGCCCATCCGAGCGAGGTATCGACCTCGAAGGCGACATCCTCATGCCTGGTGGTGTCGAACTGCACACCGACCACGTCGAACATCACCTCCGGCCCCGTCCGGGGGTCCACTGGGAAGCACTCCCCGCCCTGCTCGCCCACGACGCCCAGATGACCGCAGCCGGCACCACCACCGTCCTGGATGCGATCCGACTCGGTTCCGAGCCCTCCAACCGTGAATCTCTCGCCCGCACCGCCCGAGAGCTCGCGAACGCAATCACCACGGCCAGCAGCGCAGGACTGCTCCGGGCCGACCATGCGATCCACCTGCGCTGCGAGGTCTCAGCGGAAGACTGCTCGGATCGCGTCGAGGAGTTCGCATCGCACAAGGACGTTCGGGTCATCTCGCTGATGGATCACACCCCGGGGCAGCGGCAGTTCGAGGACGTGGCAGAGTTCCGCAAGTATTACCTCGGCAAGGGGATCGTCGGCGAGGGGGAGATTGACGCCTACATCGCCGGCATGATCGAGCAGGCCGCGCTGCACTCCTACCGGAATCGCAAAAACGCTGCTGGGATCGCTGCGGTGCGCGGAATCACACTCGCCGCCCACGACGACTCGACACGCGAGCAGGTGGAAGAGTCGGCGGCGTTCGGTGTGAAGATCGCGGAGTTCCCGACGACCGTCGCGGCAGCCGAAGCGTCCCTGGAACACGGCATGCTCACGGTCATGGGCGCCCCCAACATCGTTCGCGGCGGGAGCCAGTCCGGCAATGTCGCGGCAGCGGAACTGCTGAAACGCGGGCTGCTGCACATCCTCTCGTCCGACTACGTTCCGTTCAGTCCGCTGCAGGCAGTGTTCAAGCTCGTAGCGGCCGGCTCGATCACGCTCTCCCAGGGCGCGATGCTCTTCAGTGGAAACGCTGCAGCAGCCATCGGCCTCGACGACCGAGGGCGCATCGAGGCCGGCACCCGCGCCGACGTCATCCGCGTTCGAGACCACCGCTTCGACGGTGGAGCGTCCGTGCCGGTCGTGCGCAGTGTCTATCGCGAAGGTGTACGCGTCGCATGACCGGGGCCGACATGATCGCTGGCACGTTCGTCGCCATCATCGGTGCGAGCGGTTCAGGCAAAGACTCGCTGATCGCCCGAGCTCGTGCGCGCGCACGCGCAGACCTCGTCTATCCCCGCCGTTGCATCACCCGCCCACCGGGCGCTGGTGAGGACCACCTTCCGCTGTCTGACACGGACTTCGATGTGCTCTCGGCGCGAGGGCAGTTCGCGGTCGAGTGGGCAGCGCACGGACTGCGCTACGGGCTCACCACGGAGATCGACGAGCACCTGAGCGCCGGACGCTCAGTGGTGGTGAACGTATCGCGCTCCGTCCTCGGGGCCTTGAAGAAAAGATACAGATCGCTCGTAGTCATCCGGATAACCGTGAGCGATGAGGTGAGAGCCTCTCGGCTTCGCGAGCGCGGGAGAGAAGCGGGAGATGACATCGAGCAACGCCTTCGACGCGCCGACCCTGCCCCGCACTGGGCGGAAGACGCCGTCATCGAGAACCACGGCACCATCACGGAGGGCGGAGATCTCCTTGCCCTCACGATTGAGTGTCTCGTGGAAGGGCCGGCGGCGGAGCACCTGGGTGGGGACCTTGCCGCCGGCCACGGAAACCCCCTGCCGCCACAAGGGATCGTGCACGGCGGAGCCGTCATCACCGACAGCGTGATCGGCAGGTACACCGAGGTCGGAGAGGGGTCGCGCGTATCAGCGAGCGAACTGGGTGACTACAGCTACTGCGACCGCTACGCCGATCTCGCGAACACGACTGTCGGTCGCTTCTCGAACATCGCGAGCTTCGTGAGGGTGGGTGCGGTCGACCACCCGCTCGACCGTGCGTCTTTGCACCATTTCCTCTACCGGAGCAGTAAGTATTGGGGCGACGCTGATGATGATGACGAAGTTTTCTCGGCCCGCGCCGCGCGTCGGACCGTGATCGGCAACGACACGTGGATCGGCCACGGAGCTCAGATCAAGCCTGGGGTCATCGTCGGCGACGGGGCAGTCGTCGCGGCAGGTGCTGTCGTGACCAAGGACGTGCCTCCCTACGCCATCGTTGCAGGCGTACCCGCGACCGTAATTCGCCGTCGACAGCCTGACGACATCGCGGAACGCCTCATCGCGCTGGCGTGGTGGGACTGGGATCACGACAAGATCCGGGAGAACTTGGGTGCCTTCCGTCATGCGAACGTCAGCCAGTTCCTCGCCGCCCACGGCGTCTGACTCCCGTCACGCGCAGACTCGTCTCAAGGAGCTTTCTCCCTATTGGTCGGGTCGAGTCCAACTCCGGTTCGAGCTAGAGGCCGAGGGTCTTGACGTGCTGAACGATTGAACGTGGAGACATCGCCACGTACTTGTACAGGCAGGCGATAACGATCGTTTTCGGCAGCCTCGTCGACGTCGACGACCAGATGTGTCATTGTCCGAAGTCGTCGGCACAGCTGGCCCTAGTAATCCGGGCATTGTGCTGGGGACTGTGGACAACGCCCGATCTGTACTGGTGTGCACAAACCGACACTTTGCGGTCGAGTGCTAATCGGTGAGTGCTCTTGACCGGCGGTAGAAGGTTGCGCGGGACATTCCGAGGTCGCGGGCGACCTGTGCTGTTGGCTGGCCGCTTTGTACGAGGTGGAGGGCGTTGCGGATCTGGCTGTCCGTGACTCGCTGTCGGCGTCCGCCGAGATCCTTGCCGGCGATGCGTCGTTTGCTGATCGAGTCAACGATGCGCTCGCGCTTGATTTGGTGTTCCATCTGCGCGAGTGCTGCCATGACGGTGAACAGCATCGACCCCATCGGCGTGGACGTGTCGACGTCGCCGCCTCCCAGGTTCAGCACGCGCAATCCTGCGCCTCGAGCGTGGAGCTCGTCTGCGAAGGCGAGCATGTTCTGTGTCGATCGGCCCAACCGATCCAGTGTGGTGATGACGAGGGTGTCGCCGGTTTCGATTGCTTCGATCGCGCGATCGAATTGGGGGCGAGATGCGCGGGCACCGGAGACTCCGTGATCGGTGTACAGATCATCTCGGCGGACGCCCGCAGCCAGAAGGTCCACTTCTTGGCGATCCGCCGACTGCTGGCGGGTGGACACTCGTGCGTAGCCGATCAGCTTTGCCATTTCAGGGTTCTCCAGGTGTCTCGCAACTATGGGTGTGTACTCGTATCTTGTCAATCACTTGTGAGACATAGTTGTGAGAATCGCCGAGCCTGGGAAACTCGCGAACCATGTCAGTGTCCGAAGTCCTCAACACTCAGGCAGATGAGACGTCTCGTATCCCTAGGGTTATGAGACATCGGCCGTGGCGCACATCGGGCGCGCGGCATCTTCGCCATGGGGTAACCGCGTTCTTAGCGGCGACAAGCGGGTCACGCTATGCTCTTTCCATGCGTTTCGCCGTTTCGTCCTGGTGGTGGCTGCACAAGCAGCCGTAACGCACACGCGCGGGCTGCACGGCAGCCCGCGAAATTCGCGGTACTAACGTCCGTGTAGCTCCCTGAGTATCGGAGCAGACATGGACTCATTCACCGCCACCGCCGAACGCATGCCGGAGTTGCGCGCCTCAATCTCGGCGCACCCCGAGCATTATCGGGTCCTTACGGGCGAACGACCCACTGGACAGCTTCATCTCGGTCACTACTTCGGGACAATCAGAGAACGAGTGCGGCTGCAGATCGCCGGAGTTGAGACTTTCGTCATCCTGGCTGACTATCAGGTCATCACCGATCGAGAGTCTGCGGGCAACGTTCGTGAGAATGTCTACGGAGCGGTCCTTGATTATTTAGCAGCGGGCCTGGATTCACAATCGACAACGATCTTCACTCACTCAGCGGTACCGGCGCTCAATCAGCTTCTGCTCCCGTTTCTGAGCCTGGTCACGGAGGCCGAGTTGCATCGCAACCCGACGGTCAAGGCTGAGCTTTCAGCCTCAGGCCGCGCGCTGAGTGGGCTACTTCTCACCTACCCGGTCCACCAGGCTGCGGACATCCTTTTCTGCAAGGGCAACCTCGTGCCAGTAGGGAAAGACAACCTTCCGCATGTCGAGGTCACGCGAACGATCGCGCGCCGATTCAACGAACGATATGGCGAGGTCTTCCCAGAGCCAGTCGCGCTCATCACCGATGTGCCCGAGCTGCCGGGACTCGACGGCCGCAAGATGTCCAAAAGCTACGGCAATGCGATCGCACTAGGTATGACGGCGGACGAAACAGCAACAGTAATCAAACGTGCCCGCACCGATTCTGAACGCACCATTGCCTACGATCCCGAGAACCGGCCCGAGGTTGCTGGCCTTCTCTCAACAGCGGCGATCGTGCTCAGCCGAACTCCGGAGGACATCGCCGCCGAGATCGGAAGTGCTGGTGCGGGCGCGTTGAAGGAGTTCACGATCGAGGCGGTGAACGAGTTCTTGCGGGAACACCGAGCACGCCGCGCTGCCCTCACGTACGCCGACGCTGCAACGGCGCTCCGCGAGGGCAACGCCCGTGCCCAATCGATCGCACAGAGCACTCTCGACGAGGTACGAGCGGTGATGGGGATGCTGTACTGAACCGGCCGCGCCTCGAATCTGCTCGCCGTCCTCGGTGAGTCCCCGACCGGGCGCATGTGTCTCGTAACCTCCCTGTCGCATAACCCATGGGTTTCGCGAACCGGTTAGATGGTCGGTTCCACTGCCCCTACGCGCATGGGGTGTGTTACCGCCGCCGCATGGAGACGACACCTGAGGCGTCTAGGCAAGCGCGGTTGGTGTCAAAGGGGTCCGCGCTGGCCGTTGCGGCACTCTTGGCACCACTCCCAGTCTTCATATTTCTGGTGAAGTGGAGCGTTTAGTGCTGGGGCATACCGGACGGATGGATCATCCTGGTTAGCTTCATCTGCCTTCCGCTGTACATCAGCTATGTAGCTTTCGTCGCGCTGAGGATGCGCAAGTGGTCCGACGATAGCGACGTAGATCGCGTCTGGTGGATGGACGGTATGCCCTGTTCGAGCGCCTCCGCCACCCCGCTCCAGACGAACCGGGGTACGTGAAGCTACCGTCAGCTGGCGGGCGGGCAAGACGAGAGGACGCTCCCCGGGGACTAGTCGAGTCAGTGCGGCCGGTGAGATATCTCTAGATTCATGGGTTTCGCGAGCTTGTTTCCAGTGCAACGCGCAGGGGTACTGGCACTGCTTTCGATCCAGAGACGCCTCAGAGTCGCAAGCCCGCCGCGATCACGTCATCGATCCCGCGATGACGGAACGACTCCCATACCTGGATGCCATCCTGTGCCTCGACGGGTTGGGAGCCCCGTACGGCGATCACGCGGAGACCCGCGCCTCGCGCGCTCTGCACCCCAACGGTGGAGTCTTCTATTGCCACGGATTGCGAGCCAGAGACGCGTAAGTTGCGGAGAGCTGTCCGGTAGGCCTCTGGGTCGGGTTTTGGACGGGTGACCATATCTGCCGTCGTTACGTCGGCGAAGTATGGGTGAGGTAGCTGTTCGAGGACGGTGGCTGCGGTGCGCGAGGGGGACATCGTGACGAGTCCTTGGCAAACGCCCGCACGCTGCAGGGTCTCCAGCAGGTCGAGCGCCCCCGGGCGCCACAAGACTCCGTCGCGACGATTGAGATCCTCCATTCGTTCCGCCAGCAGTTTCACGACCACACGGCGTTCACTACGAGCTCCACGCTCACGGAGGAGATCCGCAAGACCAGGAATGGAGATGCCCGAGATCTCTGCCGGTTCAGGATCCCAGGGATGCGCTCCAAGCTCGCGCGAGAGCTGGGCGCACGCGTGCGCCCAGCTCGCCTCGCTGTCGATGAGCGTGCCATCGAGATCCCACAGGACGGCGCCGCCCCTACTCGGCATGAGCACCGTCGCGTGGCAATCGGGCACCCGTCTCGGCGTCGAACAGCAGAATGTCCGATGCGTTGAAGCCAATCGATACGGACTCGCCGCGATGAACCGAGACGCCGCGATCCGTGCGAACCGCGGCGGGGACGCCATCCACCGTGATTTCAAGGACCTGCGTCTCCCCCTCGAAGATCACTGTATGGACGAGGCCGGTCGCTCGGTAATCTGCGGCCTCTCGGAGGCGAAGACGCTCCGGCCGCACTCCGACCAGGACGCTGCGGGAGGCGGGCGGTGAGGCGATCACACCGAAGACGGTGCGATACCCCCCGTCCCTGCGCTCTCCGTCGAAGAGGTTCATGGGTGGCGACCCGATGAAACCAGCGACGAATGACGTCGCGGGATCGTGGTAGATCTCTTCCGGAGTACCTATCTGCTCGATTCGACCCGCGCGGATGACAGCAATGCGATCGGCCAGCGCCATCGCGTCGCTCTGATCATGGGTGACGTGGATGGACGTCGCACCGGTCGCGCGCATCAGATCGGCGATTTCCTGGCGCAGCGCGACGTGGAGCTGGGCGTCAAGTCCCGAGAGCGGCTCGTCGAGCAGAACGACGCGCGCGTTGCGCGCGAGCGCCCGCGCGAGTGCAACACGCTGACGCTGTCCGCCGGACATCTGTCGCGGCTTCCGGGACAGCAGCTCTCCAATACCCATGCGCCGCGCCAGGTCGATTGCCCGCGCCCGTGCCTCTTCGCGGGTGAGGCGCAGGCCGTGTCGCAGGCCGAGCGTGATGTTCTCAAGCGCACTGAGATGGGGATAAAGCGCGAAGTGTTGGAAGACGATCGCGACGTCTCTTCTGTGGGGAGGCAAGTCTTGCTGCGGTGTGCCCCCGATGACGACTTCTCCGGTGTCCAGCGAATCGAGCCCCGCAACGATCCTCAAGAGGGTCGACTTCCCCGAGCCGGAAGGGCCGAGGACGACAAGCGATTCGCCCGCGGCGACGTCCAGATGGATATCGCCGATGGCGGTGACGTCGCCGAAACGCTTAGACAGATGCCGGAGGGATACTTCAGCAGACATGACGGAGCTTCTTCCCTGGCTAGTTCGACAGTGCGTCGATGCGGCTGACGGTTTCGGGAACGATCTCTTTGGAAGGCTGAGCCTGGTCGATCATCCCCTGCACCATGTCCTGCAAGTATTGATTCGTGCGCGCGAGGCTCTCTCCGGGCCAACCGCCTCCGGCAACAGGAACTCCCTCATAGCGCCATGCGTATCCGAGCGGTCCCTGTGCTTCCGCCAGCTCCAGCAGCTCGGTCTTCGCGGCGACATCCACAGGGATATAGCTGTTTGCTTTCGAGCTCTCCACGATGACCGTGGGGTCCAACATCGCGCCGATGAGCTCTCCGGCGTATGCCGAGCGGCACTCATCGTCGGACAGGGTCATCCACCCGTTACCCCCAGCGGGGAGCACAGCACTTCCGCCATCGGGGATCGGCATGTCGGAAATGGTCCACTCGAAGGAGTCGCCGACGGCGGCGTCCACGGTGGCCCCCACGGCGGGTGTGCCGAAGAAGTAGGCAGCTTCTCCACGGGAGAAGACTGAGATCGAGTCCTGCCAGCTCACAGGGTCTTGAAGCTTCTCTGCACCGATGGTTTCGTAGATCTTCAGCGCCTCGTAACCCTCCTCGTTGTCAAAGCCAGCGGTGCCATCCTCGTTTGCGTACTCGGCCCCGCCGCTGCCGACGAAAGCCTGCACGAACCACCAGGCAATGTTGTCGCGAGGAATCTGGATCGGCGTCGTCACATCTGTCTTCTCTTGGACCTGCCGAGCGCCGTCGAGCACCTCAGAATGCGTGGTCGGGAGCTCGGAGACGCCCGCAGATTCCGTGAGCGTCGTGTTCGTATAAAGCACAGGAACAGAGATCTGGAAGGGTGCGACGTAAGTTTTCCCGTTGAGCGTGCCGACATCCAGGTAGTCGTCGATGTAGGTGTCTCTTAGCGAGGACCGGTCGATTTCGCGAGGGCTGTATTTCTCGACCCAGAATCGGAGTTGATCGAGCCCTAGCATGATGACGTCCGGGCGGGATCCCGCAGCGATATCTGCGACGATTTGCTGAGTGAGCTCGTCATAGCTCGTTCCCTCGGGAGCGGCCTTGAGGTCAACTGTGAGGCCGGGGTACGTCTCCTCCATCGACTTCTTGCCGAGCTCAGCCGCGGCTTGGCCCTGGTTGGCGTACTGAGCGGTGATGGTGACGCCGTCCGGTGAGCATTCCCCGATGTCAGCCTGCGTCGCAGGCGCAGCTTCTTCCGCGGGAGCGGAACACCCGGAGAGCAGGAGCACGGAGCTGATGAGGCCGGCGCCCAATGCGCTCATTCGTGTGATGCGTGAGTGGGACATGATTTCGCCTTCGTAGATAGGAAGTGGGATTGAGGAGGTGAAACTGTGGAGTCGGGTTGACTGTCATCACCCGGGCAGTTCGCCACCGGCGATGCCCGTGACGAACTTGCGTTGAGCGACGATGAACAGCACCACGATGGGGAGGGTGACGAGCATGGCTGCGGCAGCGAGCTCGCCGTACGCGGTGCCGGTCTCCGCCTGCTGGAAGATCGAAAGAGCCAGCGGCGGTGTGTACAGCGAAGGGTCGCGGGCGACTAGTAGCGGCCACAAATAGTCGTTCCAGTGCGTGAAGACGGACAAAACTGCGAACGCGGCGATCGTCGGCATCGACGACGGGACGACGACGTGCACGAGCGTGCGGAGGGTGCCGAGGCCGTCCGCCTTCGCGGCCTCAAGGAGCGAGTCGGGAATCGTGATCATGTGCTGACGGAGCATAAAGATCCCGATCGCGCTGGTCATGAACGGGAGCACCAAGGCCGCAAAGGTATTCGCAAGTCCGATGGAGCCGATGCCCAGGTACAACGGCAGCGCTGTAGCCTGCGTCGGCACCAGAAGACACGCGAGGATGACAGCGAAGGCTGCGTCGCGACCTCGGAATCGGAGCTTTGCGAACGCATAGCCCGCGGGGATCACGGTGATGATCTGGATGATCAGGATGCTGCCCGTGACCAGCGCTCCGTTGAGCATTGCGTGGCCGAGATCCGCACTCTCCCACGCTCGTGCGTAGTTGCCCCAGTCCAAAGAACTCGGCAGGAGCTGGATACCGTCGAGTACTGCTTCGTCAGCCGGAGACAGCGACAAGCGAAGCATCCACAGCACTGGGAAAACCGAGATCGTGATGGCAACGAGAGCCAGCAGCCACCGAAGAGAATGGGACAGGGAGCGGCGGAGCGAGATTTTGGTGGTCATACGGTTTCCTTATCTCCAGTAAATGCCCGTCGCCGAATCACTCCGATGAGAACCAGGACGACAAGGAGCATTGATGCGAGCGCCGCCGCCTGGCCGAGGTCGAAGTAGACGAACCCAAGCCGCCAGGTCATCGTGAGCACCGTCTCGGTGGAACCGAGCGGGCCACCTTCCGTCATGACGTTGATGGTGTCGAACACCTGGACCGACTGCAGGACGGCCATAACCGTCGCGAACACGGTCATGGGGCGCAGCAGGGGAAGGGTGACCCGTCGGAACTTCGCCCACGAGCCCAGTCCGTCGGCGGCGGCGGCCTCGTGCAACGCCGTTGGAATACTTGTTAGGCCGGCGAGATAGAAGATCATCACGAAGGATGTCAGGCGCCAGATGCCCACCAGAGCCACAGTGAACAGCGCCGTCGAGGTATCGCCGAGGAAGTTGACGGGTCCGATGCCGACGACGGCGAAGACCTCGTTGACGAAGCCTCCTCTCGACGCGAAGATCCAGCGGAAGACGACGGCCATCGCGACCATATTGGTGGCGAAGGGGAGAAAGAGCAGAACTTGGAGCGCGGGTCGACCTCGAGTAAACGAGTGCGCAAGCATGGCGGTGCCGAGTCCGAGCACGAGGCTGGGAACAATGGTGAGGACTGAGTAGACGACCGTGTTCCACAGTGCCTGCTGTACCGCAGGGTCGGTGAGGATCGCCGTGTAGTTCGCGATACCGGCCCAGGTCCATACGGTGCGGTCGCCGAGATCGATGCGGAAGAGGCTGCCGACGAGCGCAAGCACGCCCGGCAAGAGCACGAACAATCCGATGAGTGCGAGCGCGGGTGCTACGAGCACCCAACCGATACTCCGGTGCTTCACGACTCCTCCCCCTGCACGATTGCGCTCGGGTAGGCGCAGAGTGTGCCGTCGGCGTGGAGCACGACGGTCGTATCCTCGAAGCGCTGCACGGAGACGAGGATTGGGATGCCGGTGGCGAACCGTGAGCGCAGGGCGCCATCACCGAGATCGAGGGTGATGATGTCACCGTCGAGGGCTGGGAGGATGACCTGCTTGTCCAAGATCGTCGGCGCCGCGAAGAGCGGATGAGGAGTGCGCCTGTACGTGAGTAGGCAGGCATTACTTCGAGCCGCGACCTCTGCGTGCCAGCGTGTCTCGCCGCTCGCCGCGTCTCTGAGATAGACGCTGCCTCCCGCGTCGGAGAACAGAACTCCTTCCAGCGTCCAGTACGGCGGCGTCGGGTTCCACGGAATCGAGCTCGCTTGGAACCAGCTCACCGCGTCGTTGTTCGTGGGACGTCGGAACACTCCAGTGATCCCGGTCGCAATCAGATCACCCGTAGCAGGTTCGATGAGCGGCGTGCGGATCGGGAGGGGGGACGAACCGCGCAACGATTCGAGGAGATCTGTGTTGCTCTCCGCAAGTCGGTCCCCGAACGTTTCGCCCGTCTCCGGATCCAGGAGGACAGGGACTCGCGGCTCAGGGAATCCGCTCCAGACGATGAGAGCCGACGCGTCGTCGGCTGCCCGTCGCTCCCAGAAGACGGGCGCGGCGAGGAGGGCGAAGATCTGGTACGGCGCTATGTCCCGTCGCTCCCAGATCGTGTGTCCGTCGTCGATGTCGAGCGCGCGCAAGGTGGAGTGATCGCCCACGAGGACGAGATTCTCGTGAATTGCTGGCGGAGTGAACCCGAAGAGCCTGAGTGGGTCGGGGGTGTGCTTCCGCCATAGCTGTCGCCCCGTGGAGATTTCGAACGCCGCTGTCGTTCCGGATACCGATGTGCACAGGACCGTGCCGCTCGCGCCGTGCACCACGGGGGCCGAACGCACGGGAGCATCAAGGTCGGCGTGCCAGAGCAGCCCGCCCGTCGCGGCGTCGACCGCGAAGAGACCCCCCGAAGCGTGGTCGTCATCGGCGAGGGGAAGAACGATGACGCCCTTGGCGATCGCGAAAGGGGCACGCTGGCCGGGCGTCCCGACGCTCCGGCGCCAGCGCGCCGCTTCGGCCGCGGCTGGGAGGAGTACCGCGGGGGTCTGGGCAGGATCCGGATCGGTAGGGAGCGTCTCGACGCCGATCGTTACGCCGTCCCACGTGATAAGGCGGTAGGTCGCCGGAGAAAGATCGACGCCACCGAAGAGCGCAGGTGGAGTGTTGACGTGCAGCGTGTCCGCAGTACGTACGACCCGCGACGTATGGCGATGCCCCGAGAATGTAGCGATGGGGGGCCTCGGGAGCCCAGAGAGAATCGAGGAGCCTGGCTGATCATGCGACAGTAGGATCCAGGGAATGTCCTCGTCGAGTGCTTCGAGGTCGGCCCTCAGCCAGGCATTCTGCTGTTCGTGATCCCGGCCGAGCTCGTGCGTGAACCAGTCGATGGCGACGACGTGCAGTGCGGGAAGATCGTACGAATACCACCGCGGGCCGAGAAATGCTTCGTAGTGGCGCGGTTCTCCGGAGTGGATTGCGTAGCCGTTGCGGCTGACGACATCGCTCGTCTGTTCCGTCATGTGATCGTGGTTGCCGGGAATTACATGCACGGGGATTGGTGTGTCGAAAATTGCTTCGCGGAACTCGCGGTATTGCTCGCGGAGGCCGTGGTCGGTCAGGTCACCGGTGATGATCGCGGAATGCAGGTCCGGTTGGTCTTCGACGATCTTGGTCAGCAATGTAGACAAACGTTCACCCGTGCCAAGTTCCGCGGGCTGCGGATAGTTGCCGCCATCACCGATGTGCGTGTCCGTGAGATGAGCGAAGCGAAGCGGAAGCGTTACTGGGGACGCCTGCAGGGTGAAGGTCACCTCGGATTCGCGACCGTCGAAGTACCATTGGTTGCATCGCCAACCCACCGGACGCACCACAAACACGAAACGCGCGTCCGTCTCCAGCTGGAACCTCCCGTCGGCCGCAGTATGCACGACGGTGTTCCCGTCGCTTACCCGGATGTCCGCCAGCGGGTTGCCGTCGGTGTCGGTGACCTGTCCGTTCACGATCTTCGCTCTCTGTCTATGGGGCTCGAGCCGGATCAGATCCGGTGGGAGTTGACGAGTTTCTCGGCCTCGTCACGCCGTTCCGTCGCGCCGCTGACTCGGATCGTGAGCACGCTGTAGATGGCATCGAGAAGTGAGAGATGCACGATTCTGCTGGTCATCGCCTCCACTCGATGCCGCGTCTCCGAGCTCCCCGCGACGATCAGCGCGTGTGCGATCTCTGTGAGCGGGGATGTGAGGAAGCTCGTGATGCCGATGACTTTCGCTCCTGAATTGGCAGCGGTGCGCGCCGCCTCGAGCGTCGTTTTCGTCGATCCCGTGTGGCTGATGACAAAGCAGACGTCGCGCTCATCAAGGCCCTGGACGGCGACGTGTTGGGCGATGAAGTCGGGGGTGAACGTCGCGTCGAGTCCGAGGGCCGTAAGTCGATAGGCTGCGTCTGAGGCAAGCGGAGCGGACGTGCCCACTGCTACGAACCGAATGCGTCGGGCCGATGCTAGGGCGTCGACGATGGTCGTCACGTCGCTGAGGTCGATGTGAGTGGCGGTTGCTTCCAGTGCGTCCGCGCTTTCACGCAGAGTCCCCCGCACAGTGCTCATGAGTGGATCCTCTGCATCGGTCGGGCCCGGGCTATCGGGCGGGGTTTCGCGCGAGAGTAGGAGCTTGAACTCTTGGAAGCCATGCAGACCGAACCTCTGGCAGAACCGCACAACTGACCCGACCGACGTTCCAGATATCTGGGCGAACTCCGTCACGGAGCTCGTCATGACGACACGCGGATCGGCGTGGATCGAGCGCGCAACTCGCTTCTCCGATTCGGAGAACGATGCACTTGCAAGGCGGATCTGCTCGAGCAGAGGTTGTCCGTCGCCGCGCCAAAGGCGTGAGGATGAAAGATCGGTTCTGGTCACGTCGCCCAAATTAGGAGGACCAGATGTCGCATCGGTGGCGTCCGACCAAACCGTGGATGAACACTCCACGCCAAAACTGTGATGGAAATTTCATCCAGTGCGACGCGTCAACCGCCGCTTTCCGGGTGCTTCTCGCCTCCCCAGCTTTCCTGCACCACACCCCCGAATGTCCGGGATCCAAGGCATGACGGACATCGACATGCGTTGACAATCAAAAGCTTTTCGAGACACGCGAAGCCTCCCTCGAGCCTCAGGAACTAACGGTGGAATTCCGGGTCACATTTGTCTTGGAAACATGTCTCACCGCGAAGTGTCTTTGCGTCGACGTTTCTAGCTATTTCCAAGGCAGAATGGAGCCGTGAGACATCTTGGATATACGCGGGTCAGCACCAGAAGCCAAGACGCAAAGTTGCAGGTTGAGGCTCTGGTCAAATCGGGCGTGCAGGAGCGGGACATTTTTGCCGACGTCACCTCGGGCAGTCGGACCGCGATCTCACGCCCCGGGATGAAGAAGCTCCTCGAGCACGCCCAGCCCGGCGACACCGTCGTCGTGTGGCGAGTCGATCGCCTCGGAAGATCCTTGATCGATGTGCTGAACACGGTGAAGCTGCTCCGAGGGCGTGACATACAGGTGAAGAGCATCTCGGATGGGATTGACCCGTCGACGACGTCGGGCCGGCTGATGCTGAACATGCTTGCCACCTTGGCCGAGTATGAACGCGAGCTGATCACCGAGCGTGTGAACGCAGGAATCACAGCCGCTCGAAATGGGGGCACCAAGTTTGGTCGGCCTTTGTCCGATCCTGTGGTTGTAGCGGACAAACTCAAGCTCGTCTCCGAGGCCCGGGCGAAGGGCCGCACCGCGGAGGATGCGGCAAAGCTCGTCGGGTGGAGCCGAGCCACTTTGTACCGGCATCAGCAAGCCTCTGCGGCCCGCGAGAGCACCACCGTGTAGGTGACTCGTGGATGCGGCCGAGCGGTGGCGTGTTCTTCGGCTGCATGTCGAAGACCAGATCCCGCTCGCCGTCCTCGCTCGGGAAACAGGGATCTCCGCTCGGACTCTGCAGCGTTGGAACCAGCTCTATCGAGCAGGCGGCGTCGCATCCCTCGACCCTCATGCGCGTATGGACAAAGGTGTCCGCCGAACCTCAGCAGAGACGGTCGCGTTCATCGAACAGCTGGCACTCACTCGGCCGCGCCCGAGTGTCGCCACGCTGCATCGTCTCGCCGTCACTGATGCGCAGGCGCGTGAGCTGCGGGCTCCGAGCTATGCGACCGTGCGGCAGATCGTCCAGGCCCTCGATCCGGCTCTTGTCACTTTGGCGCTGGAGGGGCCGGCCTCGTACCGAGACAAGCACGAGCTCGTCTTCCGGCGCCGTGCTGAACACCCGAACCAAACTTGGCAGTCCGACCACACTGAACTCGACATCCTCATCGTCGGCGCTGACGGTAAACCTGACCGGCCGTGGCTGACGACCGTGATGGACGACTACTCCCGTGCGATCTGCGGGTTCATGGTGTTCAGCGGTGCACCCTCAGCTATCAACACAGCCCTCGCCCTCCGGCAGGCGATCTGGCGGAAGACCGACCCCGCGTGGGCGATGTGCGGCATCCCCGACATCCTGCACGTCGACCACGGCTCCGACTTCATCAGCCACCACCTCGAACGAACCGCGATCGCCCTGCATGTCAGGATCATCCACTCAACCGTCGGCAGGCCTCAGGGGCGCGGCAAGATCGAGAGGTTCTTCGGCACGATCAACACGGAACTCCTGAGCGCACTACCTGGCTACCTTGGACCCGGCAGTCGGGCACCTACGCCTGTCCTCGACCTTGCCGGTCTCGATCGTGCTATCGGCCAGTTTATTGGCACCTACAACGACCGGCCCCATAGTGAGCTGGGGATCTCGCCGCGGGACGCTTGGGTTGCAGACGGATGGCTGCCACGGATGCCCGACAGCTTCCAAGAGCTCGACGGACTTCTCCTCACTGTTCCGAAGAACCGAGTCGTGCAACGCGACGGTATCCACTTCCAAGGCCAGCGCTACCTCGCCCCCACTCTTGCCCCGTTCGTCGGCCACACCATCACGATCCGGTACGACCCCCGCGACATCTCCGAGATCCGGGTCTATGACCGGGACACGTTCATCTGTACCGCTATCGATGAAGCCCACCCCAACCTGCGCCTCAGTCTTCGCGACATCGAAACGGCTCGCCGCGCCCGTCGCAAGCAGCTGCGGCGAGCCATCAACGACCGCATCCCGACCGTTGCCACCCGTGAGGAACCTCGCATCCCCGAACCCACAAAGCGGCGGCCGAAGCTGCGCACCTACGAAGAGGACGAGTGATGAACCAAGCATTTATCGTCACCAAAGAACACCGACGTTTCACCGAGTTCGCCAACGCCGTGCGGAAAGAGAAGACCATCGGGATCTGCCACGGCGCTGCAGGCGTGGGAAAGACCAACTCCGCTCGTCGGTACGCGAATTGGGACGCGCTCGAGGCGTACATCAACGAGTGGGGTCCGCGTGGGGAGCACGACGCGAAGCACTACGCCCTCGCGAACCGATTTCGAACGGTCTTCTACACGCCAGAAGTCCTCTGCCGACCAAAGGACCTCATGAGGGCTCTGTTGCAAAGATTGGCGGCAGTCAGAGGTAGGCTGTCGCTCTGCGCCGATCAGGCGGCTGCTGCGAAATGGTGGTTGAGCATGCCCATGGCCTCCGTCAGCGCCGAGGGCCCAATGCCAAAAGCTCTCTCCACAA
>NZ_JBPCEU010000020.1:0-24758 GCF_050971685.1 Leucobacter fengyongliangi | reverse complement strand
CGTGGGGTGGTGTGGTGGTTTCTGGGGGTGCGCGCCCGAGGACACCAATTCGGGGGAACATAATGCGGATGGTCGGGCGAGGGTGTTTCCTTTCACTCAATCGAGTGAAAGGAAATTGTTATGTTCGAGGAGTATTTCGTCAAGCCAGCTACGACCGATCGGTTTCGGGGGTCTTGGATCGGTGCTGAGATCGAATCGTATCTGGAATGGCTGGTCAGGGAGGGCTATGCCGATAAGACGATCTGGCGGCGGGTGCCGATCGGGTACGCGTTCGGGGAGTTCGCTTGGGTCCAAGGCGCGAGGACCGTTGCCGATCTACCCGAGCACGTTGAGGCGTTCGTAGCAGACAGAGTTGCATCTCATTTAGCGCGGTTCGGGTCGGACAGATCAATGGTCAAGGAAGTCCGTGGTCCGGTCGAGCAGATGCTGTCGGTTGTGCTGCCTGGTTTCGAGGGTTCGGGCCGGAGGCATCAACGGGTGCCGTTCGTTGACGTGCTGCCCGGGTTCTTCGACTACCTCAGTAGTGAGCGGGGCCTCCGAGCGTCGTCACTGTTTCAGTACCGGCATCACTTGTCCCGATTCGAGGCGCACCTGTCCCGGATCGGGGTTACCAGCCTGGGTGAGTTGTCGCCGACGCTGCTGAGCGCGTACATGGTGGAGCGCTCGGCTACTGGTTTGTCAAAGAGCACAGTTCGCAGCACTGCGGGAGTGCTACGGGTGTTCCTGCGATACGCGCACCGCGAGGGTGTCATCGGTACTGATTTGAGTGGGACGGTCGGGTGGCCCCAGTTCTACCGGCTTTCCAATATTCCCCGCTCGGTCTCGTGGGAAGGGGTGAACCGCACCCTTGCTGCGGTTGACCGGCGCAGCCCTGTCGGTCGGCGAGATTACGCAATTTTGCTGTTGCTAGCCACTTACGGGCTGCGCGGCCGGGAGATCGTCGCGCTGACCTTGGATGACTTTGACTGGAAGCGGGAGCGGTTGGCTATCCCCGAGCGCAAGGCTGGCCATTCCACCGCGTTCCCGCTGTCTCCCATCGTCGGTGACGCGGTCGTTGACTACCTGCAACATGGCCGCCCGGATACCAGTGACCGGCACGTATTCTTCCGGGCTGCCGCGCCACAACGGCCGATCAGTTCGGCGGCGGTGTCTGCGCTTGCGAGCCGCTACCTGCGTGCAGCAGGGGTGAGTGTGCCGCGCCCTGGGTCGCATACCTTTCGCCACTCGGCGGTGCAACGGCTGGTGGATGCGGACATGGATCTGAAGACGATCGGGGACTTCATCGGGCACCGCTCCGCCCGCTCCACCGAGGTCTACGCGAAAGTCGCCATCGAGGCGTTGCGTGAGGTTGCTCTTGGTGACGGTGAGGAGGTGCTGTCATGAATGATGATGCTGCCGTCACGGCTGTGGTCTCTGATTTCCTCGCATACAAACGTGCCCTCGGCCGCAAATATGAGACCGAGGAAGCGGCTCTCCGTCTGCTGGTCAGATTCGCTGATGAGCACGGTGTCACAGATCTAGACGGCTTGACCGGGCCGTTGCTGGAAGAGTTTCTCGGATCTCGCCCCCGACACCGGGCTCGGAGCTTCAACCACCTTGTGCTCGTCGTGACCGGCTTCCTCAACTGGGCAGTGGCACAGGGCCGGCTACCTGCCTGTCCACTACAACGAATCCGGCGACCAGAGACCGCTGAACGACTGCCGTTCATCTTCGAGACCAGCCAGGTCCGATTGATCCTGGCCGCCGCTGGCGCATTGGATGACAACCCGCGGGCCCGAAACCGCGCGATGATCCACCGCACGGTCTTCGCGTTATGTTACGGGCTGGGGCTGCGCGCCGGTGAGGCCTGCAACCTACAAGTTGGTGATGTTGATACCGACCGTCAACTCATCACCGTTCGAGGCGGGAAGTTCGGCAAAAGCCGCCTGGTTCCCCACGGCCCCCGCATCGGCGAGCTGTTGACCAGTCGCCTGAACCACTGTTCAACTGTCCCTACCGATCCGCTGTTCAGCTTCGATGGACGGCGCAGCATTCACCCCTGCACATCCAGCAGCGTCTTCCACCAGATCATCACCGAACTGGATTTCACCGTCCCTGACGGAGTCTCAGCTCCGCGGTTGCATTCGCTGCGTCACTCGTTCGCGGTCGGATGCCTGCTGCGCTGGTACCGGGAGGGCATCGATCCCAGCGACCGATTATTCCGGCTGTCCACGTTCATGGGACATGTCAGCCCGGAATCAACCGCCGTCTACCTGCGCATGACCCCGGAACTACTCACCGAGGGCGCCGACCGGTTCGAAACGTATGCGCAATCGGTTTGGATGGAGGCAACCCCATGAACGCCAACCAGCCGATTGGGCCACTGATCCAGTCGTTCTTCATCGACCATCTCGTCACTGTCAAAGGGTTACGGCCCACCTCGGTGAGTAGCTATCGGGACACCGTTCGGCTGCTCCTCGGGTTCGTCGCTAAAGACAATAACAGCCGAATCACCAGGCTCACCGTTGGTGACATGACCTTCGAACGAGTCGTGAGATTCCTCCGGTACCTGGAAGACGAGCGCGGCAACCACGTCCGCACCCGGAATCAGCGCCTGGCCGCAGTTCACACCCTGTTCGACTACATTGCTACCCGAGAACCAGAGATGCTCGGCGAATGCCAACGAGTCACCGCGATCCCAATGAAACGGTCGGCTCCCGCCGAAACCCGCTACCTTGAACGCGACGAAACCGAGACCCTCCTCCGAGGCCTGCCCCGCCACGGCACGCTCGCCCTGCGAGACCGGACCTTGATCTTGTTCCTCTACAACACCGGAGCCCGCGCGCAAGAGGCCGCGGACGTTCGCGTCGGCGACCTCGGCCTTGACACGCCAGCACGGGTTCGCCTTCACGGCAAGGGTGACAAATGGCGCACCTGCCCACTCTGGCAGCAAACGTCACGGCTACTCACACAACTCCTCGAGGTTGAGGGCCGCCTTCGGGCACCTGACGCGCATGTGTTCGTGTCTACGACCGGAACCTCACTCACCCGCTCGGGAATCTACAAGATCGTTCGCCGGCATGCGGGCCACCTTGACGACCCACGCACCGGGCGCAGGGTCAGCCCGCACATCTTTCGCCACACCGCCGCTGTTCACCTCCTCGAAGCGGGCGTCGAAGTTAACGTGATCCGCGGCTGGCTCGGACATGCTGATTTATCCACCACGAACCGATACGCCGAGATCAACACGAACACGAAACTCCAAGCCCTCCGCCATACCGAGCCTTCAACTATTTCGGAGGGACCCCGCCCGCGCGCAGTCTGGCGCGACGACACGGCACTGCTCGACTGGCTCAGATCGCTGTGATGGTTATGTTCCCCCGAATTGGTGTCCTCGGGCGCGCACCCCCAGAAACCACCACACCACCCCACGCCCTGGGCGCATAACCGAACGGGGCACAGAAGCCTGATAACGCGTCGACCGCGTCGAACCAGATCAGCAGAACCGAACGCGCGAGAGACGTGAATGCTGCCTATGCCGAGTTCCTCGAGCATTACCAAACCGCGGCTGTCCCTACCCGCTCCGCTGAGCCACGCGACAAGGGCGGTGTTGAGGCGGGTGTGAAGGTCGTCACGAACTGGGTCATCCACTTCCTTGCCGATCGCCAGTTCGCCTCGCTCGATGACTTGAACGATGCTGTCGCTGAACGAGTGGAATGGGTGAACGCACGCACCCCGTTCAGAGGCGAGCAGCGCAGCCGAAGGGAATGGTTCATCGAGTCTGAGCAGGCGGACCTTGCCGCGTTGCCCAAGCAGCGGTGGGCGCCGGTGGTGTGGCGGAAAGCGAAGGTTCATCGTGACTGGCACATCCAGATCGACACGATCAAGTACTCCGTCCCGTACGAGTTCGCCGGGCTCAGTGTCGACGCGCGCATCACCGGCGAACGTGTGGATATCCTCGCTCAAGGCGAGATCATCGCGACGCATCACCTCGGCCAGAAACGTGGCGAGTATGTCACCATCCCTGAGCATGCGCCCGCGTATCTTGCGGAGACCACGGGGCTGTGGACGAGGGCGTACTTTCTGCGGCAGGGCACGAAAGTCGGGCCGGGATGCGTGGCCGTGCTGGAACGAGTGCTGAATCAGAAATCAATCGAGGCGCAGGGGTTCCGCTCCTGTATGAATATCCTCGATCTGGGGAAGCGTAGCGGTAGGCAGCTCCTCGAGCAGGCCTGCAGACAGCTCACCGAGCAGGACCCTCACCGACAGGTCAGCTACACGAGCGTGAAGCACACGATCGCTGCGCTCAAGGCCGAGCAGAACGGGCGGCCGGGCACCCTCACCTCACCGCCGCGCAGGGCTGGCAGCATGACGGCCGGCCCGGTCGTTCACCGAGACACCAGTAGAGCGCATTTGTCGGGGCCAGAGGCTTTCTCGCTTAAGGCTCTCACCGGTAAGGGGGCGAATGATGCTTGACGTGCATCTCACGATCGACGACATGCCGCTGTTCACGAAGCTGCGCATGACCGCGTTCGGGCAAGCCGTCATCGATATCGCGAACGATCCCGCGTTCGATGAGTGGTCGTTCTCGCAGAAAATCAGACACGCTCTCGATCAAGAAGCCCAGGCCCGGGGTGAACGACGACTCTTGAAGCTACTCACAGCGTCGCGCACCCCGAACCCAGCCGCATGTATCGAGGACATTCACTACCTCGATGGTCGCTCGTTGAACCGAGAAGTCGTCACCCGGCTCGCGGCCTGCCGATGGGTCGACCACGCCACGAACCTGGTCATTCTTGGATCATCAAGCGTGGGGAAATCGTACCTCGCGCAAGCACTCGTGAACGCGGCCTGCCGCCGCGATTACAGCGCGAAGTACTACCGGCTGGACGATCTCGCGAACCAGCTCGCGGTGTACCAGCATGCAGACCCGGCCCGGCTCCGGTTCCTCGAAGCGTTGCACTCGTGCGATCTGCTCGTGCTTGATGATTTCCTCACGACGCCGATCTCGGGCGAGACCGCGGCAGAGCTCCTGAACATCCTCGCCGCGCGCGAGGGCAGGGGCGCGACCGCGATCACGAGCCAGTTCGATCCCGAGGACTGGTACAAGTCATTGCATGATGCGGTGATCGCTGAATCGATCCTGAACCGGCTCGTGTCAGGCGCGGAGATCGTGCAACTCGCTGGCCCGAACATGCGCCGGCACACCGCCGAGATGTCCAGCCAGGAGAGCAGCGGGAACTGATGCTGAGAGCGCGGGCGCGGGGTGCTTTCGGGTGCCCGCACCCGCGCTTTCCGATCGTTACATCCGCGCTTTCAGATACACCGACTAAACACCCTCGTCGATGATGTGCACAGTGACACCCGTTTTGGTGGCGCCTGCTGCGAGCGCGTCACGCACGGCGTGCGAACCAGGAAACAGTGGCAGCAGCGCGGGGTGGGTGTTGATGAGCCTCGGCGAGAATTCGCGCACGAAGTTCGCTGGCAACACCCGCATCAGGCCCGCGCTCACCACAAGGTAGTCGTTGTTGGCGTTCTTGGTCTCGACAAGCTCGACCTGCGAACTGTCGGTCATTCAGCTTGTCGAAATGTCCGACAGTTTGAGGTGCCCCCTGATCTCGGCGGCGAGCGCATCGCCCCACGCGGCACGATCCGCGTAGTCGCGCGGGCGCACCACAAAGCTCGGCACTCCAGCAGCACGTGCGTGATCGAGCCCTGCGGCATCAGTGTCGCTGCCGACAGCAACGATGTGTGCCGGGTACCCGGGTTCGGCGGCGGCATCAAGCAACGCTTTGAGGTTGCTGCCCCCGCCTGAGATCAAGACCACGACACTCAGCACCAGAACAGTTTACCGGTAGAAACCACAACCACCCGACGCTGAAAATGCGGCAGCGTCGGGTAGTTGAATGCGGTTTAGCGGGTGCGAATCGCGGCGGTCTTCACGCGAGTGTAGAACGTGAGCGCATCGTGGCCCTGCTCTTTATAGCCAGAGCCGCTGTCTTTGAACCCGCCAAATGGATGGTGAATGTCCCAGCCGCTGGTGGGCTGGTTCACCGACACCTGGCCGGTGTCGACTGCGTGAATGAACTCGAATGCGTTGCCGAGGTTGTTGGTGAACAACGAGCTCGACAGCCCATAGCTCGAATCGTTGACAAGATCGATCGCCTCTTCAAGGGTGTCGAACTCGACCATGCCGATCACAGGGCCGAAGACCTCTTCAGCCCAAATATCGTGATCGGTGGTGATCTGCAGCAGAGTTGGCTCCACGAAATAGCCACCGGTAGCTGCGGCGCCGACGAGCTCACTCTTCGCGATGACCTCTGCACCCTGCGAGAGTGCACGCGAGACGTGCTCGCGAATGCCTGCCTGCGATCCCTCGTCTACCACTGGGCCCATGTCGACACCTTCTTCAAGCCCGGGGCCGACCTTGAGCGCCGAAACTGCGGCGATCATCGCTTCACGCACACGCGGCGCGATCTCACGCTGCACGAGCAGGCGACTGGTTGCGGTGCAGCGCTGGCCGGTCTGTGCAAATGCTGCAGAGATGATGGTGGGAATCGCAAGCTCGAGGTCGGCATCGTTGAGCACGACCGAGGCGTTCTTGCCGCCCATTTCAGTCTGCACGCGAACACCGCGCGACGACATGCGTTGTTGCAACTCTTTGCCAACCTTGGTCGATCCGGTGAATGAGACCGCCTTCAGCGCGTCGAAGTCGAACAGCGCGTCGCCGATTTCAGAAACACGGCCGGTCACCGTGCCGAGCACGCCTGCGGGTAAGCCAGCCTCGTTCAGAATCTCAGCCAGCGCCAGCGCCACGAGTGGGGTGACCGTTGCAGGCTTCATGATCACTGCGTTGCCAGAAATGAGGGCGGGGCCGAGTTTGCGTGCAGGGGTGAGCAAAGGATCATTCCACGGCGTGATCAACAACACCACACCCAGAGGTTCAACGAAGCGCGAGGCGAAGGTGTTCGGCCGAGCGTCGGGCAGGTACTGCCCCGAGTCATCGCGACCCATAGATCCGTAATATTCGAAGAACTCGGCGGTCTTAGTGACCTCACCGGTAGCCTCGGCTTTCGTCTTGCCCATTTCGGCGACAATCAGTTCGATGAGCTCTTGTTTTCGTTCACGAATCAGCGTTGCCGCGTTCAGCAACACAGTGCCTCGGGCGAGGCGACCTGTGCGCCGCCACACCTTGGCACCCGCCTCTGCTGCAGCAAACACTGCGTTGAGGTCAGCCTTGCCCATCGAAGGCACGGTGCCCACGAGTTCTTCTGGGCGGGCCGGGTTCGTTACGTCGATCGTCGCACCACTTGCGGCTGCGACAAGCTCGCCACCGACTAGGTTCTTCAGTTCTTTCATCATCTCTTCTTTCTGTGAGCTGTGAGTTGTCTTAGGCTGTGACCGCGAACGCACGCTCGATGTCGCCGGTGTTCATTGCCTCAAGCAGGGCAGCAATCTTTGCCTCGTCGAAGGGCTCGGGGTTGGTGGGGCGCGGGTATGAGCCGACGCACATCGAGGCAATCTCTGGAATATCGGCTTCTGCGATCCTCGCCTCTGGCAACGTGGCTGGCAAGCCCAGGCGCGTCACCATCGCCGCAACCTCATCGGCGGCAACTCGCAGGCTGTCGCTCTTGCCGGCAGTGATCGCGCGGGCAATGCGCTCGCCCAGCTTCGCGTCGAGGTTCTGGTTAAAGGCGATGCAATAGGGCAGAGCGAGCGCGCACGACATGCCGTGCGGCATCGGCTGTGCATGGGCCAGCGAATAGGCAAGTGAGTGGCCGAACACGACACCGGCGTTCAGAGCCTGGCCAGCGATGTGCGATGCCCACATCACCTTCGCGAGTGCCTCTTTGTCGCCATTCGCCGCTGCTTCGAGGTTCTCAATGAGCAGCTCGATTGCGCGCAGCGAGTGGGTGGCCGAGAGCATCGAAGCGGTGGTTGCCATCATGGCCTCGACGGCGTGCGCGAGCGCGTCCATGCCGGTCGCAGCGATCACCGATTTTGGTAGTGAGGCGACAAGCTTCGGGTCGATGATCGCGACGGGGGGAATATAGAGATCACACACAGAGGATCGCTTCGACCCTGCGATGGTGACCATGGCGACGCGGGTGGTCTCAGACCCGGTGCCGCAGGTGGTCGGGATCAGCACCATCGGGGCGACACCATTGTCTGGCTTCGCTTCACCCAACCAGTCTGCACAGGTGCCGTCGTTCTTGAGCATCAGTGCGATGAGTTTTGAAGAATCGAGCACCGACCCTCCACCGACGCCGACCACCGCGTCGACGCCGGCGGCACGAGCCTCGGCGATGATCGGGTCAAGCACTTCGGCCGAGGGTTCTGCCCCGAAGCCGCCACGCTGCTCGACTCGAAAACCCGACTCGCGAAGTGAAGTCGCAATTGGCTCAACGAGCCCGGCTGCGCTAACCGCATCATCAACGCCAAGCAGCACTGCGCCGCCTGCGACTAAGCCGAGCCGATCGGTCAGCACGGTGCCAACAGTGCTTGCAGCCTCGTTGCCGCCAATCACGGCTGAGGGGGCGAGAAACACCGACGAAGCTGTCGGCGATGGGTTCCAGAGGGTGTTCATGGTCTTAGCTTTCTCTTGTGTGGTGTGTATGTTCAGTTGTGAGCGTCAGGCGATGCCGTGCTCACGAAACGCTTCTTCGACGAGATATTCGGCGATGGAAAGTGACGAGGTTGCCCCGGGTGAGGGCGCGTTGCGCACGAACACCGCTGATCCTTTGTGCTGAATCACAAAATCATCGACCATCGAACCGTCTTTGCTCATAGCTTGCGCCCGAATGCCGCGGGTAGCACGGTGGCCCTTCGCCCCCTTCAGCAACGGCACATAGCGCGCGGCCTCTTCAACAAACTTCTTGGTCGAAAGCACTCCGCCAATCTCACGTGTTGCGGTCGCCATGTTCTTCGACGCGAACCTCCAAAACCCAGCGTTTGCTGCGATGGTGAGCGAGTCAACCACGTTGATGCCGAGCCCGTGATAACCCTCTCGAGAGAACGAGAGAAACGCGTTCGGCCCGATCATCAGGCCGCCGTCGATGCGACGGGTGACGTGCACTCCGAGAAATGGATATTTCGGGTCTGGCACTGGGTAGATCAGCCCGTTCACCACATCATTGAACTCACTGTCGAGAATGAAATATTGCCCGAAGAACGGAATAATCGCCGGGTCTGCGTCTTCGCCCGATCGCTTCGCGAGCCGGTCTGACTGCAGCCCCGCGCACACGATGACGAGGTCGAACTCAGCCGAGTCATGTGTGGTGTGCACGATGGCGGTTTTGCTCCTGTTCTCGAGCCGCACCACTTCGGTTTCTAACCGCACTTTGCCGCCGGCCTTTCGAAACTCTTGGGCCAGCGCCTCAGTGACGCCTCGGTAATCGATAATCGCGGTGTGCGGTGAATGGAGGGCTGCGAGGCCGACCGCGTTCGGCTCAACCTCTGCGAGGCCGTCGCGGTCGAGCATCTTCACGTCGGGCACACCGTTCGCCTTGGCCTTTTCGAAGATTGCCTGCAACCGCTCGAGTTCGACATCGTCGGTGGCCACCACTACCTTGCCGCAGGCGTCATAGGGAACCGCGTGCTGTTCAGAGAACTCCTGCAGCAGGTCGACGCCCGTGCGACACAAACGCGCCTTCAGGCTGCCCGGCTCGTAATAGAGCCCCGCGTGCACGACACCGGAGTTGTGGCCGGTTTGGTGGGCTGCAACGTGATTCTCTTTCTCAAAGAGCGTCACCTCAGCACCATCTGAGCGGTTTACCAGCTCGCGTGCGACCGCGGCACCGATCACACCGGCCCCGACTACAGCAAAACGTGGGCGAGAGTTCATATGCTTGCTCCTTGAGAAACGATACGCTGATGTTTTGAGAATTGACTGGCATGATTGACGACATCACGTGTGAAATGAGGATCGCAGCCATGAAACCTGTTCGACTGGGTCCGACGCTGACGCAGCAGGTGACCGAACGCATGCGGTTGTCGATTATTTCTGGCGAGCTGGCGGCCGGCACACTGCATTCTGCATCGAGCATCGGTGATCTCTACGGTGTCTCGCGCACCCCTGTTCGCGAGGCCGCGAATGAGCTGGCGCGTCTGGGCCTTGTCGAAATCGAACCGAATCGCGGCATTCGCATTTTGCAGACCTCGATCGATTCGTTGCTCGATGGTTTCGAATTGCGTTTGATGGTCGAGGTGCCGATGGCGAGAAAGGCTGCGGTTCAGGCCCGCTCGAGTGGCGTTGCCGAGCTCACACACGCGTATGAGGCGTTGCAGCGTGCCGCAAAAAGCAACAGCGCAAAGCGCACGCTGCAGGCCGACCGAGACTTTCACACCGTGATTCTCGAGCTGGCTGGTAACAGCAGAGCTGTTGAGGTGTTGAAAGAACAGCGCAATATGGTGTTGCAGACCGGTGTGGGCACCGTGCCGACCTCGCGCAGTTGCATGGAGTGTTTTGAAGATCACGTTGGCATCTACGAGAGCATTCTTGCGGGTGATGCCGACGGTGCGGCGCGTGAGATGCGCGCGCATATTCTGAACACTGCCACCCTGTTGATTCGCCAAGAGACCGCAAAGCGACCCGAGTTTGGCTCGATCGATGTTGAGGCGGCCCTCGGCGCGGTAGCCAGCTAGTGCCCACCCACGAACGCACACTGAGCCCAGTGCAACAGGCTCAGAGCTAGCGATCATTTCTCCATTTTCGCATGGTTGCATGCTACATGCAACAAACTCTAACCCACATAGGTGTAAGGGTCCACTGTGCCGAGGCTGCGCTGCTCATCGAGGGCATTAATCGCGGCCATCTCTTCATCTGTAAGCTCGAAATCGAAGATCGCGGCGTTCTCTGACATGCGTTCGGCTCGCGATGTCTTCGGAAACACGATGATGCCCTGTTGCATATGCCAGCGCAGCACAATCTGCGCCGGGGTTTTGCCGTGCGACGCCGCAGCTGCCAGCACCGTGTCATTGTCGAGCGCACCCGCCCGATTCTGACCAAGCGGAGCCCACGCCTGCATCGCAATGCCATGTTCGGCGCAGAACTCCCGCAGCGCACGTCGCTGGTGGCGCGGGTGTATTTCAACCTGGTTGACAATGGGAACCACGTCGGTTTCACGAAGCAACTCTTCGAGGTGCTCGATCTCGAAGTTCGCGACCCCAATCGAGTCACTCATTCCCCGCTCGGCGATGTCGATCAGCCCTCGCCACGCACCCAACGCGGTGCCAAGCAGCGGCACAGGCCAATGAATGAGATAGAGGTCAACGCTATCAAGACCAAGCAGATCAAGACTGCGTTGCATGGCGGGCACGGGATCATGGTGGTCACTGATCCAGAGTTTTGTGGTGACAAAGAGATCTTCACGCGCGATGCCGCTGGCAGCAATCGCTCGCCCCACCTCTCGTTCGTTGTCGTAAAACTGAGCGGTGTCGATGTGCCGGTAGCCTTGCGCCAATGCTTCAGACACCACTCGTTCGGTGTCTTCTGGAGGCAACTTCCACACCCCGAGCCCAAACTGGGGTATCAGGTTGCCGTCTCTGAGCTCAATATTTGGAACATGAAGTTCGTTCACTGCATCCTCGCATGTACTTGTTGCCTCTAGTGACTATAGAAATTGGTCTCAGTTATTAAACCGACACATCGACGCCGCTTCAAAAACGATGTCTAGATAACCGCGCTCTCGAGAATTCCGGGCGGCAGACCCACACGGTCTTCACGCCAGCTGGGGCCGCCGGGGCCATGCTTCGAGTGCTTGTCATGCGGCTCGATCATCCACAGCATGTTGCCTGCCGGGTCATAGAACGAGCGGTAGCGGTAATGTGTGCCATCAGGAAAATCCCAGCGGCAAATGCCCTCGTCAGCCCACTCGACCTTGCCGTCATATTCAGCAACTGCTGCCTCGAGGTCAAGTGTGGCAAGTGCCACGTGGCCGTCGCGGCCGCGCTCTTTCTGTACCCCCTTAGCCCTCGGGCGAACCCAGAGCGAAACATGGGTCAGGTCGAACGCCGCGTAGTCGTAACCCTCTTCATAAGGGATCAGAAACGGCAGCCCCAGGTTCTCTGAATAGAACTTGACGCACGCGTCGAATTCAGCCTTGTCTTCGCAATACACGTTGAATCCTTCAACGCCATAAAACTGGTTCGTGCTCGTCATCGGTTATTCTCCTCTTCTTTCATAAACAATTCATATGATTTACACAGGTATTTCTAAGCTGATACTAAGGTAAAATGACACTTAGATGGCCGTCACAGACGTCATCGTCGACCTATTCTTCTAGATCAAGGGGGCTGCAAAGATGGCTAAGACTCCGCTCGAAATCATGAATGTCTATTACGACAAGCTGATCAACAAGCAACCCGATGCCCGAGACTTCGTCTTTGGCGTCTGGGCCGATCACTGCATCCTGACGTTTCCTGGCAACCACCCCTTCTCGGGCACGTTCCATGCCAAGAGCTGGCAGCCCGACGTCTATAAGGCAGCCCTCAAAGCCAAGGGTGTTGTCGACGCGAAGGTCAAGTGCTTCGAGCTCGCGGCCGACGACAAGTTCGCGGTTTCGCACTACCTCGAGGTCTTTGAGTTTCCGGGTGGTGAAAAACTCGAAGCCGATCGCTTCTGCATCTATGGCTTCGAAAACGAACGTGTCGTCTCGATGCGCGTCATCGACCTCAACCCTGACGCAGTGAACGAGTTCTTCAACAAACACTTCGCGTCCTCACCTAGCGATCGGTGCCTGCATAGATAGGCGGGTGTTCGTGTTGCCAGCGAAGCTCTACTTCAAGGCTGCTCGCGAGGCGAATCAAGCCAGCCTCATCGAACGGGCCACCCATCAGGTGAGCGCCAAGCGGCAAACCATCGCGATCATAGCCAGCGGGAATGCTGATTGCAGGCAGACCGGTCACATTCGCGGGCACCATGAAGGCCATCATCTGCGCCTCGCGCTCGTTTGAGCCGTCAAGAATGGCGTTTGCCTGATCGAGCATCACACCGGCTTCTGGCACTCGGGTGGCAAGCGTCGGTGTCAGCAATAGGTCGAAATCGCTGCCCCAATGTGCGATAATGCGGCGAGACTCCAGTTGCATGTCCCTCACTGCGCGCACGTAGGCATCTGCGCCCCGAGCTGCAGCTCGCGCCATGCGGTGAGCCACATAGGGTTCAACCAGATCAGGGTGCGCCCAGTCCATCGTGTGCAGTGCGGTCTCAATGACCGTGAACAGATAGATCTCGCTGATCTTGCGCCCAATAATCTCGGGCTCGACCGGCACGATCACATGCCCTTGCGCTTCAAGCAACCTTGCGATTCGCTCTGTCGCCTCGACGCACTCAGGGTCAACAGGCGCACCGTTCGGCGCCGCGGTCATCAGCCCGATTCTGAGGCTGCCGACTTCAGCGTTCACCTCTTCGGCGAACGGGCGCGCCGGTTTCGGGGCGCGGTACCAGCCGAGAGGATCCTCGACAGACATGACGTCAAGCAGTCGCGCAGCATCTTCGACTGTGCGGGTCACCGCACCGCCGGTGGTGCAATTCTCCCAGCTTGGAAGAGCCGCGGGAACACGGGCTCTGCTCGGTTTGAGACCCACAAGCCCGGTGCACGAGGCTGGCATGCGAATGGATCCACCACCATCTGAGGCGTGGGCAACAGGCGCAATGCCCGCGGCGACGAGTGCAGCCGCTCCCCCACTCGAACCGCCAGGTGTGCGATCAATATTCCACGGATTGCGGGTAACACCGTATCGCTGGTTCTCGGTGACCTGAATCATGCCGGCCTCGGGTGAGTTGCTGCGCCCACCGAGCAAAAAACCAGCGTCAAGAAAGCGTTGCACGATCAGATCGTTCGTGCCTTTGATGGCGTCACTCATGCCACGTGATCCGCCTGAAGTATTTGGTTGACCAACTGCGTTCGAGAGATCTTTGATCGGAATCGGAACGCCGTGAAAAGGCCCGACTGCCTCATTTGCACGGAGTTGTTGGTCGGCTGCCTCTGCGGCAGCAAGCAAGGCCTCATCATCACGCCAGATCAGCGCGTTCAGCGGCTCATTTGCATAGTCGATACGTTCAATATAGGTCTGAGCCGCCTCAACAGAACTTAGTTCACCGCTTCTGATCGCGCGTGCCAACGTCGTCGCAGACGCAAACAGTTCGGTGTCGACCGTGCTTGAGGGAGTTGCCGAGTTCTGCATGTGTAGCCGGTGCTTTCTAACGAATCGTGACGCTGTGATGAAGTGGCTGAAAGTGTAAGTGGGTGCGTTGGTGTCAATGATTCAACATCAACGCACCCACATTCGGCTTACGCCTCTTTGTCGAGCTGCTGGTATTCAGCGAGCGCGGGGCTGCCGGGCTTGGTCTCCTTCAACATGAAGACCACGATCAGCAGGGTCACCACGGCAAGCGAGATGAGGAACCAGCCCGGTGAGAGGGGGTTGCCGGTGCTGCCAACCAGCGACTGAGAGATCAGCGGCACAGTGCCACCAAACAGACCACTACCAACTGCAGTGCCGATGGTTGCAGAGGTCGAGCGAACGTCAGCCGGGAACAGCTCTGTTGCGAGAGCAGCGAGCGGAGCCGAAAGCATCGGCACGCAGGCGACGAACAGCAGTTGGCCAATGAGCACGGCCGCGAGAGACCCGTTGCCCACGATCATAAGAATCGGTATCGAAATAACAGCCAATGTCACCGAAGCGATGATCAGCATAGTTCTGCGGCCGATCTTGTCTGCAGCGAAGCCCCACAGCAACGTGAAGAAGGTACCAACGATCACAGCAATCGTGTTGGTCATGAGCGCGGTGTTCGCGTCTACGCCAATCACGGTCTGCAGGTAGTTCAGCATGTAGCTCACCCCGAAGAAGACGAACGCAGCGTGCACGCCGGCGACCATGATCAAGATGAAGATCTGCTTCTTCGACGTTCTCCATGCCTTTGCGAAGCGGTTCTCTTTCTTGCCGGTGCTCTGGTCTTCAGCACGCTTGTCGAGACCAGCAGCCTGCATAGCCTTGTAGTCAGGGGTCTCGTCGATGCCCAAGCGAACCCAGAGACCGACCAGCGCGAGCGGCAGTGCAACGAGGAACGGAATGCGCCAGCCCCATTCCATCATGGCGTCGCCGCCAAGTGCGAGGCGCAGAATCCAGACCATGCCGATGGCCAAACCGGTGCCAAGCCAGGCGCCAGCCGGGGTCCAGCTAGCGGTGCGACCACGGCGCTCTGGGTCAGAGTGCTCACCCAAGAACACTGCCGAGGTGCCCCATTCGCCGCCAATCGAAAGGCCCTGAATACAACGAATGACGACCAGCAGCACAGTCGCTGCCACGCCAATGCTCTGGTAGTTCGGCAGCATGCCGATCAGAGCGGTCGCGATGCCCATCAGCGTCACTGAGAACGCAAGCGAGACGCGTCGACCATAGCGGTCACCGATCCAACCGAAGATGATGCCACCGATCGGGCGGAACACGAAGGCGATTGCGAAGATCGCAAACGTTGAGAGCAACGCCGTGGTTGGGTTTGACTGGTCGAAGAAGTTTGCCGCGATGATCACTGCAAGTGACGCATATGCGGTGTTCTCAAACCATTCGATGCCGTTGCCGAGTGCACCGGCGAATACGGCCTTGCGACTTCTTCTTCTCTGTTCTTCAGAGAGTGCTGTTGCTTCAGCTGTCATTTTTCATTCTCCATTGAGTGATGGGCTGGCACGGTGCCGGACACGTGTAACAGGGTTACGTTGTTGGTGGATATTTTGTTGTGGATATAAGTGATGTGTTTGGCTGCAACCTGGTTGGCGACAGCCATCGTTTCTTTAGTTGAATCTCCAGTCGTGCTCGGCCAGTTGCCTTGTCGGCTTCCAGTAGTCAAGCAACGAGAGCGGCCAAATCGCAGTGACGCGCCCGCCCGCTTTGTACCAGGAGTCAACTTTTTCTGAGCCCCAGGCCATCTGCCGGTTTGCTGCGTCGGTTTCTTGTTTGAACCGCTCAGCCGCCTCATGGGTGATGCCTGCCTCAGCATGGTTTTCACGGATCATGCGCTCGATGACTGACATGATCTGGTAGACGCCACACTCGAGCAAGAACACGAGGCTGCCATTGACCACGAGGTTGGTGTTCGGGCCATAGAGCATCGCGAAGTTCGGAAAATCATCGACGTGCACACCGAGATATGCAGCGGGCTCGCCGTTCCAGTGATCGTGTAGCGTCTGCCCGCTCTTGCCGGTGATGACCATGGGCTCGAGAAACTCTGAAGCCTTGAATCCCGTGGCGAACACCACTACATCGACCTCGTGCCGGCTGCCATCGCTCGCGATGATCGTGTTGCCCTCGAAGCTTTCAACCGCGTGAGGTACGAGTGTGACATTGTCTTGCATGAGTGCCTTCGACCAGCTGCCGTCATCACGCAACATGCGCTTGCCACCTGGCGGGTAGTTTGGAATCACGTGCTCGAGCATCTCGGGTGCATCAGCAAACTGACGGGTCAGGTCGGCGACGAGAGCGTCGCGCTGTTCCTTATTCAAAGCCGAGACGGTCAAAGGATCGTTCCACTCAGGGTCGACCTTCGCGAATCGAATGCGCCCTTCGAGTGCCACCCAGAACGCCACGAAGCGGTTCCAGCGGCCAAGCAATGGCAGGCTGTGCAGCAATTTGCTGAAACCGTCTGGTAACGGCTGAGAATACACGGGTGTTGGCAAGATCCACGGGGCAGTGCGCTGAAAAAGCACCAACTCCCCGACCTGGCCGGCAATCGAAGGCACCACCTGGTAGGCACTCGCGCCGGTGCCGATCACGGCCACACGCTTGCCGGTAATGTCTGCGTCAGCGGGCCATTCGGCGGTGTGCCAGTATTCACCGGTGAAGGTGTCAAGCCCAGGAAAGTCGGGAATCTTCGGGCGGCTCAGCTGCCCAACCGCACTCACGACATACTGAAACTTCTCTGTGTGTTCACCCGAAGCGTCGCGGTAGGTGACGTTCCACAGACCATCGCTGTAGTCAGCCGACAGCACCTCGGTATGAAAGCGAATATGCTGCTCAACGTTCCACAGCTTCGCCTGGTCGCTGAAGTATTCCAATATCTCTGGCTGCGTCGAATAGAAGTTGCGCCAGTTCTTTTGTGAGTATGAATAGCTGTAGGTGAAGTTGCTTGAGTCAAGCCTGCAACCCGGGTAGGTGTTGACGCACCACACACCGCCAACGTCACTACTGCGTTCGAACACTGTGAAAGGGATCCCCGCCTGCATCAAACGGGTAGCCATCAGCACACCTGAGACACCCGCGCCGATGATGGCAACTTTGAACTTGCGGTCAGGAGCCACATCGGCGAGTTTCCACTGGGGCAGATCGATGTCTTCACCCCACGCCAATTCGCGGCGCAAAATATCGAGATATGCGGGGTCGGCGTTATCACCAGCGATGAACGCCAGTGCCACCTCGAGGTAGCGCTGAGAAAACACTTTCGGAGTCGCGTCGCTGTCACGCAGCTTGATCAGGCTGTCGATGACAATCTGGCGAATCTCGCCAAGGGTTGCCGCATCAAGGCCGTAGTCGATGCCCGTGTCTGCGGCACTCGCGATCATCTTCGGGCGAAACTCTTCACGTAGCAGTGACGTGTCATCGAGCAACCCTGCAACCGTAAGCAGCAGTGATATGAGGTCAGTCTGAGCCACCTGATCCGTGATCTCTTGGTCACTCAAACCAGAAAGCAAGGGTTCATGAACACTGACTTCATTCATGTGGTTCTCCACTCCTCATCGAGCACGTCTCAATAGGTAGAGGCATTCAGCAACCTCTCAGCCATCGCAAGACTAGCCCGAGTTGCAATAGTGAGACAAATAAATCTCACTATTTGGGAAAAAGTGGGTAAACTGTGTGAGTTGCATCGTTTTTTGAGAAAAATCCAGAAGTTATATATCGCTTATCTACGGAGCATGACATGGCAAAAGAAGAAGCCGTCTCTGGCACACTGCAAAAGGCCTCGGTGATCTTGGGGCTGCTTGCCCGGCACGACAAGCTCTCTGTCGCCGAAATCGCCGCGCATACCGGCCAGCCCAGATCGTCGGTCTACCGATTGGTGAACAGCCTCTGTGAAGTCGGGTTTGTTGAAGCTGGCCAAGACAGAGGCCAATATCGCCTCGGTCAGAGCCTGTTTGAGTTTGCTGGTGCGGCTGGCCGTCGCTATGACATTCGCCGCGAAGGCGCCCCTGTCTTGCGCAGACTCATTGAGCAGGTTGGTGTCTCAGTCTTTCTCTCGATTCGAGACGGGTACAACATGCTCTGTGTCGATCACATTCTTGGCGAAGGCAACGAGAACCTCACCCTACGCGCCGGCAGCAGAATGCCCCTGCACCTCGGCGCCGCAGCCAAGCTGTTGCTCGCATATGCGGGGCCAGAGTTTTGGGAGCAATATGTTGCTCATGTTGATCTTGGCGACGCGGGCACCCCCGAGGGCATGAAGGGTCACCTTGCTAGCCGGCACGCCCCACACTTGCACGAGCTCGAACGTGAACTCGAGACCATTCGCCAAAACACGCTCTCGGTGAGCGACAACGATGTGGTGTTGGGCGTTGCCGCCCTGGGGGCTCCTGTTCGAGATAGCACCGGCGTGGTGGTGGCCGCGATCTCTCTCGGCGGCACTGCTTACTGGGTCACTGGTGAGCGCAACTATGCCAATAACGTTGCCGCTCTGCAGCATGCAGCCTACGAGCTCAGCGTCATTCTCGGCTATGACGGTGGCCCGAACATGTCAAGCGCCAGCGTGCCGAGAGTTGCCGAAATGGGCCCCATCGTCGAGTTCGGCCTGGTGGTGCCGAACCTCGAATCTGCGCTGGTGAAACACTCGGTTGCTGCCCCTCGCAACAAAGATTCCATCATCGAACTCGGGCCTGCCCAGATGCAGAGTTGTCTGTATCGCGGTCGGGAGGTCAGCGCCATGATCAGATACTCCCCCGCACCGTTTCCGCGATTCCTTACCCTCATTTCACCGGTGTCTGGCCCGAGCGTGCACCGCGACTGGCTCGAACGACACGGAGAAGGCATTCACCAGGTCACCGTAGTGGTCTCTTCGCTAGATCTTGCACTTGAACCGGTGCTGCAACGCGGCACCGGCGCGCTAGAAATCACACGGGGGGTGACGGTTGGCCCGTATGACGAGTGGGCGACACTCGACACCGCTGCCGAACTCGGGTATTTGCTGCGGCTCGCCCATCTCAGAGCAGAGACGCCACCGGCAGCAAACGAGTAGTTTTCTGAACAATTTCTGAGGTTGATGTCTGCATACAGTTGCTGCTCAACATAGACTCGTGACGATCACGTAGAGTTGCATGCAAGTAGACTGTAACTATCGCACCACTCTCATCTCAAGGAGTTCACATGAAAGCCGCCGACGCCGTTGCACAACTGCTGTCTGACTATGGCGTAACACAAGCTTTCGGCCTAATGGGCGATGCGAACATGGATTATTTGTCGGTGTTTATCGAGCAAAACCCCGGCAGTTATTTGCCTGCAATCGATGAACGCAGCGCCGTGGCAATGGCATCAGGGTACTCACGAACCACCGGCAAGATCGGGGTCGTCTCGGTGACGCATGGCCCCGGGGCCGCGAACACCGTTGGGCCACTCATTGAAGCCGTTCGCGCAAACGATGCCGTGTTGCTGCTCACCGGTGACACACCATCGAACCAGCCTTCGCATGCCCAAGATATTGATTTAGCGGGGTTGTTTTCGGCGACTGGGGCCGCGTTTCACAGGGTGCGTTCTAGCTCCCAGCTGGTTGCCGATATCACTCGAGCACTGCACTTCGTTGATTCAATGAACACCCCGATGGTGCTCAATATTCCGGTTGATTTCTTGACCGATGATGTCGACTACGGGGGCTACCAACGCAGCGAGCTCGAGCACTCTCGTCTGCAGCCCACACCCGACGCACTCGACAACGCACTTGGTGCACTCGTGCAAAGCAGTCGCCCACTGGTGCTTGCCGGCCGTGGCGCCGTGCGCTCAGACGCAAGAGACTCGCTGATTGCTCTAGCTGACAAGATTGGGGCTCCACTCGCGACCAGTGTTGGTGGCAAAGACCTGTTTTTTGGCCACCCCTACGACCTTGGCGTGATGGGCGGGCTCAGTCATCCGTGGGCCGCAGAAGTGATTGCTCAGGCTGACTGCATCATCTCATTCGGGGCGAGTCTCAACGATTTCACGACAATGACCGGCGGCTTTCTGAGTGACAAAACACTCATTCAGTGTGACACCTCGGCAAGCAGTTTCGATCGCTGGTGCACCCCAGATTTTTCGGTGCTCGGCGACGCAACAAGCACCGCGACAGCCATGGTCGAAATGCTCGAAGAAGCCGAATATAAGGCCGAGAACCCGTTTCGAGAGCGAGTGCTCGATGAATGCGATATTCGCGAGCGCAGCAACAACGTGGTCGATGCAAGCGGGGCTGAGCCTCTGAGCCCACAGCTAGCGGCTCATCTCATCGACCGGCACCTTCCGACTGACCGTGTGATCGTCATGGACACTGGTCGCTTTGCAATTTCGGTGTGGAAGCACGTGCACGCTGAGCAGCCGACCGACTTCGTGCACACCCTCACTTGGGCCGCCATCGGTCTCGGCCTCTCGACCGCGATCGGCGTATCGGTTGCCAACAAGCACCGCCTTACTGCCGCCCTCGTCGGTGATGGTGGCGGCATGATGGGCCTGATTGAGCTAGCCACTGCAGTGAAGGCAAAGCTGCCCCTCGCGGTGTTTGTGTTCAACGACTCGGCATATGGGGCTGAGTACATGAAACTTGAAGAGAAGGGCATCGATGTGCGGCACTCGTTCATAGACCTGCCTGATTTCGTGGCGGTGGCCCAGGGGCTTGGCGCTTCGGCGGTACAGGTTAACGATCGCGCAGAACTCGAACGCGCGCTCGAGGGCGTCAGCACCATCGAGAGCCCGACCGTGTTCAACATCATTCTCGACCCAGCAGCCGAATTCTAAGCAGTTCATACGAAAGGATCCTTTTCATGCCAACACAGCTCGAAACCGGTCACGTCTACAACTTCGCATACCGAGGCGATCGTGCATATGCAGACGATGAATACTTGCCCGCGTTTCCTCAGCCCACCCTGGCACCAGCGCCATTCACCGTGCGTGATCACCCGCAAGACGATGATGCCTACTACATTCGTGTGGTGAAAGGCAGCGATGACGCTGAAGCGCCGGTGTTGCTCTGGGTGCACGGTGGCAGCATTCTCTCTGGCAGCGCGGCGTTTGCGATCTATGACCCTGCAGTCTTCGCGAAGGCACTCGGGTGCACCATCATCAGCGTGAACTATCGCCTAGGTCTTGCTTCTCGCCCCCGCACCGCAGACGGTGGGTTGGCCTTTGACCGCGATTGCTTCGCGGTTGAAGACGTGCTTGCGGCCTTCGAGCGCGGCAAGCAGTTCTTACGCGACTCAGGTGAAACATTCGATCGGGTGTTTCTCGGCGGCCACTCTGTCGGGGCAACGATGATCTTTGGCATCGCCGAGCGATTCGCTCACGAGGTGAACGGCGTGATTGCTGCCACCCCCATTCTGGAGCCGCTCTATGCAGCCGACCGTAGCGCGCTCGTTGCTCGCCACGACACCGACTCTGCGTCGCTCGCGATGAGCGCCCCTGAACGCGTTGAGTTTCAGCAGACAATGGTCGACGAGTGGGTCGCGGGCGAACACGGGGCAGAGGTGCTCGGCCTGTGGCGCCCGCAATTTGGCGAGACGAGCTACCCGTGGGAGAACGAAAGCTGGCGACTGCCACTACCCTTGTTCGCGACCTGGTCAGAGGGCGAATACGCCGAATATGGTGACGTGTTGAAGGCGCGAGCCGCCGATCAGGCTTCGAAGCCCGGCGACATCATGCGCCCGATCGAGATTGACGATCGCTTCGGCTTGAACGCCAGGCAGATGCATCTCGCAGCAATTCCGATCTTCTTCGGTAACGAAGACGACTGGCAAGGCTCGATGCTCGATGAATATGTTGCGAGCGATGACTACCAGCCCGCACACATCGCTCTCACGACTGAGATTCGACAGTGGATGGCGGCTCAGCAATAACTCTGCCGCACTTCACTGGCACGCGCAGCGCCGGGTTGCACGCCAAGTTGTGACCCGGCACCGTGACATTTCTAGTAGCATGCAACCTATGACGATTCTCGATCAGTTCTCACTTCAGGGTCGCCGCGCACTGGTCACAGGTGCGGGCAGAGGCATCGGGGCAGGGCTCGCGACCGGGTTCGCGCAGGCTGGTGCACAGGTCGCACTGGTGGCACGAAACCAAGACCAACTCGACCAGGTCGCCGCAGAAATCGGCCCTGCCACCCACGCACTTCCCTTCGATGTCTCACACACCGCAGGCATCTCACAACTCGTTGATGAGGCTGAGACCGCGTTGGGCGGGGGCATCGACATCGTGCTGCACGCCGCCGGCATTCAGCATCGTGAGCCAGCCGCCGAGTTCGATGCCACCGAGTGGCAACGAGTCATCGACATTAATCTCTCTGCACCCTTCTTTCTGAGTCAAGAGATCGGCCGCAGACAACTCGAACGCGGCTCCCAGGGCAGCCACATTTTCATTGCCTCACTCGGCACCACTCTTGGCCTGCCCCAAATCGTTGCATACACCGCAAGCAAGAGCGGGGTCATGGGCGTCGTGCGCACTCTGAGCCTTGAATGGGCCCGGCATGGCATTCGCGTGAACGGGCTCGGCCCCGGTTATGTGCAGACTGAACTCACCAAGGCAGTGTTCGAAGACCCTGAACGCAAGCAGGCGATGCTCTCTCGCATTCCCATGAATCGCTTCAGCATGCCAGAAGACCTGGCCGGTGCCGCGGTCTTTCTCGCCTCTGATGCTTCGAGCTATCTCACCGGCCAACTGATGATGGTCGACGGCGGTTGGACTGCGGCCTAGCCCCTGTTACACCAAGGATCCGGCACGCATCTTCAGCACCCGGTCTGCGATCGTTTCGGCCTCTTCAGGGTCGTGTGTGACGAGAATCGTGGTAGTGCCCAGCTGACGCAGCAGGGACGCGAGTTCACCAGCGAGCCGCTCGCGCAACTCGTGATCAAGCGCAGAGAGCGGCTCGTCGAGCAGCAGCAGATTGGGTTTTGGTGCCAAGGATCGTGCCAGCGCGACGCGCTGGCGTTCCCCACCCGAGAGTTCGGTCACCGAGCGATTACCATAACCCGCGAGCCCCACAAGATCGAGCAGCTCAGTGGCACGTGATTCGCGCTCTGGCTTCGGCATCTTTTGCGCGCGAAGCCCATAGGCAATATTCTTCGCGACGCTCATATGCGCGAAGAGCTGACCGTCTTGAAACATCATGCCGAAGCCGCGTTGGTGTGGTGGCACGCGGGCAAGGTCAGCCCCGCCGGTCAAGTCCCGTGGAGTGGTGTAACGGTGTCGCTTCAAGAAGTGATCGAGTTACGCGCTTAACGCGAGTGGTAGCCCCGTCATCACCTCCTCGGAAATCTCTGGCACCAGGGTGAGCCGGCAACGGGCGAGAACTTCGAGACCGAGATATCGTCGCCCCTCAGCCCACTCGTCAGACTGCTCTGCAAGCACCGCCCCGACAAGCCGGGTGATCGCGGCCCGGTTCGGGAAGATCCCGACCACGTCAGTACGGCGGCGGATCTCACGGTTCAACCGTTCGTTCGGGTTGTTCGACCAGATCTGCTGCCACACGTCCTTCGGGTACTCAGCGAACGCGAGAATGTCAGCCCGGGCAGCATCGAGGTGTGCGTGCACATCGGGAAGTTTCTCGGCCACGTAATCCAGGAGCCTGTCGAACTGAGCCTCGACGCTCGGGGCATCGGGCTGATCGTAGACGGAATGCAGCATCGCTTTCACTGCCGGCCACATCGATTTCGGGCACACCGTCATCAGGTTCGCCGCGTAATGGGTGCGGCAACGCTGCCATGACGTCCCGGGGAAGTTCGCGCGCATGGCTTCCACGAGGCCCGCGTGCGCGTCAGAGGTGATGAGCTTGACCCCGGTGAGGCCGCGCGCGACGAGGTCCGCGAAGAACATGTTCCATGCCATCGCGGTCTCGCTGGTCGATACCTGCACACCGAGTACCTCGCGATGCCCGTCATGGTTGACGCCGGTCGCGACGAGCACGACGGTACTCACGACGCGACCGCCTTCGCGGACCTTCATGGTGAGAGCGTCACACGCGACGAATGTGAACGGTCCTGCCTCGCCCAACGGGCGGGTGCGGAACTCGTGTACATGCTCGTCCAGCTCGCCCGCCATGCGGGAAACCTGTGATTTCGAGAGTGAGTGAATGCCGAGGGTCTTGACGAGTTTGTCCATGCGGCGTGTAGAGACGCCGGCGAGGTAGGCATCAGCGACGACGGTGATCATCGCTGACTCTGAACGCTTGCGGCGTTCCAGGAGCCACTCGGGGAAATAGGTGCCCTGCCGCAGTTTCGGGACTCGCACATCGATCGTTCCCACTCGGGTATCGAGGTCACGGGCCCGGTAACCGTTGCGAGAGTTGGTGCGCTCGGGTGAGGGCTTGCCGTATTCGGCGCCGCAGATAGCGTCTGCTTCGGCTGAGAGGAGGGTGTTGATCATGGTTTGCAGCAGGGTGCGCATCAGATCGGGCGACGCGTCGCTCAGGGCTTGGGTGAGGACGCTGGCAGGGTCGACAATAGAGGCAGTGGTCATCGGTGCGATGCCCTTTCGAGTGAGAGTTAGAAGGCTTCTCGAAGGTGTCCCCGGTGGCCACGCTGGTCTTTCAGCGGGCCGGGGCGCGTTACACCACTCTACGGGGCACTACT
>NZ_JBPCEU010000019.1:0-27470 GCF_050971685.1 Leucobacter fengyongliangi | reverse complement strand
CGACGTGCCTCACCTAATATGCCCGCGAAACACTTCCGGTGCATCACGTAAAAATGCCCGCGAAACGGAATCATCAGTTTCATGGGAAGTGGGCTATCAATGCGTGCCAGACACGAGATCACACGAAAGTTCGCGAAGCAGTATGCCGCAGCGGCCAAGAAGGAGAAGAGCCGTCTCCTTGACGAGGTATGCGCGATCACGGGCTGGTCCAGAGACAACGCGCGCAGACAGTTACAAGCTGCGCTGAAACCGCGTCGGGTAGGGGCCCGGCAACGTAAGCCGCGCCCGCTGAAGTACTCACATGACGCGTTGAAAGTGCTGCAGAAAGTGTGGGCGTTCGCGGGCGGGATCAGCGGGAAATACTTGGCCGCGTCAATGGAACTCCAACTCATGCTGCTGGAAGCGCACGGCGAACTGGTCCCAGGCCGGGGCAGGTACAGTCACCACGTCGCGGACGAGTTGCTGGCAATGTCACCGGCCACGATCGACCGCTACCTCGCCCCAGCCCGCGCGAGGGACCCACTCCGCGGGATCGCCACCACCACGCCAGGCCCGCTGCTGCGGAACTCGATCACGATCAGGAAAGCCGGTGACGAGATCGAGGCCGTACCCGGGTTCTTCGAGGGCGACACCGTCGCACACTGCGGGCCCGTCTTGAAGGGTGAGTTCTGTCGCAGTGTTGATCTCACCGACATGCACACCGGTTGGACGTACACGCGCTCGATCCGGAACAACGCACACCTGCACATTCGTGACGCCCTCGACCGATTCATCAGCGAAGTGCCGTTCGAGGTGACCGGGGTGGATTTTGATAACGGGTCCGAGTTCATCAACTACGACGTCATCGGTTGGGCTGCAGAACTTGACATCTACTTCACGAGGTCCCGGCCGTACAAGAAGAATGATCAGGCCACGATCGAGTCGAAAAACAATCAGATCGTGCGCCGGTACGCGTTCTACTGGAGGTACGACACCGCGCCTCTGCTGAAGCTATTGAACGAGTTATGGCCGCTGGTGAACGATCGCCATAATTTCCTCACCCCCACGAAGAAACCCATCGGTTGGGCGACCGATCAAAGGGGGCGCCGTAAACGTGTCTACGATGAGCTCGCGACACCATTCGACCGGCTCCAGCGTTCCGGTGTGCTCAGCGCCGAGAAGACCGCCGAGTTGACCGGGTACCGTGACAGCTTGAACCCGGCCCACATCGCTCGCGAGATCGACCGAATCCAGCAGCGCCTCACCTACCTCGCGGCCGAGAAGACTCGCACGCTCGAAGCGATCGAACTCGCGAAAGCACCAAACGCGGCAGCCGGGGTCAAGCCGGCCCGCGCGAGCAGGAAACAGGCAAGCTAAGCTCGAGAATTACGCGGGCATTCTTATGTGAGTCACCGGTGGTGTTTCGCGGGCATATTTATATGAGGTTCCTCGCGAAAACTCACTCAGGCGACGAGGGAACTCTGAAAGCCGTCGACGTGTCCGACTTCTCGATGGCAAGGTCAAAATCTGCTTCAGTCATTGTTGCCAGCAGGCCTGTGGGGGCTCGCATCGACCCATCAGAAGCAGTTGGCAGATCGGTATTTGGTGTCTGCCACCAGTCCAGGAGTGCCTCTGCCGTCTCCGTAGAATCTCGTTTGGCAAGCCTGTCTCGCACTGAGGTAGAAAAAGAACAAGCTCGCGTCTCATCTAGAGAAGCGAGCCTGCCGTGTTACTTCAACAATGCGTGGTGCATCCGGCAACTTCAAGTAACGGAAACTACGCGGCAGCGGTGGGTTTTGGCCAGGCCGCAACGCCGCTGCAGCTGGTCAGCCGACATCGACGATGGCCATCATGCCAGCATCTTCATGATCAAGGATGTGGCAGTGGTATACGGTGCGCCCCGGGTGACGAGCGAAGTCGATGAGCACCCGCACTCGACCTTGTGCAGGAACATTGACGACGTCACGCCAAACCTGTTCGCTGACCGGTTGCCCGTCCGTCTCGATCACCTGCATCGGCCATACGTGTAAATGGAAGGGGTGATCCATGGGTGTGGGGTTCGTAATGAGCCACTCTTCCACGGCTCCCGTAGCAACGCGTTGGTCAACTCGGTCGATGTCGAAAGTACGACCGTCGAATCCGAGATCCATCATGCTCCCGCCACCGCGCATCATCGACCCCATTCCCATGGTGAAGGCAATCTCCCGCCGCCGCGCAACAGGCTGCTCGCGTAGATCCCGAAGAACCGGCGAGCGAACTGGCACCGTATCTGGCGTAGAAGTCTCTTGCCCGGAGACAGTGAGCGTGGCAATGGCCTCAGCTCCGGAGAGGTTTCGACCTCCCATCATTCCCATTCCCATTCCCATTCCACCACGGTCGTAGCCCAGTGTCTGAAACTCACCACTACCGGCGCTCATGCTCACGAGAAGGTCGGCGCGATTACCGGGAGCCAGGAGCACGTCCCGCACTTCCCGGGGAGCCTGTTCTTGACCCCCGTCGATCCCCAGCAATTCCAGGCGCTGCCCAGGCAAGGCCAAACGTAGGTAACGGGAAGTGCACGCATTGATCACTCGCCAGCGTTCCCGCTCCCCAGGTCGTGCCGACATGTGTGGGCGGTGCTGCCCGTTGACCAATAGGAGGTCACCTTCACGGCCCATCATCACGTCCATGCCCGAGGCGGTCGCGATCTGTCCTCCAGCGGTGAGTGAAATGTCGGAGACGACGAGCACCCGCTCTCGACTGACCGGCATTTTTTCATCCTCGACAATAAGTGCACCGTACAAGCCACCGAATAGCTGGTCAGCGACTGAGCCATGCCGATGAGGGTGATACCAGCACACACCAGACGGGTGATCCTCTGGCAAGGTAAACCGGTAACCAAAACTCTGCCCAGGGTCTATAGAGAGGAAGGGGTTGTCACTATTCCCCGAGGGAGAAACCTGTAGCCCGTGGGTATGCAGGTTGGTTGGGGTGTCCAGTTCGTTACGCAACTGCACCTCGATGGTGTCTCCCGGTCGCACCCACCAGGTTCTCCCCGGCAATGTGCCCCCGTAGGTCAGGGCCTGTACCTGTCGTCCGGCGATGGTCACCTCTCGACGAGCGGCGACAAGATCCACCTGCAGCAAGCCACCGCTGCTGCGTAACACCTCTGGCTCAACCAGCAGATCACCATCAGCCACGCGCCCACCCCAGGGAAGACCAGTCCGAGAGAGACCGATCCCTCCAATAGCGACACCGAGCCCTCCCACAGCCCCGAGCTGGAGCGCCTGTCGACGGGTGATCGGTTTCATGCGTCAGGTGCTCCGTCGAGTCGTTGACGTCGCTCGTCGTACTCACTGGTGTCAATTTCTCCACGGGCATAGCGCTCATCAAGCAACTCGCGAGCCCCATTGGTCCCGATGCGATGAGGTGTCTGTCGAGGCCCACGTGCCGCGAAGGCTCGAACAAGAACCACGATCAGTATGACAATTCCCACCACGAGCAGGACGAGGAAGACCCAGCTCCAGCCCATACCCCACCAGCCCATGTGGTCCCCATTCGGCCCCATTTCCCTCACCTCCGGGGTGCTGTCTCCAAGACGGCGCGGCAACTGTTGAGATGATCTCGGCGAAACAGTAATTGTTCCAACAGTCATCGAGTCATTGGACTCAATTCTAGTCGAGACCCGGTTCACCGACCATGTGTAACTGCTGCGGGTGAATCAAGTACTGTGAAACTGACCGTGCGTCAGCCTCTGTTCGAGTTCTCGTATCGACACAGTGGCGCCCCCACGTCGAACGAATTCTCAGGTGGTACCCCAGGGAAGTATCGCCTCGACATGATTGAATAGCACGTAGGAGTCGAGTTGCGAAGTACCTGTCGTAGAGGTGATGGAATGCCAGTTCTACGTGACCTCCCCTCGGCTCTGTTCGATCTGAAGCCTCGCCGGTTCATCGTCGCCACCTTCGCGATCGGCGCTTTGCTTCTGTGCGCTTTCCTCATGCACTCTTTCGGGCTTGGTCAGAACCATGAGAGCTTGCCGACCGCGGCATCCACGGTGCACGTCGAGGCTGACGCTGGAAGCCATTCAACACTGGTCGCCGCCAGTCACGGCACCCAAGCGTCAATAGCCCAATCTGACGGCGCCTCGGGTCTTAGCGGCGCGTGCGGTGCGGGCTGCGGCGGATCTGACGCGATACAGATTGCCTGCATACTCGCGTTTCTGAGCACCGTTGTATTCTTCATTTTCTTCCTCCCCCGCCTTTTGTCAACGAATCAAAGGCTTCGTGAGCGTGCGATAGACATGGTCGTGAGCGTGCGGGCTGGTCCTCGCCCGATGACGCCGTCGCCACAGGAACTTTCCATTAGCCGGACTTGATCGGCCTTCTGAGGTTGCGCCACGTGCGCGCCGCCTCAATTCGCCGACCCCAAAATTCTCCGACCCTTTGGAAAGACTCATGAAACTCCGAACACTTTTCGTTATCCCTGGCATCCTCGCAGCTGGTCTGGTCCTGGCCGGGTGCTCGACTGGCCCTGTCGAGTCAACATCGCCGCAGTCCACAACTGCACCATCCGTGACTGAAGACTCCAACTCCGCTGACGTGATGTTCGCGCAGATGATGGTGCCTCACCACGTACAGGCCGTGGAGATGTCCGACGTGATCCTCGCGAAGGATGGGATCGACCCTCGCGTCATCACCCTCGCCGAAGAGATCAAGGCGGCTCAACAGCCTGAAATCGACGCACTCAATGGCATGCTCAAATCGTGGGGCATGCCCCAGGCCTCGACGGACGGCATGGCCATGGATCACGGCGGCAGCATGGACGGCATGATGACCGAAGAAGACATGGCCGCACTCGACGCTGCGACAGGGACAGAAGCAAGCCGACTGTTCCTTGAGCAGATGATCGTTCACCACGAGGGCGCGGTCGAGATGGCGCAAATCGAGGTTGACTCGGGGACGAACCCGGATGCGGTGGCGATGGCACAGGCCATTATCGACACTCAGAATATCGAGATCGAGACAATGCGCGAGATCCTCCAGAGCCTTTAGCTCACCGTTCGGTGTGGGCGATGTTGCTTCCAGCAATGCCCGCACCGAACCCATACCCCTACTTTGACTTCCGCTGTGCTCCTCGTGGTGAACCCGCGAGGAGCACAGCGGACCGCCACTGAAAGACTATGAAATGAAACGACCAACCGTCCTCGCCACAGCTGCCGCCGCAATCCTTGCCCTCGTGCTGGTCGGCTGTTCTGCGCCTGACACGAACCAGGACTCGGCTGGGGCAGATCTGCTCGCCGAGTACGGCCTCGCCGACATGTCGGCGCCGGAGATCATCGACAGCCTCGACCGAATGAACGTGAGCGATCGCCCATCAGACTTGATCGCATCCGTCCGCCCCGATGCACTCGTTCTCACAGACAATGTCCAAGAAGTGGTCCTGGACATGCCGGATGACGTCACGTATTTGTCGATAGCGCCATACATTGAGCAGACCCATGAGTGCTTCTTCCACAGCCTCACGACCTGCCGCGGCGAGCTGTCGGGGCAGGACATCGAAGTACGCATCGTTGACGACGCAACCGGCGATGTGATCGTCACAGAGTCCACGACGACGTTCGATAACGGGTTCGCTGGATTCTGGGTTCCTCGTGACCTACAGGGAACGATCGAAGTGACATACAACGGCCGATCTGGCACCACCCCGTTTTCCACCGCCGACGAGAAAGCAACCTGCATCACAACGCTCCAGCTCATGTGAAACGACGTGCCGCCGAATCCTTAGTGACGACGCCCCTCTCGCCCCCATCGGGCCGACGTCTCCATCGCGACGTAGCCAGCAATAGACGGGATCTTAAATGAACCAACAGCCAAACCACGACCATCACGGCCACCACCCGTCTGATGGCCACGACCACGGTTGGCCGGACACGCCGATCGAGCACGCCACTCACGGCGATCGTGGCGTTCAACACTCGAATGGACATGCAAACCTCGGCATGCACGCCGAGCCCGCCGTCGCGGGCAGCCGGGATCCCCACGGAGGTCACGATGCTCACTCCGGCCATGGAAACGGTTCAGAGGGACATGATGCCCATGCTGACCATGATCCGGGTGCACATGCCGGGCACAGCGTGGCGATGTTCCGTAACCGGTTCTGGTTGACACTCATCCTTTCAATACCAGTGGTCGCGTTCAGCCAGATGATCGGGATGATCTTTGGCTACGACCTGCCCGAGACCGGCTGGACGACATGGATTGCCCCTGTTCTGGGCACGGTCATTTTCTTCTACGGCGGTATGCCGTTTCTGAAGGGCGCGTTGCGGGAGATTAAGCTCCGACAGCCGGGGATGATGCTGCTCATCGCGATGGCGATCACGGTCGCGTTCCTCGCGTCGTGGGTCACGTCGCTTGGTGCCGGTCTCGATCTTGATTTCTGGTGGGAGCTCGCCCTGCTGGTGGTCATCATGCTGCTGGGCCACTGGCTTGAAATGCGCGCACTCGGTGGGGCATCAAGTGCCCTCGATGCGCTAGCGGCCTTGCTGCCCGATACCGCCGAGTTGGTCCATGAAGACGGGGCCGTGGAACAGGTCCCGAGTGCCGATGTCAGCGCCGGTGACCTCGTGCTCGTGCGTGCGGGAGGACGCGTTCCGGCCGACGGCACTGTCGAATCCGGATTCGCGGACATGGATGAGTCCATGGTTACGGGCGAGTCGGCGTCCGTTTCCCGAGCCGTTGGCGATACCGTCACCGCGGGCACCGTTGCCACTGACTCAGCAATCCAAGTGCGCGTGACCGCGGTAGGCGAGAACACAGCACTGGCTGGCATCCGTCGACTCGTGGCGGACGCGCAAGCATCCTCGACTCGGGCCCAAGCCCTCGCCGATCGCGCAGCGGCTCTGCTGTTCTACTTCGCCGTCGCGGCTGCCGTGATCACCGTGGTGGTGTGGATCATTGTCGGCAGCCCCGCCGACGCCATTACCCGCGCGGTGACGGTACTGATCATCGCCTGCCCTCACGCACTCGGGCTCGCGATTCCTTTGGTGATCTCGATCGCGACAGAACGGGCTGCCCGCGCTGGCGTTTTGGTGAAGGACCGGCTGGCGCTGGAACGGATGCGCAGCATCGACGTGGTGATGTTTGATAAGACCGGCACTCTCACGGAGGGACGCCACGCCGTTGCCGCAGCCACAGCCGTTCCGGGCGCCGACCCTCAGCGCGTGTTTCGGCTGGCTGCCGCGGCGGAATCACCGAGTGAGCACCCCGTTGCTCGCGCGATCGTCGCATGGGCAAACGGGCACAGCGACGGGTTGCCGATTCCATCGGTCTCCGAGTTCCGCTCCGAGCCGGGTGTCGGAGTTTCAGGAACCGTCGATGGCACCAAGGTTCGCGTTGGTGGGCCCCGGCTCCTCGCCGCACTCAACCTGTCCGTGCCCGAAGGCATCCAGGCCGAGGTCACCGAGTGGGAATCAACCGGGTCGAGCGTCCTGTTCGCGGTCATCAACGGCCGCATCGAGGGTGCATTCTCGCTTGAGGACGTCATTCGCCCCGAATCGCGTGCCGCCATTGATGAACTGCACCGTCGTGGGATCCGGGTTGGCATGATCACCGGTGACGCACAACAGGTTGCGGATGCGGTCGCAGCCGATCTCGGCATCGATGAGGTGTTCGCGGGAGTTCTCCCCGGGGACAAGTCCGCCAAGGTCGCTGAACTGCAGGAGCGTGGTTTCAAGGTTGCGATGGTTGGCGACGGGGTGAACGATGCACCTGCTCTTGCACGCGCAGACGTGGGAGTTGCGATCGGGGCCGGTACCGACGTCGCGATCGAGTCGGCGGGCGTCGTTCTGGTGTCGAGTGACCCGCGTGCCGTGCTCAGCGCGATCGAGCTTTCACACGCCTCCTACAAGAAGATGGCGCAAAACCTCGTTTGGGCGACCGCGTACAACGCCATCTCGGTGCCGCTGGCCGCTGGTGTGCTCGCTCCCATCGACTTCAACCTGCCACCGGCCGCCGCGGCAGTGTTGATGTCGCTGTCCACGATCATCGTTGCCCTGAACGCCCAGCTTCTCCGTCGCCACGAGCTGAACCCGGAGATACTGGCGCCAGTGCATACTGCCTAGCTGTACCCAAACGCTGACCGATCAAGGAGGCCGCGCGTTTCCCGCACCCGTTCCCGTCCGTGCTCTTGAGTTCGACGGGCACGAGCATCTCTTATGACGCGGAGAGCGGCTTCCGCGCGAGCGTAGTCGACCTTCTGTGTTGTGGAATCGGGCGAGGCTCCGAGTACCGCGGCACTCGTGATCTGATATCGGTCGCGGTAGGCGGCGATCACGGACGCTGCACGATACCAGGCGGCGGCGCGCTGCGGGTCTGCGGGCTCGGCACCGAGAGCTGCAATCCATGGTGCCGAGTCAGCGACCGCGGTGTTGAGAACTACATCGACTCGCTTCTCGATGAGATCACGACGCTCGACGAGAGCCTGCTGCATTTCCTCACTCATGGCGCCAATCGCCTCGTGGATCAGCCCGGCGACCAGCCTGGGCGCAGAATAGCTACGACCCGATCCCGCAGCCCTCGTGGTAGCCGCAGCGACTCGATGTCGAATCACCGCGGCGATGTCGTCTGCGTCGCCGAAGTCACGTGCGCGGACAACACGCGGGAGCAAGTCTGCTACGTCGTGATGGTTGGCCTCGGCTCGGCGCAGCTCGGTGGTGAGCGGGCCGAACGCATCCGAATCGATGACTTCGTCGGCTTGTTCTGCATTGAGACCGGATGCTCGCACCAGAGATGCCCACCGGTCACGTTGCGCCGCTGCTGCGATCGTTTCGTACTCGGCAGCAAGCTGGGCAATCGTTCCCCGAGATTCGTGTTCGACGGCGATGGTTTCGTGCGCGGAGAGTTCCGCGCCGACGTGCTGCAGCACTCCGGTGAGCACGCTACGGCCGGTGACTTCGTCGTTCTCGCCAGGATGTGGACCATCGTGGGAAGCATCGGGCTTGTCGACCGCGACGTAGGCGACGTTGGCGTCACGACCCCGAGTCATCGCCACGTAGAGGTTCTCCCGAGTCATGGTCGAGTCGATGAGCACGTGGGCAGTGTCGGTGGTGAGACCTTGCGCGCGGAAGGACGTCACGGCGTAGCCAAGTTCGACGTGCTCCGCTACATAATCGGCTGGCAGAAGAACGCTGGTCCCCCAGGAAGTTCCAGCGCGTCGAACAAGCATCGATCCGTCGCGTCGGACGTCGACGACGTTCCAGCGATCTCCGTTGCGTACCCAGCCTCGACCCGCCAGTAGACGGCGGTCGTTGCGGCGCGTAATGACGATATCTCCGGATGCCGCATAGGTTTCGTCGTGCAGCTCAGATTCACGCGACCCGCGAACGGTGCCGTCGAGGATCAGATCGGTGCGCGCTCGGTTGTTGAGCGCGGTCACCGATTCATTGGAGTCTGATACGAGAACCGTTGCACGCCCCGCGACGAGATCGCTGCGCCAGGCGGCATACGCTGCATCAATCATTTCCTCAGTGTCACCGTCAACGATGCGCTGGTGCTCGCCGTAGGTGTCGATGACGTCGATGTGGCCATGGCGAAGATCAAGGGACGCGCGCTTTTCCCAGTCATGCGTGAAGCGGTGAACATCGATCAGTTCGGGCACATCATCACGATCGTGCGTGAGCATCCCAAAGGCGCCGCCCGCGTCGACCGCCTGGAGCTGAGCGTAATCACCAACGAGCAATACTTTCGCTCCGGCCTCAGAGGCAAGCTGGGTGATCCGGTCCAGAGAGAGCGTCCCCGCCAGTGATGCTTCATCGACGATGACAAGCTGACCCGGCTGAAAGGCCTCGCCTTCGCGCAGGTGATTCTGCCACCACTTCGCCGTGTTCTCGGCGGCGATCCCGAGATCCTCGGCAAGCACTTGTGCCGCACTCGAAGAGGGGGCAAGCCCGACGACGGATCCTTGACCGTGTTCCTTTTCCCATGCCCGGCGTAGTGCGTTCATGGCGGTCGTTTTCCCGGAGCCAGCTGGGCCGACCAGCAGATCGACAACACGACCGGAGACCGCGATCTCCGTCAACGCAAACACTTGATCCTCCCCCAGCACCAAGCCCTCACTGTCAGGCTTCAGCGTGACGCGTTCGATCGTCGCCAGCGAAATCGTCGGTCCTGTCGTTGCGTGCGCGAGCTGAAGCAAGCGTTCCTCGGCGTCGAGAAGCTGACCAGAAGAGAACACCGTGGAGTTCTTCGGCCTGAACACCGACGATTCATCGCTCCTGCGAAAGACAGCTGGGCTGGATGCCAGTTCAGGAGGCGTGAGCCGAGTCGACACTGCCTCGGCAGCGTCGACAACCATGCCAATAATTGCTTCGCGATCACGTGTACTTGCGAAGCGATACTTCATCGTCTGCCGGGCAGCTTCGGCGGTGAGGTTCCAGCGGCGCCAAGTCGACCGCTTTTCCCCGACCACGTCCACGACGCTTTGCCCCAGGCCACGAACCACGTCAAGCGGTAAGTCATCAGCGCGCAGGAGCAACGGCGCCTCATTCGCGGTGATCTCGCGTGCCCAGCGAGTTGCATCCGCTCCAAGGACCTTGCCCGCCCGCTGCCTCCACTGATCGGTGAGTTCAGCAAGGGAATGGATCTCCTTCTCCGGTCTTGTGGCGAGCGTCGCTTGGGCGCGCAGTTTGATGATCGTCGTGCTGGAGGGTCGCCTGCCGTGCTTCTCCACGTACGCAGCGATGAGACGATCCTTCTCCTCATTGATGTGCCGTGAACGCGACGAGAACTCTGACACGAGTTGCTCAGGGACCTTCGCGATAGCCCAAGCCGCATTGCGGTCCCGTCCGCGATCACGCGTTTCCCACTCAACCCCGAAGAGCAGCGTGAGGTGATCAGCGAACACCGCTTCATGAAACTCCGAGAGCGCCACCGTCGCAGCGTGCAGGGGACGCCCGTCCAAGTTCCGCCATTTGCTGTCGAGCACGGTCTGCACCTTGTTGCTGATCACGACATGCGTGTGCAGATGTGGGTCGCCCGCGCGTGAGTCGTAATGGTCGTACGCTGTTGCGATCAACCCACGCACCTCGACCTGCGCAACGGCACCATCCCCTGGAGTTGCACCGGCGCGAGTGACTGCAACCTCGCGCTCCATAAACGCAACCACCTCTGCAACCGCCGCATGATGCGCGTTGACGATCAGCGACTGCGTTCCAGCGTCAGCAACGGCCCACAGCACTGAAGCTGACTTCGGGATCGAGAAGGTGAAGTCATATCCGGCCACCGCTCGTCGCGTGCCACGCTCAGATTCCTCGGCTTCAATCTCCGCGATTGCACGTCCCCGAGCGGTTGGACCCAGCTCAGGGTCGAGAGCACCAACTCGCTCCTCAACCCGCTCAGCCACCGACTTGTATGCCGGGTAGGCGCGCCCAATCGGATCACCCGTGAGGGGATCACGACCCATACCAATCAGCAGCTGGAGCTGCGCTTCGGTGACTTCATCGCCATTATGTAGCTGCCCGTTCCCGAGCGCGGTGAGGCCGCTACCCATCCATCGCCCCGGCGGCGTGCCATCGGCGTTGTAATACCTCGTCAACGGCGTCGAGAGGTCTCGGTCGCCGTCACCTGCGGCCACCGTTCGGAGCAGATACTTGTAGCCATCACCCGCTGACATCACCCGCATCGACACAGTCACTGCAGTTCACCTTCCCTCTCCGTCAAGGAGGAGGTGAACACGCAGGATCGGTGGCCTCAGAATTCACACGGAAGTGGTCGCGACCTCGATCTGCAAGACGCGTGGCCGAGATGCGCGATGGCAGGTCAGAGTCGGAACTCCAAGAGCCAGTCGACGGCGAGCTGCGCGACGGTGGCGACAATGACGAAGTGGAGGAGGATCGCGACCCATGCCCAGGACGCGAATCCTTTGAGCGCGCGCATGGCGGAGTCGCCCGGGAGGAGGAGGCCGTCGGCGCCGGCTTTCGCGACGGTGACCCACCAGAGCGGGATCATGGCCGTCCAGACGACCATGCACCAGGGGCAGAGGGTGCCGAGAGAGTAGAAGCTCTGGTACTGCAGCCAGGTGATGAAGACGATGCCTCCGAGGAGGCCGAGGCAGTAGAGCCGCCAGAACCATTGGGCGAAGTGTGCTCCGGCGAGGATCGCGGCCCCGACGAGGATCGGCGCGGTGAAGGCGGTGACGCCGATGATGGTGTTGGAGAACCCGAAGAGGGAACCCTGCCAGGAGTCCATGTTCGGCCCGCAGGTGACGAGCTTCGAGATGTTGCAGTTGGGCGCGTGGGTGGGTTCCTGCAGGGTCTTGATGTACTCGGTGAGCAGTTCGAAGGAGGCGAACCAGCCGACGATGCCGGCCACGATCGAGAACCAGGCGAAGCCGATGCGTCGTCGGCGTAGCGGTGTCTCAGCGCTCGTGGTCATGGTTCGAATCTACACAAGGGGAGGCTGAACGGATGACGGCTGCTCGATACGAATGCAGCGGCCGGGCAGAGGCGCTCTGCATGCGGGATCCTGGGCACGGGTCAGTCGGCCGTCACGTTGACGACGCCTTTCATCTCCGCGTGAATGGAACAGTCGTATTCGTAGCTGCCGGCCTGGTCGAAGACATGGGTGAAGCTGCCCTGTCGCATGAGATCGCTCACGAAGCTCGCATCCTGGGCGACGACATCGTGCTCGTTCTGTCCCTCGAACACCCAGCGCACCGCTTCGCCCTCGGCAACCTCGACCTCGGCTATGTCGTAGGCGTTGTCGTAGGCCCGTACCGTGACGGCGGGGGCGGCGTCCTCGGCAGAGGGGGTGACCTCGGGCTTCGTGGCGGCACAGGCGGCGAGTCCTCCGAGCAGGCCGACTGTTAGGACGGCTCCGAGGGCGTGCACGAGGATGCGGCGAGTGTCGGCGTCCATGGTGTCTCTCTTACTCTCGATTTCTGGGTTAGTGTGGGCGTGCGACGCGGGACTGCTCTCCCGGTGTCGACTCGGCGGCGCTCTACCGGGTTCCCCGCTCCTTCGGCGCGGAGGTGTGCTGGATGAGGTCGATGCGCTGCCGGCCGTACCCGCCCCGTGTGAAGACGCGCAGCGTGAGCCAGGCGAAGAGCGCAAGACCGGCGATCTGGCCGATCAGTCCGGCGGCGCTGCCGTCGCCTGTGGTCTGCGCGGTTTCCCCGGTGAGGCCCGACGCCATGATGCCGAAAACGACGTAGTTGTTGACGACGTGGATCGCGATCGCTGCCTCGAGGCCGCCGGTGCGCCAGGTGAGCCAGGCGGATACTGCGCCAAGCAACCCGACGGCGAGGAGTCCCCAGATGTCGTAGATGTGGAGGGACGCGAAGCCGATCGAGGGGATCAGGATCGCGAACCAGGGGTTTCTGAGCCAGGCTCCCAGCACCTGCATGAAGAGTCCCCGGAAGACGATCTCTTCGGCAGTGGATTGCAGCGGCACCAGGAGCAGCACGAGCAGCATCGATAGCAGCGCGGCGCGTGCATCGAAGGCAGTCTCGTTCGCAGCCGCTGCAGGGTCGGTGGCGGGCTCGAGGAGCACGCCTGCGGCGATACCGACGAGGTTCATCACGGCGATCGCGAGCACGGAGATGACGAACAGTCGCCCGAGCAGCCCCCAGCGCATGCGGGCCGCGACTGACCAGATCCGGCCGATGGGCCGCATGCCGAGGACGAGCATCGCGAGCAGCACCGCCGGGAGCATGATGATGATCGACACCATGCTCACGAGTACCGAGACGGGCCGTTGGGTGTCGAGCGCCGCGGCAGTGCCGGCGGCGACCTGCGCCGGATAGTCGGGATCCGTGAGCAGGAGCACTGGGATGACGGCCACGGTGACTACCACGGTGAGGATGCCGAAGAAGGCCCCTGACAGCAGGAGCAGGGCGAGCGGTTTCCACCATCGGTAGGCGGAGGTGCCGCGCAGCAGGCTGTGGTAGTCGAGCGGTTCGGTCTCCATGATGCGCAGCTGCGGCGGCGTGCCCCGTGCCCAGCCCCAGGACGGCGACACTGCAGACGGCGCGTGGGGCTCGGACTCGGGGCTGGACATGCGGGGAACTGCGGTTGCGGCTCAGGCGGGGGCGTTCGTCGGCTGCTGCGCGCGGTAGCGGCGGGCGCGGACGAAGGAGGCGATGCCGACGGCGAGGAATACGAGGAGCACGACGAAGGTGACGGTGCTCGCGATCACGGCGTTCGGTCGCTCGGCGGTGCCGGCGAAGAGTTCCCCGATCTTCATCACGTTCATCGCGGTGCCGGCGACGCCGAGGAGGGCGATCGCGAGGGCGGCGTGGATCGCGTGGCGGCGGGCTTTCGGCGCGCGTGAGATGACGGCTGCGACGAGGATGAGCACGCCGAGTGCGGAGGGGATGAGTGCGGTCATGCTGCTCGCGTCGGACGCGAAGTAGGCGACGACGCCGGTGGCGGTGAGGATGCCGCCGACGGCGAAGGTGAGTCCGGTCATGGTCAGTATTCCTTTCGCAGACGCCGCAGGGGTTCTGGGCCGCGCCGGGCGCCCGGGATGTCTCCTCCCCTCCCCCGGGTTCGGGGAACCTCGAGGGATGCGGGCCTTGGCCCGTACTCTACATGATGTAGATGTAAGCTCGTGGGTATGCTGGCTTCCCCGTGGAATCTGATTCTCACCGTCGTCTTCGCGTTCACCGGGGTGTACTGCCTCGTGCGCCTCATCGCGCACCGGCCCCCTCCCGGCGCGCGGCGCGGCCCGGTGCTCGAGTCGATGGCGATCCACCTCATGCACCTGGTGATGAGCGCCGGGATGATCGCGATGTGCTGGATGATGTCGATTCCGGCGGCGTCGAACTGGGCGCAGATCGTGGTCTTCACCGTACTTGCGCTCGCCCTAGTGCCGGGGCTCTGGAAGGCGCCGTTGCCGGCCCGCCGCGTCGATCTCGCCGGGCATATCTGGCTCGCTGGCGCGATGGTGTGGATGATCGCGGCGATGCCGCTGCTCATGGCGGACATGGGCGGCGGGGAGCACGGTGGCGGCCACGGAGAGGCCGCTGATGAGGCGATGATGTTGGCGATGACCACCCCGGTGTGGGTGGACGTCGTCAACGTGGTGTTTGTGGCTGGAAGCGCAGCGATCGCACTGTGGTGGGCCTTCCGCGCGGCGACGGTTCGCGGGGATCGGTTGCACGCGCTCTGCCACTGCCTGATGGCGGCGGGGATGACGGCGATGCTGCTGCTCATGAACGGGTAGTCGGCCTGCTATGGCGCGACTTGGAAGAGAGTGGGCCAGAGCAGCAGCGCGAGCGGGTAGCCGACGAAGCTGACGATGTTGAGCAGCCAGTGCGCGACGATGAGCGGCAACGACCTCCCCCAGCGGTGGTAGACCCAGCCGAAGAGGAGCCCCATGACCACGTTGCCGATGAATGCGCCGATGCCCTGGTAGAGGTGGTAGCTGCCGCGCAGCAGTGCGCTTGAGACGATGGTGGAGATCGGGCCGACCCCGAGGCGTCGCATACGGTCGAAGAAGTAGGCGGCGACGATGAGTTCCTCGCCGAGAGCTGCACGCAGGGCGGAGAGGATCAGCACGGGCACCGTCCACCAGTAGGCGTCGAGGGCGGTCGGTACGACGTTCGCGTTGATCCCGATGATGCGCGAGAAGAGGTAGAACGCGAGCCCCGGGATCCCGATCGCAGCCGCGAGCACGACACCCCAGCCGGTGTCTGCCAGCCACCACCGGCCGCCCCTGCCGGGGAGCCGTCCGAGGCCGAGGTTTCCCAGGTGCGGGGCCGCTGTGCGCCAGAGCAGGTACGCCACGAGCGCGACAGGTGCGAGTTCCCCCACGAAGCCGAGCAGCTGGTAGGCGAGGTCGAAGAAAGGCTGCTCGGCGAGCGGCCGGTTGATGGTGGCCGTCTGGGAGGCGAGCGCGGTCTCCTGGCTGAGGCGGTGCAGGATCGTGATGATCGACTGCACGCCCGCATAGCCGAAGGACAGGCTGAGTACGATCGCGAGCTCCCAGCGCAGTCGACGCTTCGAGATCGGGGCAACGTCGAAGTGCGCATACTGGGGCGGTCGCATCTGGATACCCCCGGGCTAGGCCCTACGGCGGTAGTTTTGCAGCCGGAGACTGTTGAACACGACGAGCACCGAAGAGAGCGCCATCGCACCGGCGGCGATGAGGGGATTCAGGAAACCGGCGGCGGCGATCGGGATCGCGGCGAGGTTGTATCCGAACGCCCAGCCGAGGTTCACACGAATGGTGTGCAGGGTACGCCGCGACAGTTCGATCGCCTCGGGGATCACGGCGAGGTCTTCCCGAACGAGGATGATGTCGGCCGATTTGAGGGCGATGTCGGTGCCGGAGACCACGGCGAGGCCGAGATCGGCGGCAGCGAGGGCGACGGCGTCGTTGATGCCGTCGCCGACCATGGCTACCCGCGCCCCTGCAGCTTGCAGCTCGCGGATCGCATCGGCTTTCTCGGCCGGCAGCACTTCTGCGGAGACGCGATCGATACCGAGGGTGCTGGCGATATCCTCTGCGACGGCTCGGGAGTCGCCGGTGAGCAGCACCGTGGTGAGGCCCTGCTGCTGCAGCGCTTGGATTGCGGCACGGGCGTTCGGCTTGATGGTGTCGGCAAGGCCGAAGCGTCCGATCAGGCCTCCCGCCTGTGCGACGAACACGGCCGTTTCTGTGGGGTCGGCTTCGGCGAGGTAGACGCGGGCGGCACCGGTTGAGACGCCTTGCTCGTCCAGGTAAGCGAGGCTACCGATGTGGACGGTGTCGCCGGCGACGGCGCCGGAGGCGCCCCGGCCGGGCACGGCGATGAAGTCTCTGACGGGGTCGAGGTCGGTGATCTGCTGCTTCGCGGCCGCGACGATGGCACGGGCGATGAGGTGCTCCGATCCCTGCTCCACGGAGGCGGCGACGCGTAGCAGCTCGTGCTCGGCGACGCCGGGAACGGTGGCGATGCTGCGCACGGTCATCTCGCCGGTGGTGAGGGTACCGGTCTTGTCGAGCACCACGGTGGTGATCGTGCCGCTCGCCTCGAGCGCGTCCTGCCCCTTCACGAGGATGCCGAGGCTGGCGCCCCGGCCGATGCCGACCATGAGCGCGGTCGGAGTGGCGAGCCCGAGGGCGCATGGGCAGGCAATGATGAGGGTGGAGATCCCGATCCCGAAGGCCTCTTCAAAGGAGCGGCCGGCGAGCATCCACCCAGTGGTGACGAGGATGGCGAGAACGATCACTCCGGGTACGAAGTAGCGGGTGACGCGGTCGACGAGGGTCTGCACGCGGGCTTTGCGGGCCTGGGCTTGTTCGGCGAGGGCGGCCATCTGCGCGAGCTGAGTGTGTGCGCCCACGGAGCTCGTGCGCACTTCGAGGCGGCCGTTGGTGCTGATCGTGCCGCCGATCACCGCATCGCCGCTCGAGGCAGTGACGGGGAGCGGTTCGCCGGTGAGCATGCTGGCGTCGATGTCGGCGCTACCGACGATGATGGTGCCGTCGGCGGGGAGAGTTTCGCCGGGGAGCACGACGAACACGTCGTCGACGCGGAGTTCCGTGGCGGGCCTGATCTCCTCGGTGCCGTCTCGCTGGATGCGGACGTGCGTGGCGGCAAGCTCGCTGAGGGCGCCGAGTACATCGCCGGCCTTGCGGCGGGAACGGGTTTCGAAGTAGCGGCCGGCGAGCTGGAAGGTGGTCATACCCGCGGCGACGTCCAGATAGATGGCGTTTGCCCCCTCGGGAGTAGCGCCGATGCCAAGCCAGTACCCCGCCCCACTTCCCTCGATGCCGAACAGCAGCGTCACAACCGACCAGCCGAAGGAGGCGGCGATGCCGAGGGAGACGAGAGTGTCCATGCTGACGTCGCCGTGGCGGAGGTTCCTGAGTGTGGCCTTGTGGAACGGCCAGGCCGCCCAGGTGACGATCGGCACGGCGAGGGCGACGCAGAGCCATTCCCAGCCGGGGAAGCGCCAGTCGGGGACGAGGGCGAGCACGATCGTGAGATCCATGAGCGGAACGGTGAGCACGGCGGCGAGGATGAGCCGTCGCCGCAGGGAGGTGATGCGCACCTCGGTGGCGCGCTTCGACCAGGCGTCGTCGGCGTCATCATGGATGCGCGCGCCGTAGCCGGCTTTCTCGACGCGCTCAAGTGCTTCGCTCGCGCGAGCGGCGCCGAGGCCAGAGACGATGGCGCGCTCGGTCGCATAATTCACGCTCGCAGTGACGCCCTCGATCTTGTTCAGGGCGCGTTCGACGCGTCCCGCGCAGGCGGCGCAGGTCATGCCTGAGACATCGAGCTGCAACGGCTCGACGACATCGTGGGCGAGGGTCACGGCGTGGCCTCCTCTTCACTTGGGGGTGCGGGCCGTCCCGGGCCTGCGGCTTGCCGCCGATTTGCGAGAGTTTCGAGCATCTTGTTGTAGTCGTCGAACTCCTCGTCGCGGCCAGAGTCCAGGTGCCGATCCTTGCGGCGGGCTTCTTTGGCGTCCTGCCGGGACCATTGGATGCCGAGCGCGATGATGACGAGCAGCAGCGGCAGCTCGCCGCCGGCCCAGGCGACGCCGCCGCCGAGGTACTGAGAGGCTTGGAGGTCTGTCCAGGGCAGCCCGAAGTAGAGGTAGAAGTTCTCCGCGATCCACTCACCATCAGCCATCATCAGGATCACGCCGAAGAACGCGTGGAACGGCATCGCGGCGAGCACGAAGCCGAGCTTGCCGATGTGCGGCAGAGGGCGCGGCGGTCGGTCGACCCCGATGACGAGCCCGTAGAAGAGATATCCGGCGATGATGAAGTGGACGTTCATGAGCTGGTGCGCCCAGTGGAACCGCATGCCCTCTTCGAAGATCCCGGTGAAGTACAGCCCGTAGTAGGAGCCAACGAAGAGCACGAACACGAACAGCGGGTTGTAGACGAGGCGGAGCACCTTCCAGTGCAGCGCCCAGGTGATCCAGTTGTGCAGTCCCGCTGGGCGGGTGGGCTCGGATCGGGTTGCCCGCAGTAGCAGGGTGATGATGCCGCCCATCACCAGGAGGATCGGGGCGAGCATGTTCAGGCTCATGTGCACGATCATGTGTGTGCCGAAGTCGGGGGCCGAGTACTTACCGAAGCCGGAGCTTGTGGCGAAGACGATGACGCACCAGCCGCCGATCCATGAGATTGTGCGGCCGATCGGCCATCGGTCGCCGCGCGTGTGCAGCACGCGTACCGCCCAGAGGTAGGCGGCGACGGCGGCGATCGCGAGCACGATGAAGAGGAGATTGGGCCGCCAGTGCGTGAACCAGACCAGCAGCGACGGCGCCTCGGCAACCTCGAAGCCGAGGAACACCTGGGAGATGCTGGTGGGCTGGAAGTAGTGGGGCGGCGGGACCCTCGTCATGGCTGCGGTGATCCCAACCCATCCGGCGATCGCCAGGGTCGCGATGGCGGGCGGCAGCAGTGCTGGCTTGACCGGGTTCGCGCGCTGGACGGCACGCCAGCCGAGCATGGCGGCGATGAGGAGTGCCAGGCATGTCCAGCGGGCGAGGATCTGCCACCCCGTCTCCGACTCGAAGAGGCTCGATCCGGCGAGCTTGAACCAAGTCAGGACGACGTCGGTGGCAATGATCAGCGGTATCCCGATGAGCACGAAGGTGGTGAGGCGGGTAACGATGACCGGGTCGAGGGTGCGGCCGCTCCCGGCTCGGATGGCGGCGATGAGGATGACGCCGAAAACCGCTCCGGTGGCGAGGGTCTGGTAGGTGCCGGCATCGCTGCCGAGGTCATGATTCGGGCCGACGAGGATCTGCCCGACGACCACAGGGGCGAGGATGCCGAAGCAGGTCATCCAGAGCGGGATGAGGAGCCCTGTCCACCGGGTAACGAACTGGCAGACGAGCGAGGTAATGACGGCGGCGACCAGCGACACCGTCCAGGCTCGCGGGAAGGCGCTCGTCTCGTAGAGGAAGGCGAATGCGCCCGGCTCCGTGAGACGCGCGAGGGGCATGCCGCTGCTGTCGAGCGATTCGAAGACCACCATGCCGGCCGACACCATCGCCCAGGCGACCGAGGCGATACGCAGCAGGGTGAGTTCGAGGCATGGCTCGATCCGTTTGGCCTGTTTGCCGCGAGCGTCACGGAAGAACAGGAGGTACAGCAGGGCGCCGAGGGTGAGCATGGCGGCGAGATCGCCGAGTCCCTGCCCGAGCGCGGTCGGCACGGCAACGTCGAAGCCAGGGAAGGTGAGGTAGATCTGTTCATAGGCGGCCGGCCCGATGCGGAGCGTGGCGACGATCGGGGGAACAATGATCGCAAGGAGACCGAATGCCGCGATCGCCAGAGCGACGGCAGTGCGCCGTGGCGAACGCTCCCGTGAGGCCTGAGCGGGCGTGGTCGTGGCCGCGCTGCTGCTCATCGTGCCCGCTCGCGGATGGCGGTGAGTTCAAAGCCGGCCTCGCTGACGATGCCTGTGAGGAACTCGGTACTGAGGGGGTGGGCGACGTTGAGGATCACCCTCCCGGAGGCCACGTCGACGTCGACGTTCTCGACTCCCCTGAGCGCGCTGAGCGCCGTGGTCAACGTCTGGGCGCAGTGGCCGCAGGTCATGCCGCTGATGGTGAGCTCCTGCTCCCTAGTAACGTCCATCGCCCATTGTCCTCTCCGCGGATTCCTCGCACAAGACTACAAGATGTAGATGTATGAAGCTTTGCGCGAGCGGGCTGAGCGACAAGGTCAGCGCAGCTGGGGAGCGGCGCGCAAGCCCTGCGGGAGTCGACGATGCTGAGCGGCAGGCCAGCGCTTCCGGGTGAGGCGCTCGGCTCGGAGGGTCATGCCGACATCGTGCGTCGCGGCTGCGAGGACGATGAGTGCATTCGCGAGGTGTGCGGCCCCGACTTGACGGGCGGCGGCATCGTCGGCAGCGAGCTCAATCTGCAGGCGGGTGGCGCGTTCGAGCGCTCGGCTGGCCCGCGTACCCGGCAGCAGCAGCGCGTTGAGCTGGGCAATGCGGATGGCGAGTCCGTGCTGGTGGCGCAGATGAGCGAACTCGTGGGCAAGCACGGCCTGCAACTGCGGCGGGGTGAGGAGCTGCTCCATGGCTGAGGAGACGAAGATCTCGGGACGCCTACCGGGGACAGCATAGGCTTCGGGCTTCTCCGAGTGGAAGCGGACGAGGGTAAAGCCGATGTGCTCGTCTCTCGCATAGGCGACAGCGTGGGAGTGGGAGGCCGGGCGCAGGGACTGCAGCGAGCCGGCGAAGGTGAAGACAAAGACGAGGAAGACGCCGGAGATCCCGGCGGCGACCCAGATCACCGCTGATACGGTCACACTGGTGGTATGCGGGATGGCGTGCCGCAGCGACTCGACCGCGACGATGCCGAGGGCGATGCCGGCGAGGGCGGTCGCGATGCCCACCCCAAACGCCCCGAACCAGACCGTCAGCGCGGCTCTCGGGTGGAAGAGGTGCCAGCGTCCTGCGGTGAGCACGCGCGGGCAGAGCACGGCGAGCGCGAGAGCCGTGCCCAGGAGAACTAGGGCAAGGAGCAGCACGGTCGGTTATCCTTCGGGCTTCGCCTCACCGAAGGCGTCCATGAGCGCGGCGACGTCGTCTTCGGCGAGATTCCCGGCGAAGGCGAGCAGGGCGGCCCGCCGGTCGGCAGCCTGCTCGAGCGCGGAGGTCATCGTCTCGCTCGCCTCCTTCTCACTTGAGCGCAGCGGGCGGAAACTGATCTTCCGGGGCGAGTCGCCGACCCGTTCGACACGGCCTTTCCCCTCCAAGCGGGTAAGTGCCGTCATGAGCGTCGTGTAGGCCGGCACGGGTTCGCTGAACATGGTCTGCAGTTCGCGCGCGCTCACGGCGCGCTCCTGTTCGTGGAGTCGTTGCATGACCTCGTCTTCGAGCCCGCCCCATTCGCGTTTGCGCACCCCGGCCATGTCGTACCCTCCTCGTCGATGATTTTTACTCTACATCTCGTCGAGTTATTGCATTGTTCTCACAGCATGCAACAGTAGCCTCTGCGCATGGAGAACTGGTGGGCGAACGCGCTCTGGTCGCTCACCCCGTCGGTGATCATCGGCGCCTTCTTCTGGTTCGTGATCCGCGCGATCTCTCGGGCCGATCGCACGGAGCGCCGGGTCTATAAGCAGATCGAGGCCGAGGAGCGCGCGAAAGCTGGTCTCCCGCCGAAACAGCAGCCTCCCGCGCAGTCGCCGGCGGCTGCCGAGCCCGCGCCTGTCGAAGAGACGCCGGAGTGAGCACGCTGGCCGGTCAGTCAGCGGTGATGCCCTCATGATGCATGGGGCACAAGCGGACGGCGTCCCCGGTGAGAGCTAGCATCTTCTCGGCTGCTGCGAGGATCGCAACGACGGCGTCGGGATGCGCGAGCGAGTACATCGAGGCCCGCCCCTCGGCTCGCGAGACGACCATGCCGGTGTCTTTCAAGCAGGCGAGATGCTTGGAGACGGTGCTCTGGGAGAGCCCGAGGTGCCCCACCAGGTCGACCACGCGGTGCTCCCCGAGCTGCAGATGCTGCAGGATCACCAGCCGGGAAGGATCGCCGAGGCTATGGAAGAGGGCTGCCGCAGAGGTCAGCGCCTCGGCTTCGGCAATCGTCGGCAGCTCATGAGAACGTTCGGCTTGCATCGTCATATCACGATGTTATCTCCGAATCGGCAATCACTCTAGGTCGGAGGCAGCCGCGACTTATTGGCGAAAGATAACATCGCCAAACGACGATGTTATCTATATAGTGAAGTGTATTGACCAGTACCGAATGAGAACGGAGATCTCGAATGGGCGCAGGACATGATCACGGACCGGGCGTGGCCGAGGCGGGACAACCCGGCGACTATCGCCGCAAGCTCTGGATCGCCTTCGGCATCACCGCAACGATCGTCGTCGCGCAGGCCGTGGGTTCCGTCGTCACCGGAAGCCTCGCACTGCTCACCGACACCGCGCATGCCATCACCGACGCCTCGGGGCTACTGGTCGCACTGATCGCGGCGACACTGATGCTGCGGCCGGCGACGTCGACGCGCACCTGGGGATTCCGCCGGATCGAGGTGATCGCCGCGCTCGGGCAGGCGACGCTACTGCTCGTGGTCGGCTTCTACACCGCCATCGAAGGCATCCGGCGCCTATTCGAACCGCCGGAGGTGCCCGCGACCGAGCTGCTGGTCTTCGGTATCGTCGGCCTCGCCGCGAACATCACCGCCATCCTCATTCTCTCCTCGAGCCGAGGCGCAAACTTCAATATGCGCGCCGCATTCCTCGAGGTACTCAACGACGCGCTCGGCTCCCTGGGCGTGATCGTCGCCGCCATCGTGATCGCCACCACGGGCTTCCAGCGCGCCGACGCACTCGCCGGCCTCTTCATCGCCGCGCTCATCGTGCCCCGCGCCTTCAAGCTGATGCGCGAGACGACGAGCGTACTCATGGAGTTCACCCCCAAGGGCCTCAATCTCGACGAGGTGCGTGCGCACATCCTCGAGCTCGAGCACGTCAAGGATGTGCACGACCTGCACGCTTCGACGGTCGCGACCGGTCTGCCGACAATCACCGCGCATGTCGTCGTCGAGGACGAATGCTTCACCGACGGGCATGCGGCCGAAATGCTCCATGCGGTTAAGGCGTGCGTAGCGGAGCACTTCGAGGTGTCTGTCAACCACTCGACCTTCCAGATCGAGACAGCGCACATCAGCGACGACGAGCCGGTGGGCGTCAAGCACCCATGAGCCAGCGGCGCGGGATCGACGGCGGAGCATGACGAGCACGGTCGCGGCTCCACTGCGCCGCCGCGTCACGCGGAACTGGCACCGATTGAACAACCCCTCCCGGATCGCGGGGGTCGACCTCGCTCGCGGGCTCGCGGTGCTGGGCATGCTGGCGGCGCATCTGCTCTGGCTCGGCTCGCTATCGTGGACGGAACCGTCGACGTGGGGGGCGATCGTGAACGGTCGCTCCTCGATCCTCTTCGCCACGCTCGCCGGCGTCTCGCTCGGCCTCTCCACAGGCGGCCCGACGCCCCCGAGCGGTGCCAAGCTCGGCCGGGCGAGGCTCAAGGTGGTAATCCGGGCGCTGGTGATCTGGCTTCTCGGCGTGCTGCTCATCAGCCTCGACGTGCCGGCGGCGATCATCTTGCCGACTTATGCCGTCATCTTCGTCCTGGCACTCCCCCTGCTCGCGCAGCGCGCCTCGCGGCTGTTCCTCGCCGCCGCGATCGTCGTGCTCGTGGCATCGCCCGTGGTGGTATGGGCGAATGCCTCGCCGTGGTGGGAGAGCTACGAAGGCTGGCTCACCGGGCACTACATCGGATGGAACTATCCGTTTCCGCTGTGGGTCGCGTTCACCCTCGCGGGCCTCGGTCTGGCGCGCGCGGGGATGTGGTCGCAGCGGGTGCAGTGGGCGGCACTCGGCCTCGGCACGTTGCTGGCGGTAGCCGGATACAGTCTCTCCCCCGGCGCGGAGTCGTCGGAGGAGTCGGCTGATCGACCGTTCCTTGCTGCCTGGTGGACGGCGGATCCGCACTCGAGCGGCGTGCTCGAGGCGATCGGGAGCGGCGGCTTCGCGATCGCGGTGATCGGCGTGTGCCTGCTGCTGTGCTCTGCCGGACGGCTGCCGTGGCTCACCTTCCCGCTCCGGGCGGTGGGGTCGATGCCATTGACGGCCTATGTGCTGCAGATCGTAGGCTGGGCCATCGCCTCGACGATCCTGCTCGGCTCCGCGCATGAGCATGCGTTCCGCGATCTCGACCCGTTTCTCCCGATGACGCTCACCACGATAGCGCTCTCCGTGGTGTGGAGTCTGCTGGTCGGGCAAGGGCCGCTGGAAGCTCTGATCGGTCGACTCTCGTCGCTCGGCGGGCCGGCCGGCTCCTCCGGGGGCAATGCGCAGCATCGCCAATATGCCCTTGAGCCGTGACTGTCGACCCCGCTCTCGCCCCATGATCGTCTGGTTCGGCATTGCCCAGATCGTCGTCGCCCTGCTCGCGGCGCTCGTCTGCATCCTTGAGTATTTCCGCAAGCGCGGGCCCAACGACTACACCCTCGGCGCGACCCTGCTTGTCGGGGTGCTGCTCATCGCGCAGGTAGTCGTCGGCATCGCGCAGCCTGTCACAGGCAATCCCGCCGTAGGGGATCCGCTCGAGTTCTGGATGTATCTCATCGTCGCGCTACTCATCCCGTTCGGTGCGGCGTTCTGGGCGCTCGTCGACCGTCGCCGCACGGCGAACCTCGTGCTGGTCGTCGTGAACTTCGCCGTCGCCGTCATGCTCTACCGCATGATGGTGATCTGGGGATGAGTGAGTTCGACGCTGACCGGCACGCCGCGCCGCGGTGACATCGCCCGCCGCCCGGCTGAGGTTTGAGAGAATGGCGGAATGGCAGCTTCGCACACGGATGAGACTCGGCGTCGGCTGCTCTCCGAGTCCTACCGTCGTCTCCGACCGGATGCGCATGTGGCGTTCGTCGATGAGAGCTACGTCGTCCCCGAGGTCGCACACGGTGCACGCACGTTCTACATCGCGACCGCGTATGTGTCGCCGGTTCGACTCCATCAGCCGGTGCGTGACGATCTCGGGTCGATCATCGGCGGAAGCTACTGGCATACGAGCGAGGCACACGCGGCGGGCGATGCGGAGACGATCCACGAGCTCTGCCGCTACCTCGCCGCAGCCGAGGAGGACGAAGCGTTCCTGTTGGCGGTGCAGTCGCCGATCGAAGATGCTCCTGGCGGCGATGAACTCGCTCGCGAGGCATGCTTGACGGCACTGCTGGGGAACCTGCACGAGGGGCAGCTGACGCCTCGGCCGTCGCTCGTCGTGGCCGAGGAGCGACGCCACCAAGGACAGCGGGCCCGTGATCTGCGGACGATCAAGACGATGCGACAGGCGCAGGTGATCGGCCAGATGCAGGTGACCTTCACCTCACCGTCAGTGGAGCCGCTGCTGTGGGTGCCCGACATCGTGGCGTTCGCGCAGAGCCACCTTGAGCGTGGGAGCGACGCGGGCTATGCCGTGCCGCTGGCGCCGCTGCTGCGGGTCGTGCCCGTGGAAAAAAGCAACCCCCGGTAGCCGAAGCAAGAGACCGGGGGCCGCCGGAGCTATCGAGCGCTGGGCTGGAATGCTCCGGTTTGCACTCACTAGTGTAGCCGCATCGTCCAGTGTAGGCAAGACCCCGACGTGCCTCACCTAATATGCCCGCGAAACACTTCCGGTGCATCACGTAAAAATGCCCGCGAAACGGAATCATCAGTTTCATGGGAAGTGGGCTATCAATGCGTGCCAGACACGAGATCACACGAAAGTTCGCGAAGCAGTATGCCGCAGCGGCCAAGAAGGAGAAGAGCCGTCTCCTTGACGAGGTATGCGCGATCACGGGCTGGTCCAGAGACAACGCGCGCAGACAGTTACAAGCTGCGCTGAAACCGCGTCGGGTAGGGGCCCGGCAACGTAAGCCGCGCCCGCTGAAGTACTCACATGACGCGTTGAAAGTGCTGCAGAAAGTGTGGGCGTTCGCGGGCGGGATCAGCGGGAAATACTTGGCCGCGTCAATGGAACTCCAACTCATGCTGCTGGAAGCGCACGGCGAACTGGTCCCAGGCCGGGGCAGGTACAGTCACCACGTCGCGGACGAGTTGCTGGCAATGTCACCGGCCACGATCGACCGCTACCTCGCCCCAGCCCGCGCGAGGGACCCACTCCGCGGGATCGCCACCACCACGCCAGGCCCGCTGCTGCGGAACTCGATCACGATCAGGAAAGCCGGTGACGAGATCGAGGCCGTACCCGGGTTCTTCGAGGGCGACACCGTCGCACACTGCGGGCCCGTCTTGAAGGGTGAGTTCTGTCGCAGTGTTGATCTCACCGACATGCACACCGGTTGGACGTACACGCGCTCGATCCGGAACAACGCACACCTGCACATTCGTGACGCCCTCGACCGATTCATCAGCGAAGTGCCGTTCGAGGTGACCGGGGTGGATTTTGATAACGGGTCCGAGTTCATCAACTACGACGTCATCGGTTGGGCTGCAGAACTTGACATCTACTTCACGAGGTCCCGGCCGTACAAGAAGAATGATCAGGCCACGATCGAGTCGAAAAACAATCAGATCGTGCGCCGGTACGCGTTCTACTGGAGGTACGACACCGCGCCTCTGCTGAAGCTATTGAACGAGTTATGGCCGCTGGTGAACGATCGCCATAATTTCCTCACCCCCACGAAGAAACCCATCGGTTGGGCGACCGATCAAAGGGGGCGCCGTAAACGTGTCTACGATGAGCTCGCGACACCATTCGACCGGCTCCAGCGTTCCGGTGTGCTCAGCGCCGAGAAGACCGCCGAGTTGACCGGGTACCGTGACAGCTTGAACCCGGCCCACATCGCTCGCGAGATCGACCGAATCCAGCAGCGCCTCACCTACCTCGCGGCCGAGAAGACTCGCACGCTCGAAGCGATCGAACTCGCGAAAGCACCAAACGCGGCAGCCGGGGTCAAGCCGGCCCGCGCGAGCAGGAAACAGGCAAGCTAAGCTCGAGAATTACGCGGGCATTCTTATGTGAGTCACCGGTG
>NZ_JBPCEU010000018.1:0-41378 GCF_050971685.1 Leucobacter fengyongliangi | reverse complement strand
GTGAATCGTGTCGTGTTTGATGGAGGGTAGAGATTCCCGGAAGGAAACCTACCCCTCATGCCCAAGCAATACCCCGCCGAGCTCCGCGAGCGCGCAGTACGCCTCGTTCGCGAAGCGCAACAGAACTCTGACTCCCCTTATGGGGTGCCCACGAGGACCGCCAAGCAACTCGGGATCAACCCAGACACTCTGCGCGGCTGGCTGAGCCAGGCCGAGGTCGACGGCGGCACACGCCCTGCCATCACCACGAGCGAGGCTGCTCGGATCGCGGAGCTCGAACGTGAGGTTCGTGAGTTGAAGCGCGCGAACCAGATCCTCAAGAGCGCCTCGGCTTTCTTTGCGGCGGAGCCAGGCCGCCCGTCACGATGACCGAGAAAGTGGCCTACATCGACGCGCATCACGCCGAGTTCGGGGTCGAGCCAATCTGCCGCGCACTGGAAGACACTCCCGCGCAGATTGCCCCGTCCAGCTACTACGCTGCGAAGTCACGTCCGCTCTGCGCACGAGCGGTTCGTGATGAGGAATTGTGCGCCGCGATCGTCCGGATCCACGAGGCAAACTACGGCGTATACGGGGTGCGGAAAATTCATGCGGAGCTCCGACGTGAGGGACGGCGCGTTGCAGAGTCGACCGTGCGCCGGCTCATGCGGCAACTCGGTTTGCGGGGCATCGCGCGGGCGAAGGGCCCGAAGACAACGAAGCCTGCACCCGAGACCGACCGACCCACGGACTTGGTGCAGCGGCAGTTCGTGGCATCACACCCGAACGAGCTATGGGTCGCGGATTTGACCTATGTGCGCACGTTCTCCGGGTGGGTGTACGTCGCGTTCGTGCTCGATGTGTACTCGCGCATGATCGTCGGTTGGCAGGTCTCGACCAGGCTCTACACTGATCTCGCACTCGATGCGCTGAGTAGGGGGATCTGGCGGCGCGAGCACTCCGGCCAGGACCTCACTGGTCTTACCCATCACAGTGACAGAGGCGTGCAATATCGTGCGATTCGCTACGCTGAACGCCTTGACGAGTGCGACGCGGTCGCCTCGGTGGGTTCCAAGGGCGACTCGTATGACAATGCCATGGCCGAGGCGCTGAACTCACTCTACAAAGCCGAACTGATTCGCAACCGCGGCCCCTGGACATCAATCAACGACGTCGAGATCGCGACCGCCGAATGGGTGGACTGGTACAACGAACGCCGCCTCCACGGCGAACTCGGCCACGTCCCACCGGCAGAGCACGAAGCCGCTTACTGGGCGGCGAATCCCCAACCCGTTCTACTCGAAACCCGATAAAAGAACCCTCTACCAAACCCGACACTTGACAGAGTGCCGCGCGAGCAGATCATCGTGACCTCGAAGCTGCCCGGCCACCATCACGCGCCGCATCGCGCGAAGGTCGCGATCGAGGAGAGCGTGTACCGCACCGGGCTCGACCACATCGATCTGTATCTGATCCACTGGCCGAACCCCGTGCAGGGGCTGTACGTTGACGCGTGGCGCGCGCTCATCGCGGCCAAAGAGCAGGGGCTCGTTCGCGCGATCGGGGTCAGCAACTTCCTGCCCGAACACCTCGAACGCCTCCGCGAGGAGACCGGGGTGGTGCCCGAGGTGAACCAGATCGAGGTGCACCCGTACTTTCCGCAGCAGGAGGCCGTCGCCTACCATGCGCAGCACGGCATCATCACGGAGGCGTGGAGCCCGCTCGGGCGCGGCAACGAGATGCTCAACGACCCGGTGATCGGGCGGATCGCCGACGCGCACGGGGTGGGCCCCGGCCAGGTCGTGCTCGCCTGGGCGGTCGCCCGCGGCGTGATCCCGATTCCGAAGGCGGCGTCGCAAGCCCGGCAGGTCGAGAACCTTGCGGCCGCCAGCCTCGTGCTCGACCCGACCGAGATTGCGGCGATCACCGCGCTGGGCCGCCCCGATGGCCGCATGGCCAATCAGGATCCGGCGACCTACGAGGAGTTCTGATCTAGTCAGACCCGGCAGATTGCCCAGATGAACGCGAAGCCGGGAGTTCGCTGTTCCGTGTAGCTCCGTCGGCTTCAGGGCGAGCTGAATCTCCCCTCCCAGAAGCCCTGGTGCGGCGCCGGAGGAGCGGCTCAGTCGCCTCGAGTTCTGCCTCGGTGGCAACCCGAAAGGCGCCAGCTGCGGGGGTCTCCACATCGTGTCGACTCTGCCCGCGCGTTGCGCGGAGGCTTGCGGCGACCGACGCGGTGATGATGATGGCGACAACGGCAAGGCTGATCGGGGTGGGGATGTACAAGACATCGAGCAGGAGCATCTTGATCCCGAGCCAGATCAGAACGAACGCGAGTCCGACCTTGAGGTAGATGAACCGGTGCATGAGGTCGGCGAGGAGGAAATACATCGCACGCAGTCCGAGGATCGCAAAGGCGTTCGCCGTGAAGACCAAGAAGGGTTCGCTGGTGACGGCGAAGATGGCCGGGATTGAGTCGACCGCGAAGATGATGTCGGTGGTCTCGACGAGCACCAGCACCGCCAGGAGCGGCGTGGCCAGCACGACCCCGGCCTTGCGCACCAGGAACTTTTGACCGTGGTACGCGTCGGTCATGGGGACGAACCGACGAAACACCTTGAGGATCGGGGACTTCTCTGGGTGCGCGTGTTCGTTGCGGGAGCGGAACATCCTCCACCCGGTGTAAATCAGGAAGGCAGCGAACACGTAGAGGATCCAGGAGAAGTTCTCAATCAGTGCTGCCCCGGCGGCAATGAAGATGCCCCGAAACACGAGGGCGCCCAAGACACCGAGGAAGAGCACCCGGTGCTGATACTCCCGGGGAACGGCGAACGCGGCGAAGATAATCGCCCAGACGAACACATTGTCTACCGCGAGAGACTTCTCGATCAGGTACCCGGCGAAGTATTGCTGGCCGAACTCCGCCCCCCACACAGTCCAGACGAGCATGCCGAATGCGAGACCAAGAGTGACCCAGATGATGGACCAGACGGCGGCCTCGCGCACCCCGATCACATGCGCCTTGCGATGTGCGACCAGATCGACGGCGAGCATCACCAAAATCACACCCAGTACGGCAAACCAAGCCCAAAGTGGCACAGACATAACAACAACCTCCACGAGAATCGTGAAGGTCTCATCAGCCGTCGGGCCCTTCGCGCCGGATCCCACCACGGGACCGTATTGACGATGCGGAGCGAGGATTACTCCCCTTCTCGACACATCTAACAGGAGAAGTGTGCTTCATGTCAAGCGGCGCGGCCGAGTCGCGCACGCGCACGCTCAGCCAATGTCGAGAAGGGCGCGGATCAGGTCGTCTACGGTGTGCGCGGCATTGGCGGGATGCCGGAGCGGCCGATCTGGGTGAAGTACGTAATGGTTGCGGCGGCCGCGCTTCTCGCGTTCAAGGTATCCCGCGTGCTCAAGGTCGTTGAGGATCGTCACGGCTGAGCGGGTGGAGATCCCGACCTCCTCCGCGATATCGCGAACGCTGGCGTCGTTGTTCGCCGCAACCGACAACAGCACGTGCGCGTGATGTGTGAGAAATGTCCACTCTGCCATGCCCCTCATCCTCTCACTCACAGCGTCGCGGCGGTTGAACGAGTGAAGCTTCTTTCATGTATTGTTCTCGATGATGGAAGTCTGCTTCATGTTTTGATGGGGGATCATGCTCGACTCTGCGCTCACCAATCTGCTCTCTCCGCCCGTGCTGGCATTCGCCCTCGGTGTGCTTGCGGCCACCGTAAAGTCAGATCTTCGCGTTCCTGATGCCTTGATGCGCGCGCTGTCGCTCTATCTGTTGCTGGCGATCGGACTTAAGGGTGGCGTTGCGCTGCGCGGCGAGACCGCCGCCTCGGTCATTGGACCCGTCGCCGCGGCCCTCGCCCTGGGGATCGTGATCCCTGCTGCCGCCTATGGTGCCTTGCGGCTCATGACCCAGTTGAATCGAGTAGACAGGGGTGCGATCGCCGCCCATTATGGTTCCACTTCGCTCGTCACCTTCACCGCAGCGCTGGTGTTTCTGGAGAGTGCCACCATTGCTGTTCCCGGCTACGCGGCGACTCTGCTCGCCGTCCTTGAGATCCCCGGCATCCTGGTTGGCATCCTCCTTGCTCGGCGCCACCTCGCCAAGACCGTCGGATGGGGCGCGACCTTCCACGAGGTACTCACGGGCAAGTCCGTCCTGCTCCTGGTTGGCGGGCTCGCCATCGGCATGATCGCCGGGCCCACGGGATACGCACCGATCGCCCCGGTCTTTACCGACGGCTTTCGAGGGGTGCTCGTGCTCTTCCTCCTCGCCCTGGGGCTTGAAGTTGGGCACCGGCTCGGCACCATTCGCGACGGAGGGTGGGGCCTCGTCGTCTTCGCCGTGCTCTTCCCCCTCGCAGCGGGCGGGCTCGGTGTCGCGACCGGATCGCTCATCGGCATGGGTATCGGGGGAGCCGCCATCTTCGGAGTCCTCTGTGCCAGCGCGTCCTACATCGCCGCGCCCGCCGCGGTGCGCATCGCCCTCCCCGATGCCAACCTTGCGCTCTCGCTCACGGCCAGCATCGGTATCACCTTCCCCATCAACCTTGCGCTCGGTATCCCTCTGCTGACCTGGTTCGCCCAGCAACTCGCACCCAACTGATCTCCCTGGCGATGCAGCGGGCAGGGGTGGTCCGTCAGCCGCGCGGCATTAGCCAAGGGCGACACCGAAGGCGAGGCCGATCAGGTACGTCGCGAGCATCGTGGCCGAACCCATCACGACGTTGCGCAAAATGGCGGGGAGTACGGGAGCTTTGCCGAGTTTCGCGCTGATCAGGCCCGTCAGGAAGAGCCCGATGACCACCGAAGCTGCGGTGAGCACAACGGCATTGCCGAAGGGCAACAGGATCATGGCGAGCGGAATGAGCGCACCGACGGTGAACGCCACGAACGACGACAGCGCGGCGACCCACGGGCTCGTGAGTTCTTCGGGGTCGATCCCGAGCTCAACCTCGGCGTGAGCCGCGAGGGCATCACGCGCGGTGAGCTCGACCGCGACCTGCCGGGCGAGCCCCGCCGACAGGCCCCGCTTCCGGTACATGCCGGTGAGTTCGGCGAGTTCAGCGGCGGGCTGTTCCTTGAGTTCGCGTATCTCTTGGGTAATCATCGCCTTCTCGGTGTCGCGCTGAGTGCTCACCGACACGTACTCGCCACCGGCCATCGAGAACGCACCCGCGACCAGGGCTGCGATACCCGCGGTGGCGATCGCGACGATGTTGCCCGGGGTAGCAGCGGCCACACCCACCACCACACCCGCCACCGACACGATGCCGTCGTTGGCGCCGAGCACCCCGGCGCGCAGCCAATTCAGCCGTTGCCCCACTTTGTCGTCGGCATGCGATTCGTGCAGATGGTGGATCGCGGCCTCGATCTCAGATTGCTCATTGCTCATATGCTCATAATGCTCCGGTCGGGGCCCCGCCACAAGCAAGGTAAGGCTGGCATAACCGGGCGCCACGGGGTGCCTCCCGTATTCGCTTCGCCAGGATCCACTGGCGAAATACTTCGCTGTGTTACGGGTGGTTTTTGTGATGCGGGCAATGCCCGGCAGATTAGTTCTCATGCCCGAACACCGAGAGAACGTCGCGACCGCGCCCGCGGGCCGCGTGCACATCGCTGGGGTTGAGCGCACCTTCCCCACCAAGGAAGGCGCGCGCACCGTGCTGCGTGACCTGACCCTCGACGTAACCGCGGGTGAGATTATCGCGGTGGTCGGACCGTCGGGATGCGGCAAGTCGACCCTCCTGCGTCTCATCGGCGGGCTCGACTCGCCAACGGCCGGGGCGATCACGCTTGACGACGAGTTGGTGCGTGCGCACGACGACTCCACCGCGATCGCGTTTCAGGAACCGCGCCTGCTGCCGTGGCGCACGATCGCGCAGAACGTCGCTATCGGGCTTCCGCGCGGCACCCGGGGGCGCGACGCCAAACAGCGGGTCGCCGAGCTGCTCGAACTCGTGGGGCTCAGCCACGCCGCCGACCAACGTCCCAGCGAAGTTTCCGGCGGCATGGCGCAACGCGCCTCGCTGGCACGCGCGCTTGCGCGCAACCCACGCGTGTTGCTGCTCGACGAGCCGTTCGGTGCGCTTGACGCCCTCACGCGGCTAAAGATGCACGACCTGCTGCTCGACATCCACCGTGCGCAGCCCACCACCATCGTGCTCGTGACGCACGACGTGGAGGAAGCGCTCTACCTCGCCGATCACGTGCTCCTGCTGCGCAACCTGCTCGTCACGGATGCCCAGCCCGAGCGTCCCCGTGCGAAGGTCGTCGCGCTCGGCTCATCTTCGGGTATCGGCGCGCTCGGATCCGCACGAGCCTCGGAGCTACTACCCGAAGCAGAGGTCGACACCCCGGCCACGAATAGCTCGATCGCCCGCCTCGTGTCGGTTCCCGGCAGCCGCCCGCGCGATCGCGGCGCGCGCGCCTTCACCGACCTCCGCACCGGCCTGCTTGGCGGGCTGGGCGTGCACAAGACCACAACAAAGGAGAACCCATGAGTACCTTCACCCGCCGAATTATCCGCGCGACCGTCGTCGCAGGAGTCATGGCGCTGACCATGGCCGGCTGCGTGCAGGGCGAGGGCAGCACGACCACCGAACCCGTCGAGGGCTCCGAGTGGTCGTCGAACACGCTCTCGATCGACTGGGCAACGTACAACCCACTCAGCCTGGTCGTCAAGGACCAGGGTCTCATCGAGGAAGCCCTCGGTGAGTCGGTCGAGGTCGAGTGGATTCAGTCAGCCGGCAGTAATAAGGCCAACGAGCTGCTGCGCTCAGGCTCGATCGATGTGGGATCGACCGCGGGATCCGCCGCCCTCTTCGCCCGCGCTAACGGTTCGCCCATTCAGGTGATCGACATCTACTCGCAGCCCGAGTGGTCGGCCATCGTGGTCGGAGCCGACAGCGAGATCACCGATGTTGCGCAGCTCGCCGGCACCTCAGTCGCCGCGACCAAGGGCACCGATCCGTACTTCTTCTTGCTTCAGTCGCTCCAGGAAGCTGGACTCAGCGTCGACGACGTTGAGGTGCAGAACGTGCAGCATGCCGACGGCCGGTCGCTGCTCGACGGCGGTTCGGTGCAGGCGTGGGCGGGTCTCGACCCGATCATGGCCGCCGCCGAGGTGGAGTCGGGTGCCAAGCTCATCTACCGCAACGTTGACTTCAACACCTACGGGTTTCTGAACGCGACCGAGGAATTCATCACCGATCACGCCGACATCGCGCAGGTTGTTGTCGATGCCTACGAGGAAGCTCGGATCTGGGCACTCGAGAACCCAGAAGAGACGGCTCAGCTGCTCGCCGATGCCGCGTCAATCGATATCGAGGTCGCAAAGACCGTGATCACCGAGCGGTCGAACCTCGACGTATCGGGCGTGCCCGGTGACGCGCAGATCAAGGTGCTCAAGACCATCGCGCCGATCATCGCCGAGTCGGGCGATGTTCAGGGTGGCCAGGAAGCCCTTGACGAAGCCATCGACACCATCGTCTTCGACCAGTTCGCGCTCAAGGCAACCGAATGACCGAAGGTGTGACCACGACCACAGGGGCGGCGCTGTTGCGCACGCCCCTGTGGTCGCGTACGTGGGTGCGGATCGCAGGGGGTTTCGCGGTTCCCTTCATCATCATCGCGGCATGGCAGTATGTGACCTCCACGGGGATCGTGCCGCCCTACCGGCTCCCCGCGCCCTGGTCAGTCGTCGAGGCTGGTGCCGAACTCGTGCAGCGTGGGGAGCTGTGGCTCAACATCGCGATCTCGGTGCAGCGCGTCTTCATCGGTTTCGCGGTCGGTTCGGCCATCGCTCTCGCCTTCGCCGCGATCGTCGGGCTGTCGCGCGCGGGTGCCGTGCTGCTCGCCCCGACGCTCGTTGCGATCCGTGCCGTGCCCTCCCTCGCGTGGGTGCCGTTGCTCATTCTGTGGTTGCAGGTCGGCGAGGAATCGAAGGTGACCCTCATCGCGATCGGCGCGTTTTTCCCGGTGTACACCACCGTCGCCGACGCCCTGCGCCACGTGAACCCGCAACTCGTCGAGGCGGGTCGAACGTTTGGGCTGCGCGGGTGGTCGCTGTTCCGCACGGTGCAATTACCGGCCGTCGTGCCGTCGGTGGTCTCGGGCCTGCGTCTCGCGCTCGCCCAGGCGTGGCTGTTCCTCGTCGCCGCCGAGTTGCTCGGTGCCTCGATGGGACTGGGCTGGATGCTCAACGACTCGCAGCAGACCGGTCGCGTCGATCGGATCCTGCTCGCTATCGTGCTCCTGGCGCTCCTGGGCACGATCACCAACGCGATCCTGGTGCTCTTTGAAAAGGCGGTGCTGAAACGGTGGATGTGACAAGCGAAGTGCGCCTGGCGGAAACCCGCTCGTTTCCCCCGCCCGCCGAGTTCGCCGCCCAGGCAAACGTCGACGCGTCGATCTACGAGGCCGCGAACGCTGACCCTGTTGCGTTCTGGGAACGCGCCGCCGCCCGCCTCGACTGGGTCGAACCCTGGCACACCGCGCACACCTGGGCGCCGCCCGTGCAGGGCGAGGGCGAGCTTAGCGTTCCCGAGGCAACCTGGTTTGCCGGCGGCACGCTGAACGTTGCCGTCAACTGCGTCGACCGGCACGTCGACGCGGGGCGCGGCGACAAGGTGGCCCTCTTCTTCGAGGGAGAACCCGGCGACCGGTTCGCCGTGTCATACGCCGAGCTGCAGCGCCGCGTCGCGCGCGCCGCGAACGGGCTCACGGCACTCGGCATCGTGCCCGGCGACCGCGTCGTTGTGTATCTCCCGGTGCTCGTCGAGACCGTCGTGATCGCCCTGGCGTGCGCGCGAATCGGCGCGGTGCACTCGCTCGTCTTTGGCGGGTTCTCGGCCGAGGCGGTGCGCTTTCGGCTCGAAGACACCCGCGCCAAACTCCTCGTCACGACCGATGGGCAGAACCGCCGCGGGACACAGGTGGAGGTGAAGTCTGCGGCCGATGTCGCAGCAGACGGCCTCCCAGACCTCGAGCACGTGCTCGTCGTGCGCCGCACCGGTCAAGACGTGCCGTGGACCGAAGGACGGGACGTCTGGTGGCACGACGCGATCGACACCCAGCCCGACGCGCACGATCCACAAGCTTTTGATTCCGAGCATCCCCTCTTCATCATCTACACCTCAGGCACGACGGGGAAGCCCAAGGGCCTCGTGCACACGTCGGGCGGGTACCTCACTCACGCGAGCTGGGCACACTGGGCACACTTCGACGCGAAGCCCGACGATGTGCACTGGTGCACCGCCGATCTCGCGTGGGTCACGGCCCACACCTACGAGATTTATGGTCCCCTCTCGAACGGCTTGACGCAGGTGATCTTTGAGGGCACCCCGGATACTCCGGACCGCACGCGGCACCTCGACATCATCGAGCGTTACGGGGTGACCGTCTACTACACGGCCCCCACGCTGATCCGTTCCTTCATGACCTGGTTTGGCGACGACCTGCCCGCCGGCCACGATCTCTCGTCGATTCGCCTCCTCGGCACCGTCGGTGAGGCGATCAACCCCGAGGCGTGGGTGTGGTTTCGCCGCAACTTCGGGCGCGACGAGACCCCCGTGGTCGACACCTGGTGGCAGTCGGAGACCGGCGCGGCGATGATCGCTCCGCTCCCGGGCGTGACCACGCTGAAGCCCGGCTCCGCGACCGTCTCGCTTCCCGGGATTGATGTGGCGGTCGTCGACGAGCACGGCACTCCGGTCGCCCCCGGCAGGTCAGGCACGCTGGTCGCCCGCCGGCCCTGGCCGGGCATGGCCCGCACGGTCTGGGGCAACCCGGAACGCTACCGTGATTCGTACTGGGCTCCCTTCGCGGGGCACGGCGAACACGGCGCGTACTACATTGCGGGTGACGGCGCGACGGTCGACGCAGATGGATATATCTGGATCCTCGGCCGTCTCGACGATGTGGTGAACGTCTCGGGGCACCGCCTCTCCACGATCGAGATCGAGTCGTCGCTTGTCGCGCACCCGGCCGTCGGGGAGGCCGGCGTGACCGGCGTATTCGATGCGATCACCGGCCAGGCCGTCGCGGCCTTCGTCGTCGACGGGGCCGCGGAGCCGGTCGGCTTCGACGAACTGCGCGCCCAGGTCACGCGTGACATCGGGGCGATCGCCAAGCCCAAGATCATCGTGCGCGTGCCTGAGCTTCCCAAGACCAGATCGGGCAAGATCCTGCGCCGGCTGCTTGCGCAGCTGTGGCAAGGAGATACGCTCGGCGATACCACCAGCCTGCAAAACCCCTGGGCCGTCGAAGGCGTGCGCGAAGCCGTGCGCCAGGTCCGCGAGAAGGAGACCACATGAGCGAGCACGAGTTCGGGTTCCGTACCCGAGCCCTCCACGCGGGGGGAACACCCGACGCGACCACCGGCGCGCGCGCCGTGCCGATCTACCAGACGACCTCGTTCGTCTTTGACAGCGCGAAAGACGCCGCCAACCTCTTCGCGCTGCAAAAGTACGGCAACATCTATTCGCGGATCGGAAACCCCACCGTCGCCGCGCTCGAAGAACGCATCGCGTCACTCGAGGGGGGCATCGGGGCGGTGGCCACGGCGAGCGGCATGTCGGCCGAGTTCATCACCTTCGCCGCGCTCGTCGGCCACGGCGATCACGTTGTCGCCTCGGCGCAGCTGTACGGTGGCACGGTGACGCAGCTCGACGTGACGCTGCGCCGTTTCGGCGTCGACACCACCTTTGTGGCAAGTTCCGATCCCGAAGAGTTTCGGAAGGCGATTCGGGCCAACACCAAGGTGCTCTACGTCGAGGTGATTGGCAACCCGGGCGGCGAGATCGCCGACCTCGAGGGGCTGTCGAAGGTCGCGCACGAGGCGGGCATTCCGCTCGTCGTCGACTCGACGCTCGCCACCCCGTACCTGGTGCGTCCGATCGAGCACGGTGCCGATATCGTGATCCACTCGGTGACGAAGTTCATGGGCGGCCACGGCACGACGCTGGGCGGCGTGGTTGTGGAAGCCGGCACCTTCGACTGGGGCAACGGTAAATTCCCGGCGATGACCGAGCCCGTCGAGTCGTACGGCGGCATTAGCTGGTGGGCGAACTTCGGCGAGTACGGCTTTCTCACCAAGCTCCGCAGCGAGCAGTTGCGCGACATCGGGCCCTCGCTCAGCCCGCAGTCGGCGTTCAACCTGCTCATGGGGGTCGAGACGCTCCCGCAGCGGATCGATGCGCACGTCGCGAATGCGCGCATCGTGGCCGAGTGGCTGGCGAGTGACCCGCGCGTCTCGTTTGTCACCTGGGCAGGTCTCGACGGGCACCCGCACCAGGAGCGCGCGCAAAAATACTTCCCGCTTGGTCCTGGCTCGGTCTTCGCGTTCGGCGTACGCCCCTCGGGTGAATTTGCCTCAGAGGCTGAGCGCCTGCAGGCGGCCCGCGCCACCGGCGAGAAGCTCATCGAATCGCTGCAGTTGGCGAGCCATCTGGCCAACATCGGCGACGCGCGCACCCTCGTGATCCACCCGGGATCGACGACGCATCAGCAGCTCACCCCCGAGCAGCTCGACGCCGCGGGGGTTCCCGCCGACCTGATTAGGATCTCGGTGGGCATCGAAGATCCGGAAGACATCGTGTGGGATTTGGATCAGGCCCTCACCCTCGCGACAGGAGTACAGCGATGAGCGACGCATCCATCCCCACCTCGGCGGCCCAGGGCGATGCCTGCGCGCTGCCGACACCCGCGGCACCCGCGTCCCCCCAGGGGCAGGCGGAGCGCACCTGGCAGAGCCCGAGCGCGGCGGCCCGCCTCGGCATTCTCCGGCGCGCGAAGTCGATCGCGATTGTCGGGGCATCTGATAACCCGGCGCGCGCGAGCTACTTCGTCGCCACCTACCTGCTGTCCAGTGCGCCGTACGATGTCTACTTCGTGAACCCGCGTGCCACCGAGATCCTGGGCCATAAGGCCTACGCGTCGTTGGCGGATCTGCCCGTCGTGCCCGACATCGTCGATGTCTTTCGCCGAAACGAGGATCTGCCGGGTGTCGCCCGCGAGGCCGTCGAAGTTGGCGCGAAGACGCTGTGGCTGCAGCTGGGCTCGTGGAACGAGGAGGCCGCGGCCATCGCCGAGGCTGCCGGGCTTGAGGTGGTCATGGATCGCTGCGTGAAGGTCGAGCACGCACGATTCCACGGCGGACTGCACCTGGCCGGTTTCGACACCGGTGTGATTTCCTCAAAGCGTCAGGTCGTCGCGCGGTAGTGGCTGACGTGGTGGGCCCGGCCCGGGACGCCCGGGGCCGGGCCCACCACGCTACCGACCGAGGCGGGTGGCCTCGGTGTCGGCATCGAGCTGCGCGGCCGACTTGACCTCGTCACCGCGACCGGCCCGAGCGAGTTCGATGCCCGCGGCGCTCGCCGATATCAGGTGCTTGAGCGCCCGCGTGAGCGGGCGGAATCCCTCGGTGGCCACCGCGACGTCTGGTGCCGAGTGATCGATGCCGAGCGCCGAAATCGCGTCGCCGATCGCGCCCGCCGCGAGGAAATCTTCGACCGAGAAGCCGCCGTTGTCGCCCGCGAGCACCAGGTTGATTGAGGTGCGACCGCCGCGCGCCACCTGCTCGTCGACGATGGCCTTCGCGGTCGCGGTCGCGTTGCGCAGCGACCCAAGAAAGACCGCTGGCTCGTGCGGGAGCGCGGCGGCCTGCGCGGCGAGTTCGGCGGCGAGCCCGTCATCAGGGCCGAGCACATCGATGACCACGACGATGCCTGACTCGGCAAGGCGGGTGAGCGCATCCGCCCCCCATCCGAGTCGCACCTGATACGTCGATTGTGAGCGCGGATCCGTCATGGGTTCAGCCTATTCCAGCGCGTCGATCGGGTGCGCTCGGGCCGTCACGAGGCGTCATTCAGCGTGACAAACCCAGCCCATCGCAAGGCACAACGCCTAGAATCGGACGTATGGCATATGAAGTCGAAAAGACCGAAGAAGAGTGGCGCGCCGAGCTCGGCGACGAGCAGTACGCGATCCTGCGCGGCGCCGGAACGGAGCGTGCCTGGACGGGGGAGCTGCTCGACGAGGAACGCGCGGGCGTCTATGCGTGCGCCGGATGCGGCAACGAACTCTTCGTCAGCGGCACGAAGTTTGACTCGCACTGCGGCTGGCCGAGCTTCTACGAGTCGGTGCGGCCTGACGCGGTTGAACTACTGGAAGACAACTCGCTCGGCATGGTGCGCACCGAGGTTCGCTGCGCCCGCTGCGGCGGCCACCTGGGCCACGTCTTCCCCGATGGCTTCGGCACGCCCACCGGCGATCGCTACTGCATGAACTCGCTGTCGCTGAGCTTCACGCCCGAGGCATAGCGCGTTCCACTCTGCTCCTCCCGGTGGGGACTTGCAGTCGTTTTTATGTCCGTTATGGCGTGTTCTGTTCCATATGGACGCAAAAGTGGCCACATCGACTGGTGGCACCGACCTCTGGGAAGAACGGTTAGGTGAGCAGCTTCGGCGTGCGCGCGGATCTCTGATCGCGCGGATTTCATCTTCTAGCTACACGCTCATATCCGGGCGGATTTTAGTACGTATGAAGACCACCCTGAATCTCCCCGATGCGCTGTTGGAAGCAGTGAAGCGGCGTGCGGCCGATGAGGGTCGGACGCAAAGCAGCGTGATAGAGGTGGCCATTCGGCTGCTGCTGAGTGAGGGGCCGCCGCCAGCGCATCGACCCATGCCCACCTACGGAGAGGCGGGCCGAAACTCCCTGCTTGTCGACCTTGAAGATGAGGACGCACCAAATTCAGTCCTCGACGACGAGGCTGCGGCATGATCCTGCCCGATGTCAATGTGCTGATCTAGGGGCCGCGAGGGTCGATCCGCTCGCGTAGTCAGTAAGGCTCGGCGCGCTCCGCGAATTCGGCGAGTGCGTCAACCCCGCCGCTGCGGTAGGCGAGCCAGTCTCGGCTGGCCTCGCGCGCTTCCAGCGCCGCGAGCTGCTCGCGCCACTGTGCGCCCAGTCGTTCGGCGGCCTCGCGATCCGCCCCCTGAGATCTCAGTTCCCTGAGCGCCGCCCACCGGCCCTCGGCGTACTTCAGCGACGGTACCGAGATGCCCGCTTTGGTGAAACTGCACGCCGAGGCGCCACCGGATGCCTGATTCATGAGGCGGCCAGCATCCTCGAGCATCACGCCGAGCAAGGTCTCGGGGTTCGGGGTGCTGCTCTCCGCGGTCTCGTCGATCACGCTTCTAGGGTAGTCGCGTCGGAATCGCTCACCAGATCGTGAGTGCGCATCGCTTTGATGTCTAGGGTGTGGATCAGCGCACCGTGTCGAGGCTCCACGAATCGGGGCTGCGCGTGACTGCCTCGCGCCAGTCGTCGGTGGCCCACACGAAGCGGGCCACCGCGCAGGTCGGCATGTGCTCGATGCCACCTGCGGACAGGCGACTCGCAAGGTCGGTGATGCCCGGGTTGTGGGCGACGAGCATGATCGTGTGCGCACGGGCTTCGGTTCCCGCCGCGACGGCCGCCTCGAGCAGCGTGTTTGCCGAGGAATCGTAGAGGTGCGGCTCGAGCTCGACCTCGCACCCGAGCGCCGCGCCAAACGCCGCCGCGGTGGTGCGGGCACGCACCGCCGTGCTCGACACGATGCGATCCACTGTGATGCCGGTATCAGTCAGTCGCCGCGCCATCACCGGAGCGTTCGCCGCGCCCCGCGCGTTCAGGGGCCGCTCGTGGTCGGGCAGACCCGGGTCACCCCAGTCTGATTTGGCGTGTCGCACGAGTACTAACTCGACCATGCTGTCACTCCTTCGCTTCGCGGGTGGATGCAGACACTGTCTCACATCGCGAGAGACACCGGCCAGACGCGTTAGCCTGGTCGGGGGCCACAACGGCCCGACATATTTCACCGTCGAGGGAGAACCGCATGGCATATCGAGTGCAGGGCGTCGTGGCGCGGGCAAAGAACGCAGCACCGACCATCGAGACCGTGATCGTGCCCGATCCGGGCCCGGGCGAGGCCGTCGTCGACATCATCACGAGCGGTGTCTGCCACACCGATCTGCATTACGTGCAGGGTGGCATCAGCGACGACTTCCCCTTCCTGCTCGGCCACGAGGCCACCGGTCGGGTCGCCGCGGTGGGCGAGGGCGTGAGCGAGGTCGCGGTGGGGGATCGCGTGATCCTGAACTGGCGCGCCGTCTGCGGGCAGTGCCGCGCCTGCGCGAAGGGGCAGCCGCAGTACTGCTTCGCGACGCACAACGCGACCCAGAAGATGACGCTTGAAGACGGCACCGAGCTTTCGGCGGCGCTCGGCATCGGCGCATTCATCGAGAAGACACTGGTCGCTGCCGGGCAGTGCACCAAGATCGACGAGGAGTCCGACGCGGCCGCGGTTGGCCTGCTCGGGTGCGGCGTGATGGCCGGTATTGGTGCGGCGATCAACACAGGTGAGGTGCAGCGCGGCGAATCCGTCGCCGTGATCGGCTGCGGCGGAGTCGGCACCGCTGCGGTCGCCGGCGCGCAGCTCGCCGGAGCCACCACCATCATCGCCGTCGACATCGACGACGCGAAGCTCGAGCAGGCGAAGCGCTTCGGTGCCACGCACACGGTCAACTCGCGCGCGGAAGACGCAGTTGAGGCGATTCGCGCCCTCACCGGTGGCTTCGGTGCGGATGTCGTGATCGATGCCGTTGGTCGCCCTGAAACCTACACGCAGGCCTTCTACGCGCGCGACCTCGCCGGGCGCGTAGTGCTCGTCGGCGTGCCCACCCCCGAAATGCGCCTCGAGTTGCCCCTGCTCGACGTGTTTGGCCGCGGTGGATCGCTGAAGTCCTCCTGGTACGGCGACTGCCTGCCCAGCCGCGACTTTGCGATGCTCATCGACCAGTACAAGCTGGGTCGGCTCGATCTCGACGGCTTCGTGACCGAGCGCATCGGGCTCGGCGATGTGCAGGCCGCGTTCGACAAGATGGCCGCGGGCACCGTGCTGCGATCGGTGGTAGAGCTGTGAGCGCGCGCATCGAACGCCTGGTCACGAGCGGCACCTTTTCGCTCGACGGCGGCACCTGGGACGTCGACAACAACGTGTGGATCGTGGGCAACGACGACGAGGTCATCGTGATCGACCCCGCGCACGATCCCGACGACATCGCCACCGCGGTGGGCCGTCGCACCGTGCGCGCGATCCTCCTGACGCACGGACACGACGACCACATTCGGGCCGCGGTCGAAACCGGGCAGCTGCTGCGTGCACCGGTGCTGCTGAATTCCTCCGACCGGATGCTGTGGGACGCCGTGCACGACACCGCGCCCGATGGGGAAATCGCAGAGAGCGATACGTACACCGTCGCCGGCATCGAGCTGGTCGCGGTACACACCCCCGGTCACTCGCCCGGATCCACCAGCTTCGTGGCCAGCACCCTGGGTGCTGTCTTCACCGGCGACACCCTGTTTCAGGGTGGGCCGGGGGCAACGGGGCGCTCGTACAGCGACTTCCCGACGATCATCGACTCGATTCGCGATCGCCTGCTCACCCTGCCCGAAGACACCGTGGTGTACACCGGGCACGGCGACACCACGACCATCGGCGCAGAGAAGCCCCACCTGCAGGAGTGGATCGACCGCGGTCACTAACTCGCGAGAGCGCACCTTCGCCCGCCCCGGTTCACTGCGCGCTGGGGCGGGCGAACACGTTCACACCCCGAGGTCGGGCTCGGGCAAATGATAGTCGTGGCGCAGCGCCGAACGCGCCGCGTACCAGCCCGGCAGCCCGTGCACACCGGGGCCGGGGGAGGCCGACGACGACGCCAGGTAGATGCCGGGTGCCGGGGTGCGGTGCGGATCCACTGAGAGCTTGGGGCGGGCGAACAGCTGCCGCAGCGTGATTGCACCGGCGCTGAAATCCCCGCCGTGATAGTTCGCGTTGTAGCTTTCGAGGCCAACGGCAGTCGTCTGATGCACGCCGACCACGCGGTCGTGAAAGCCCGGAGCGAAGCGTTCGATCTGCGCGGTCACTCGTTCCCGCATGTCAACGTCTGAGCCGCTCGGCACGTGCGTGTAGGTCCAGACGGCGTTCAGCCCCGCGGGGTTTCGGCCCGGGTCGAAGTCGGTCGGCTGCACGAGCAGCACGTAGGGGTGCGCTGGGTGTTGCCCGCGGCTCACCAGGCGTTCTGCAGCCGCGCCCTCGGCGCGGGATCCACCGAGGTGCACCGTCGGAGCCCCCGCCACCCGCGGGTCGGCCCACGGCACGGGCCCGTCAAGCACGAAGTCGACCTTCGTTGCGCCGTCGCCATAGGCAAAGTGATGCAGGGCGCGGCGGTACTTCGCGGGCAGCGCGGGCCCGGCGATGCGGGCGAGGCCGCGCGCTGAGGTGTCGAACAGCTTCACCCCATATCCCGAGAGCTCGCGCACGTCGGTGATCTCGTGCTGGGTGTGGATCACGCCACCGTGGGCCAACAGGTCTGCGGCGAGGGCGTCGGTGATCGCGCGGCTTCCGCCCACCGGCACGGGCCAGCCGCCGGCGTGCCCGAGCGCGCCAAGCACCACACCCACCGCGGCACTCGCGAGGTTTGGCATGCGACCGACGCTGTGCGCGGCGACCCCGGAGATGAGGGCCGGTGCCGCCTCCTCGCGAAATCTTGCGTTCCAGAGTGCGGTGCCCTGCTCGAGCGTGCGCAGCCCCACCGTGGCCGCGGCGAGCACGTCGCGGGGGAGGGCCAGCATGGTGGGCCCGAGGGTGAAGTCGGTAATGCCCTCGAGCCGCCTGACGAGCGGCCGATAGAACCGGGCGTAGGCTTTGCCGTCGCGGCCGAGCTCTTCCGCGGTGCGGTCGAGGTCGCGGTAGGCGAGAGCCGCGCGGTGTCGACCGCCCGGGGTATCGAGCGGGTTCGCGTACGACACCTCGGGCACGACGAACTCCATGCGACGGGTGAGCTCGAACTGTCGAAAGAACTCGGTCGCGAGTGCCATCGGGTGGATCGCGGCACACACATCGTGCAGCACGTCCGGTCGCACCACCTCGGCCGTGCGGGTGCCGCCGCCGATGGTTTCGGCTGCCTCGAAGACCGTCACCGGCACTCCCGCACGTGCGAGGGTCACCGCAGCCGCAAGCCCGTTGGGCCCGGAGCCGATCACCGCGGCCGGTTTCAGGGAAGCCATGACACGACCCTAACGGAGCGGGCCGCTGCCCGCGCAAAACCGAGATCAGCTTTTGATGTCAAGCCCTCGCGCTCACGGGTGACGGCAGGCAACACTGGTATCACTGACCTAGAGAAGCGACAGGGCCCCGCGAAGCCACACGGCACCGCGAAGCCACACGGCACCGCACCGACGGGAGAAGAATATGGCCAGGAATCAACGAAGGTTTCACTGCAGCCCTGATGCGGTATTTGAGGTACTCAGCGACGGCTGGCTCTACCCGTCATGGGTCGTCGGGGCATCCCGAATGCGCGATGTAGATGAGCACTGGCCCGCGCCCGGGTCGAAGATTCAGCACTCGGTTGGCGTGTGGCCCGCGCTTCTGAACGACACGACCAGCTGCGAGGTGTGGGATCCGCCGCATCGCATGGTGCTGCTCGCGCGTGGACGGCCGATCGGCAAGGCGAGGGTAACGATCACGGTAACCCCGGTCGGGTCAGAGTGCGTGGTCACCATCACCGAGCATGCGGTGAGTGGCCCGGCAACCCTGGTGCCCAGCGTCATCGAGGATGCCGCGTTCATCTGGCGAAATGGGGAAACCCTGCACCGGCTGGCCTATCTCGCCGAGGGGCGCTCAGGGCGCTCAGGCACGACCGCAGAAAAGGAGCAGGCCGACGAAGGGTCGAGCGACGCGCCTGCAGACGCGCCTGCTGGTAATCAGGCCAGTGACGGCAGCGATGTGGCTGAAACCTAGTGCTCCGTGTCGGCGACGGCATTCTCGGGCTCTGACACGAACGCATCGCGGTTGCGCGCGTTCAGCGTCACGAACAGGGTGAACGTCGCGAGCAGAATCATGAGGAGTGCGGGCAGCAGATCCCGTCCCACCCATCCGAGGGTGGGGGCGATGATCTGCTGTGCCTGGTCGGAGGTGCTCGCCTCCATTCCGTTCGGCAGCGAAATCACTCCGTCGTCGATGGACACCGCGAGCGTCACTTCGAGCTCGGTGTCGTCGGCGCCCTGTGCGTTCAGCATCAGGGTGTACTCACCGGATTCGAGCTCGAGAGGGAGCGAAGCCTCTCCTCCGAGGTAGCCCTCCCAGTCGACCTCGGTCTCCAGGATCACCGTGGATCCCGGCTCCACCGTCACGGTCACGTCTGAGTTTCGCTGCAGGTCGTAGCCGTTGATCATGACGGTGAACTCATCGCCCTCGGTCAGATCAAACTCCCCGTTTTCCTTCAGCGGCGCGTTCGAGTATGCGCTGATCGACAGGAACGTGTTTACGCGGAGTTGCTCGGCGGCCGAGGCACCGTAACCGAGCGACATGAGGCCGACGGCGGCCGCGAAGATAATCGACAGCACGAGGTTCAGGTTCTTTGCCCCGACGCTCGCGCCCGCGGGCCGCGAAATGTGGAGGCGCCGGGCATCGAGCGCCTTCGCCGCGTAGACGGTGCCCGAGACGATGCCCGCGCCCACGCCCGCCTGTACAATGACCCAGATCCACACCGGCAAGGCATTCTGTGTCAGGTCGTAGACGATCAGCCCGAAAATGAGCGCCGCGGCCACCGCGATGATCGGCACGGTGAACGCGAGCGCCGTCGCGCGCTGAGCAGCGGGATCCGGGGCGGCCTCCACCGCAGTAGCGGGGTCTGCGGCACCGGCGTGACCGACCGAGTCAGCAGCGTGCACGGACGCAGGATCGGCAAGGCCCGCATCCCCAGGGCCAGCGGGCTGATCCACCAACAGAACCCGGGGGAGGTGCCGAGTAAAGACGAACCCGGCGAGCAGCACCGTCACCGCGAGCGCTGTGAAAAGCACGATCGGCAGATACGTGTCGAGGATACGGGTGACAACATCCACGCCCGAGGAACTGTCGAAGAAGCTCGACATAAAGACGCTGAGCGCCATGATGGCCGAGAGCACCAGGGTGATGATCACCACACTGCCGGCAAACGCCTCGACAGCGGGAGTGAGCCGAGATGTGGGGGAGGCCGAGGCGAGCTGCGCCCGCATACGGTTCTTGGCCCACACGGCGGTGAGTGCGACCAGCGCGATCGCCGCGAAGATCAGATATTTTGATGGCCGCACGATGTCAACCCGGTCAACGCCGTAGAGCTGCTCGGGCGTGAGCCCCGACTCCACCACGATGTCGGTGTAGATCGCCAGTACGAACAACCCCCACCCCACGACGGCGCTGAGCAGGATGGTGACCAGGGTGTGCTGGGCCGCAGTACGGGAGGCTGAGGGTTGCATAGATGCAGTCTATGAAGTGGATCGAAACCGGTCTACGCGCAATTGGATAACGGGAGTCGGAGTCGAGGAGAGACCCACCCACTTGGCCCCGGCAGCGTCGGATTTTCGCTGGGAAGTCAACCCCGCAGACGGATGGCGGTAACCCGCCTACGCTCGGAGGCACGCCTGGCGGGGGCCGCCCGCAGACCGCTTACCACCACTCGAGTACCAAGGAGATCGAAGATGCATACTGTGAGCAGCGATATCGATATCGATGCACCTGTACACACCGTTTACAACCAGTGGACACAGTTCACGGACTTTCCCGCTTTCATGAGCGCGGTTGAGCATGTGGATCAACTCACCGACACCACCACCCGGTGGAAGGTCAAGATTGGTGGGGTCGAGCGTGAGTTCGATGCCGAAATTACCGAGCAACTCCCCGACGAGCGCATTGCGTGGAAAAGCACGAGCGGCCCGCAGCACGCCGGGGTCGTCACCTTTCACCGTTTGAACGACGAGCAGACCCGCGTTCGCCTGCAGTTGGACTGGGATCCGGAGGGGTTCGTCGAGAACGCGGGTGCGATCCTCGGTGTCGATCGGGCCCAGACCGCTGCAGATCTGAAGCGCTTCAAGCAGCTGCTTCACTCGAACGGTTTTGCCACCGGCTCCTGGAGGGGCGAGATCACGCCGCCGGGGAGCGCCGGGGGTCGCTGACCGGAGAGTCGCTACTGGCTCTTCTGCTGCGATACCACTGACCCAATACGCTGGACTCATGGCTGTTTCGAAGAAGACACCCCAAGCCGGGCCAGGCTCGCGAGGGCCAATACAGAAACTCACGGCGCTCGCCCTCCAGTTCAGCCTCGTTCGCGCCTTCTTGCGATACTCCTCGCACAAAGGGTCGATGCTTGCCGACAGCATCACCTATCGCGCGCTCTTCAGCGTTTTTGCGGCCATCCTTCTGTTCTTCTCCGTGGCGACAATCTGGATCGGCGGAAACCCCGACGCTCTGCGCGCAGTCACCGACGCGCTTGATTCTTTCGTGCCCGGGCTGACTGATCTCGTCGACCCCGATGATGCCCGTGTGCCCGTGGGATTCACCATTGTCGGGGTGTTTTCGCTCGTCGGCCTGGTTGGTGCCGCGCTGAGCGCAATCGGGAGCATGCGCAATGCCTTCCGCATGCTGGGCGACGTGCTGACCGATGACACCTTCATTCTCTGGGCGCTGCTGCGCAACCTCCTTGTGGGGGTGGCGTTTGGTGGTCTCCTGCTCGCGGCCGCAGTCGCGAGTTTGCTCACCTCCAGCGGTATTTCGCTGGTCTCCGAATGGACAGGAGCCAACGAGGCATCGACCGCTTTCGTGGCGGCATCGCGCATCGTCGGTATCTTCCTTGCTCTTGTGATTAACACTCTTGCTCTTGCGATTGCTTTCCGTCTCCTGTCGGGCATCCGCGCGCCCTCGCGGGCTCTGTGGACGGGATCGCTGGCAGGCGGTATTGGACTGTTCGTGTTGCAGGAGTTCTCAGGGCTCTTTGTTCGCGGGGCCGCCTCGAACCCGCTGCTCGCCTCATTCGCCACGCTGATCGCGCTGCTCCTGTGGATCAATCTCTCGGCCCAGGTGATCCTCATTGCCGCGAGCCTCATTATCACCCTCACTGCCGAAGCGGAGGATCGCATTCGAGAAAAGTACGGCGCTGCGACCCTTGCACAGCACCGCCGCCTGCGCGCGGAGGAGGCGGTATCGGCGGCTGCACGCGAACTCGCCGCGGCGAGAGCGGCGGAGCAGAAAGAGCGAGCCGGGTAGCGGGAGCATCGTCAACCCATAGACTGAGAGTCAGATTTGGGGGAGCGTTGACTCGTGCAGCGAAGCGCGACGGAGTCAACTTCGAAGGGGGTAGCCGAGTCGATGTTGCCAGAATCACGCGCCCGGTCGGAGCAAGAAGCGGGCCGAGCCGTTGAGTCCGACGGATTCCCCGAAGAAACACCCGAGAGTCAAGAAGTTACGCGCCAACTGCAGGAAAGCGAACAGAGATACCGTTCGTTGTTCGAGAACAACGTTGACGTGGTCGTGACGTTCGGCCTTGAGGGTAAATTCCTCCAGATGAATCGGGCGACTGAGCAGTTGCTCGGTATCCCTGCGAAGGAGCTCGTTGGCACGCCATTTCTGCAGATGATCGTGCCCGAGAGGCGCGCGCACTCTGAGCGGGAATTTTTCCGGGTGCTTGAGGGCACCCCGGTGCAGTATCAAACTGCCGTCTATAACCGCCGTCGAGAAGTGATCGACCTGCATGTGACGGTGATTCCGATCCATTATGAGGGAGAAATCACCGGGATCCACTGCATCGGGAAAGACATCACGAAGCAGAAGCAGCTGGAGCGGAAGCTGAACCAGTTGGCCTACTTTGACCCACTCACCGGGCTGCCCAACCGAAACTCGCTTGATACCAATCTCTCTCGCCAGGTGGGAGAGCGTCGAAAATTTGCGGTGCTCGCGCTTGATCTCGACCGGCTGAAGGCCGTGAACGAAACCTGGGGGCGTGAAGCCGGAGACCGGCTCCTCAAGATCATTGCGCACCGGTTGCGCGACTTCCTACCCTCGCGCGCCGATTTCTTTCGGAATAGCGGGGATGACTTCATCGTCACCTACTACTGCGATACCGACGACGAATGCCTGAGCTTTGCTCGGTCTCTCGAGGCACGTCTGCGCGATCCAGTGGTGCTCGGTGAGATTGAGCTCTCGATCACCTCCCGTATTGGCATCAGCACATTCCCGGATGACGGCATCGACCCCGACACCCTGCTCAGGAAAGCTGACACTGCGATGTTCGCGGCTCGGCGCAACGGACGCAACCGGGTGGCGTTCTACCGAGACGTCAAGAGCAAGGACGATGCTCGACAGTTTCAGCTTGAAATTGCACTCAGGTCAGCGATCGCGAACGACGAACTCACGCTTGCGTTCCAGCCGCAGATTGACCTCGCGACGGGCGAGGTGCACGGGCTGGAGGCTTTACTGCGCTGGCTGCACCCTCAGCACGGGCAGGTGCCTCCGGACCAATTCATTCCGGTCGCGGAGGAGAGCGGGCTGATTCACGAGATCGGGATGTGGGTGATCGAGGCCGCCTGCAGGCAAGCGGTCGAATGGAACCACGCAGGGCTGGGGAATCTTCCCGTGTCAGTTAACATCTCGATTCATCAGTTCTACGACGATGAATTCGCTGGGCAGCTCCAGAACGTCATTCGTGTGTCGGGGATGGATCCGTCGCGACTTGTACTCGAAATCACCGAGTCGATCTCATCGAACTCAGATGTGGTCGTGGCGCAGTTGCACCGTTTCAAAGCCATCGGCGTGCGCATCGCGATTGACGACTTCGGCACGGGGTACAGTTCGCTGCGTTACCTGAAGGATTTTCCGGTTGATTATCTGAAGATCGATCGTTCCTTTGTGGATCACCTCGAGTCGAACGAGAAGGAACGCAGACTGGTAGCGACGATCACTGCGCTCGCGCACAATTTCGGGCTGCAGACGATCGCCGAGGGCACCGAGACCGCGGAGCAAGTGGCGATCATGCGGGAGCTCGGAGCGGATCACGCGCAGGGGTACCATTTCAGTCGTCCCCTCGCCCCGGACGCGTTGGTGAGCTGGCTCGCCGCCCGAGCGTAGGCGAGGTGTCGGCTACTCGGCCCGGCTCTCGGCCTCGGCGATCGCGACGATCCGCACGGCCATGCCGGAGAAGATGAGGCCGTGGAAGGGGAGCACCGCGAGCCAGTACAGGCGACCGGCGAGCCCGCGCGGAAAAAATACCGCGCGTTGCCGGTAGACCAGCCCGCCTTCGCCCTCTTCGCAGCCCAGCTCCAGCCACGCAGACCCCGGAAGCTTCATCTCGGCACGCAACCGTAGCAGCCTTCCGGGCTCGTGAGCTTCGACCCGCCAGAAGTCGACCGCGTCACCGACGGCGACGGTGGATCGGTTGCGGCGGCCGCGCCGGAGGCCCACCCCGCCGACGAAGCGATCCATCCACCCGCGAATTGCCCACAGGATCGGCGGCGAATACCACCCGTTCTCGCCTCCGATGCCCTCGATTACTGACCACAGGGCCTCGCGTGAGGCCGTGGTGGGGCGTGCCCGGTCGTCGGTATAGACGGTGCGCCCGGTCCACTCGGGATCACTGGGCAACGGGTCACTCGGTGCCCCCGAGATCTGCGCGTCGAGCCAACTCGTCTCGATTTGGTTGTTGGCTACGCGACCGAGCGCCAGCCTCACCGAACGCTGATAGCTGGTGAGCCCACCGGGTGGCGGAGGGATGATGGCATCAATGTCGTGATTGCGCATGACGCAGTCAACCTGCAGCGATTCGACGAGCGGCCGCGCGAGCGACTGCGGCACCGGGGTGACGAGCCCCACCCAGTGCGAGGCGAGACGCGGCGTGAGCACCGGCAGCGCGGCGATGTGGCGCTGCCTGAGGCCCGCGACCACCGCGTAGCCGTTCATCATCTGGCCGTAGCGAAGCAGGTCGGGCCCGCCGATATCGACGGCGCGGCTGACCTCTGCGGGCACCCGTGCCGCCGCGAGGAGGTAATAGAGCACATCGCGTACCGAGATGGGCTGAATAAAATTGCGCACCCACTTCGGTGCGGGCATGTAAGGCAAAACCTCGGTAAGGTGGCGGATCATCTCGAATGAGGCCGACCCCGAGCCAATGACGACCCCGGCCTGGAGCACGAGCGTGGGCACGCCGGAGGCGAGCAGGATATCCCCGACCTCGGCACGCGAGGCGAGGTGGGGGGAGAGCTTCGCGCCCTCGGGGTGGAGGCCGCCCAAATAGACGATACGAGTGACCCCCGCGCTCGCCGCAGCAGATGCAACGGTCTGCGCGATCATGCGATCAAGGTCACCAAATTTGTTACTTCCGGTCATCGAATGGACGAGAAAGTACACGATGTTGACGCCCTGCATGGCCTCGCGCACGGCAGTGGGATCTTGTGCATCGCCCGCGACCACCTCGATGCTGTCGCCCCAGCCGAACGCGGCGATGCGCTCGGGGGAGCGCACGAGCACCCGCACCCGGTAGCCACCGCGAATGAGACGGGGCATGATCCGCCCCCCAATGTATCCGGTGGCGCCGAGCACGAGCACGCGAGGGGCGATTCCCGTGCTGTCGGGCACGGCCCGAAGACGAGGTTCGGCACCGGTGGGGGAGCTCAGCGAGTCCACGCTGTTCTCTCCCGCCGACGCCGAAGCTGGAGCACCCTCAGGGTCTGTCACTCGATGATTTCAGTCTCGTGGGTGCGGGCGCGGCTTCGACGCGAAGCCATGAGCACGATCCCGATAAGGAAGATCACGACTCCGGCACCCATGAGGATGTATCCGATGAGATCGAGGTTGACGACATCGACCTCGACGTTGACCGCGAACACGAGGATCGCGCCAATGACGAACAGTGCAATTCCGGTACCAATACTCATGATGGTTCCTCCGTTTCAGGCCGCAAAGGTTCGCGACTTCGGTTTCATCGTCTCACGGCTGCAGATCCCCGTCTTGGTTTGCCTCACCCCGTTGACTATCGCCAGTGGAGGCGGTATGAGGTGGAGGTGTGATCCGCCCGCTGCGTTCGTCGCTGGCGTTGAGTCCGCCGCGATCGCTACAGATAGTGAGATCGTCTGTGCCGATTTCTGAAGCGGAACGTGGGCCGCCGTTGCGCTTCGCGGCCTCGCGCTGCACCTGTTCAGTGAGTGAGGAGATCACCGTGGCGGTCACGATGCCGACGATCACGATGCCGCCCAGCATGAGGATCACGGCGATCACCCGGCCGGGTACTGTCACTGGTGTGTAATCGCCATAGCCGACGGTAGCGATAGTCGCGAACCCCCACCAGATCGCGTCGCCAAACGATGTGATGTTCGCTCCCGCAGCCTGGTGCTCGACCAACCACACCAGCGTCGAGGCAACATACACAAAGACGAGCCCAAGTGAGGCGGCGACGAGCATGAACCTAAGTCTCTGATGCGTGCGCGATCGTTTGAGCGCGGGAAGTCGCCAGATGTAGAGTACGAGGAGAAATGCGCGGAGAAACGGGATCACCAACGTGACCACTTCGAAGGAATTGAGTCGCACATATCGCCAACGATCTCGCGTGAGAAACAGTCTCACCGCAAAATCGAGCAGGAACAGCGCCCAAATCGCAAAGAGTCCGACCGTGGCCCAGTTTTGCGTGCTCGCGTCGATGCCATTGTCGGCGAGTACCACCGTCGAGAGCGCCAGGAAACCGATCGCCAACAGCAGGAGGGGCCAGGCCGTCCACTCTTCCCAGCGTTCAGCGCGGCTCGTCTCGGCCTGCACCACAGAGTCTGTTTCTGTCATCGAGCTCTCCTCAGTGCTGCATCACCCGCACGCGCGGGGCGTACCCACACTCTAGAACTCGGCACGAGGGGTCGTAATCGCCTCGGCGTGTAGCTGCGCGACCTCGCGAAGATCTGCTTCGTGGCTGAGCGCGAGTGTCGCCCGATCGAGCCCGTCGACTGCCTGCGCGCGCAACGCCTGGGCCCACGGGCCGTCGGCCTCGGAAATCAGTGCCCCGATCTCGCGTTGCACTCGCATCGCCACTTCTACGATGCCCGCACCGTCTCGTGCGGTCGGCCGAAGCGCATCGATCACCATGTCGTCGGGGTCGATCAGAGGCACGTGCACCAGGGCGCAGGTCACGGGCGGGCGATTCGCTGCGCGCATGGCGGTGCTCAGCACACGCTGCGCGGCACTGAGCACCTCGATCGCCGTGCCTGGATCGTTGATACCCGGCGAGAGGGCCCGGCTGGAGATCTCCGACAGCGCGATGAGGCCCAACCGCGGATCCTGTTCAAAGGTGCGGTGCGGCGCGACGACGAAGGCCTGCTGCACCGCCGAGCGAAGTTCTTCCGTGACGTCTCCGGTGAGATAAGCAAGCGGCACGTGAGCGGTCGCACGTGCCCCCGCGCGGCGTGCGACCCAGACCTCGCAGCCACCGTGTTCGGCCACCCGTTGCAGGGCGGGCACGTCAACGCGCACGACGAACCCCGCGTGGTCGGACTCCACGGGAGTGGCGTGGGAGGGCGGGTCGATCCACTCGCGACCCCCGAGTCGCGGGTCGGAGGCGTAGCGTTCCATTGCTTGCTGCGCCGCGTGTTCAACCCGGTCGATGATGTCTGCCATGCGGCCGAAGCGGGTCAGGAACGAGATCCAGTGCAGCAGCGTGAACATCACTGCGGCGATCACCACGAGGGTCCCGAGGAACAGCAGGGTGCGACCGGTATCGCTGTATGCCTGCATTGACAGCGCGACGATGCCCACGATCGAGAATGCGAAGGCTCCCACGAAGGTAGATAGGGCGTTCTGCGAGGTGCGGTCGCTGATGAGCAGCTGGGTGGATCGCGGCGTGCCCGACTGTGTGGCAGAGGAGTACGCCGACACCATCGCCGTGAGCGAGAAGGTCGTCACCGCAAGCATGGAACTCGCGAGAATCTGCAGGATTGGCGAGACCGCGTCTTGGCCCAGATCGATCGTGATGGCATCGGGCACCGCAGAACTCAGCAGGTGCGCGGCCACCGCGAGCACCACCCCGGCGAGCGCAAACAGCGTCGCCCGAAACCAGATGCCCTTGAGGAAATTCTGCAGGTAGGTGCGCCAGCGGGTCATCGGTGGGCCTCTCCTCGTGCTCGTGCTATTGGTGTTGGTGTTGGTCTCGGAAATTCAGGCGAAATTGGCTGCTCGGTCGCCCGTGGATCAGTCGCGGGGCTTGAGCCTTGCGATCGGCAGGGCAGGTGCGGGGAGCGGGGGCTCCGGTTCGTCGTCAGGCAGCCCAAAGGTGGGCTCACTTGCGTGTCGCGGCGCAGGCTTCGTCGGCACGTCGGTGGTAGCGTCAATCTCCGCGTGCCACGCTCTGCGCGCGGTCACGATCTCTTCGTGCGTGCGGGCGACGAAGTTCCACCACATCACCAGCTGCTCACCGAATGGCGCACCGCCGATGAGGATCACGCGCGCACCCTCGTCGCCCGCGACGAGGCGAATGATGCTGGCACCGGCAGAAATGAATGCGAGGGTGTCGCGGGGCACGAAGACCTCGCTGGTGTCAGGTGCGCTCACCAACGAGAGGGTGCCGTGATCCACCAGCACACCGTGCTCGAAACCGGGTCCGACCGCGAGCTCGAGCACCGCTCCCGGCAAGAGGTTGAGCTCGGCGCCCAAGAGTGGTGTATGTGTCGCGACCGGCGAGGTCTCGCCGAGGAGCGAGCCGAGGAACACCTGCGCCGCCCAGCCCGGGCCGGTGCGCACGGGGGGCACGAAGTGCTCGAAGCCCCGGGAAACGTTGCGGGCGTGGTCGGGTAGGGCGATCCACAATTGCACGCCGTGCAGCAGCCTGGTGTCTGCGGTCGACCGTTCGGAGTGGCTGATGCCGCTGCCCGCGGTCATCAGGTTCAGTTCGCCCGGCCGCACGAGGGCGTGCGCCCCCGAGCTATCGCGGTGCTCGATCGTGCCCGAGAACAGCCAGCTCGCGGTCTGCAGGCCGGTGTGCGGGTGCGCGGGCACGTTCATGCCGCCCGACACCGCCACGTCGTCGGGGCCGTAGTGGTCGAGGAAGCACCACGCGCCGATGAGGGTGCGGCCCCGCTGGGGCAGCGTGCGACGCACGTTCATCGCGCGGAGGCCGCCGAGCGGCACGTCGCGTGGATCGAGCAGCGTGATCTGCCCTCCCGGGCCTCCCGCCTGCTCGTCGCAGATCGTCTCCTCGGGTTTCGTTTCGAGGTTGCTCATGCGGATCGCCACCCCGGCGCGAGCTTCCTGATGCGGCGCGCGCGCCACGCCCACGTGGCCCAGAGCACGGGCCAGACGAGCGGGGCAAGGAAGCCGCCGAATTCCAGGCGATCGCGCCAGATGGCTCGGCCCGGGTTGCCCGGGGCCTGCGTGATCGTCATGCGGTGGTGCCAGCCGTTCACGAGCGCGAGCGGGCCGCTGACCGGGTGTCCCGTGTCGTGCATCGTGCGCACGAGCGACTCGCCCGTGCCGTGTGTCTCATCAGTGACGCGGATCACCTGGCGACCGACGGGCACGAGCCCGGCGAAGCGCAGTTCGACCTCTACCTCGTCCCCCGGCGAAAAGTGCTCGGGCATGTGCGTGAGCGGTTCCAACTGCATGATCGAGCCGTAGAGTTCGGCCGCTACGGCGGTGGTGTGCACCGCCGTCCACGCCGCGTCGGGTGGGCAGGCAATCTCGAACCGCAGGTCGATCCTCATGCCCCCATCTTCGCAGAGCGGGGAAGACAGTGTCTGGATTGGAGGCCACGTTGCTCTGATGCGCTCGAAGATTGAGTCTTGCGGTCGAACTCCCCGACACGCCGTTCAGGGTCGGGCGCTAGTGGTTGTTTCTTTGAACTGGAACCAGCCACATGCGCCCGACTCCGAGTGTGGTCCCCAACGGCTGCTGCTTGACGTTCGCCCTAGAGTTGATCCGTGACGACACTGGTTTGGTTTCGAGATGACCTGCGCACCGACGATCATCCGGCGCTCGCTGCAGCCGCGAGCGACCCGGGCGGGGTGGTCGCGCTGTATGTGCTCGACGAGGTTTCTGCGGGGGTGCGGCCGCTGGGGGGCGCCACGAAGTGGTGGCTGCACCACTCGCTCGAGTCGCTTGCGGCCGGGCTTGAGGCGCTCGGGGTGCCGCTCGTGCTGCGGCGCGGCGCGGCCGGCGAGGTGGTGCCGGCGGTGGCCCGCGAGCTGGGTGCCGACCGGGTGCTCTGGAACCGGCGCTACGGCGCGGCCGAGCGTCGCGTCGATGCCGCGCTGAAACAGGGCCTGCGCGAGTCCGGCCTCGATGCCCATTCCTTTGCCGGTTCGCTGCTCTTCGAACCCTGGACGATCACCACGAAGACGGGCGGCCCATACCGGGTGTACTCGCCCTTCTGGCGGGCGTGCCTCGCGTCGCCTCCGCCCCGGACGCCGATTGCGGTGCCGGTGTTTGCGGATCCACCCGCCGCCGTGGCGGCAACGATGGCCGCGGTTCCGAGTGACGCGCTCTCCGACTGGCAGTTGCTGCCAACGCACCCCGACTGGGCGGCCGAGTTTGGCGCACACTGGCAGCCGGGAGAGCCGGCCGCGCGCGCTCGGCTCAGCGAATTTCTCGCCGCACGCGCCCACCGCTATGCGAGCGAGCGCGATCTGCCCGCGAGCGACGCGACCTCGGGGCTCGCGCCGCACCTGCGCTTCGGTGAGATCAGCCCGCAGCGCGTGTGGCACGAGTCGCTCGCCTCGGGTGCCGACGTGGGCATGTTCCTCTCCGAGCTCGGCTGGCGCGAGTTTGCCTGGCACACGTACTTCCACCGGCCCGATCTCGCGACCCAGAACCTCGATCGCCGCTTCGACGCGTTCCCGTGGCGGGAAGACGCGGGTGAGTCGCTGGCAAGCTGGCAGCAGGGTCGCACGGGCATCCCGCTCGTCGACGCGGGCATGCGCGAACTCTGGCGCAGCGGCACCATGCACAACCGCGTACGCATGGTGGTCGCCTCGTTCCTCGTGAAGAATCTTCTGGTCGACTGGCGCGAGGGAGAGGCCTGGTTCTGGGACACCCTCGTCGATGCCGACGCGGCCTCGAACCCATTTAACTGGCAGTGGGTTGCCGGGTGTGGTGCCGACGCGGCACCCTACTTCCGCATCTTCAACCCCGTGACGCAGCAGCAGAAGTTTGATTCAGGCGGTACCTATGTGGATCGCTGGGCACCCGACTCGGTGCTGACTCCGCCCATGGTTGACCTCAGGGCGACCCGCGTGCGGGCGCTCGCCGCGTTCGACCGGGTCAAGTCTCAGGCTCTCGGAGGGGATCCGCACTTTTCAACCTAGTAGGGCGCTAGTGGCTGCCTTACGACTCTGAAGCAGCCACTAGCTCCCTACCGCGAGAGAGCACTTGCCCCCGACGTGATCCACAATTCGCGTACGCTCGAAGCTATGACTGACCCAAGCGGGCGCGAGGCCCTGCTCCGTGCCACGATCGTCGTTGTCGCAAACGGGGGCCTGCGTGCGCTGACGTACCGGGCAGTTGCAGCTGAAGCGGGCGTGTCACACGGGCTGGTACGACACCACTTTGGCACCCGAGATCGGCTCGTCGCCGAGGCGATGGATTTCGCGATCTCCGAGAGCCTGCGTCGCTCAAATATGCTCGACCCGCTCGAGACGGTGGCCGACTTTGCGCGCGGAATCGAGACCCTGTCGGAACGTGAGAGTGAAATCCAGGCGTTCCAGTACGAGCTCCTGCTCGAATCGCGGCGCCGTCCTGAACTGAAGCCCGCGGTCGAGCGTCACTACGAGGCGTATCGTTCAGCGATCACGAGGCAACTGCGGCAACTGGGGGTGAATGATCCCGCGTTGGTAGAGGTGCTCTGGTTTGCGCTTGATGCGATCGTGTTCAAGCAGCTGGTGCATCCGAGCGACGTGGGCGCGGCAGTGGATCGCCTTCGGCTCCTCATCGTGACCGCCACGCACGCGGACTGAGATTCTTTCCTTGACTATCCAAATGGATAGTCATACCCTGATTCTGAAGAGATCGCCCGAACGCGATGCCCGTTGTCGCGCGACGAGATCCACTGCACACGGATGAAGGGCCACAGCGACGTGACATCAACGAAGATCGAATTTTTGTACCTCAGCGAACCCGACATGATTCGGGCCGGTGTGACCAACATGGCGGAGTGCGTCGACACCATGTCCGAGATGCTCGGGCTCTTTGCCGCCGGCGACTACCGCATGGCCGGTGTCGACAATAATTCGCACGGGGCGATGATGACCTTCCCGACCGAGGCCACATTCCCTGGGATGCCGGTCGATGGACCAGACCGTCGCTTTATGGCGATGCCCGCGTATCTCGGCGGTGACTTTCAGACGGCCGGCTGCAAGTGGTACGGGTCGAACGTCGAGAACAAGAAGCATGGCCTGCCGCGGTCGATCCTCATGTTTACCCTGAACGATAAAGACACCGGGGCACCCCTCGCGTACATGTCGGCAAACCTACTCAGCGCGTATCGCACCGGCGCGATCCCGGGTGTGGGTGCCCGCTATCTCGCGCGAGGCGATGCGAAGGTGGTTGGCATCGTTGGGCCAGGGGTGATGAATCGCACCTCGCTCGAATCGTTCCTCGCGGTGCGCCCCGGGATCGATACCGTCAAGATTTTCGGCCGCGGCGAGAAGAGCAAGACCTCATTCGCGGCGTGGGTGCGGGAAAAATTCCCGCAGATCACCACCCTCGAAATGGTAGATCGCATGGAGGATGCGGTGCGCGAAAGCGACATCGTGAGTATCGCGGTGCCGAGCGATATGGGGTCTGAGAACTACCCCACGGTGCGTGAGGGGTGGCTGAAGCCCGGTGCGTTCCTGTGCTGCTCGGCCCACCTGGCCGTCGACGAGGCGGTCGTGCAGCAGGCTCGCCACGTCGCCGATGCCCGAAGTATCTACCAGGCATGGGCTGGCGAGCTTCCCGCGCCCGCGCACGAAACGGTCGGGCTGTGGGGGATGCACCTCGTCGACCGGGTGCGCGACGGGCGCATGCGCCCTGAGCAATTTGAAGATCTGGGCGAGATCATCCAGGGCAAGACCCCGGGGCGCCAAAGCGAGGACGAGATCTTCATCTATTCCGTTGGCGGAATGCCCGTAGAGGATGTCGCCTGGGCCACGAAGGTCTACCGGAACGCGGTGCGCGACGGGATCGGCACCACGCTCAAACTCTGGGATGAGCCGACGCTCGCCTAGTACGCATCCCGATCCACCGTGGAGAAACCCGCCGGGGCCATCACGCTGTCGCGATACCCGCGCTCGAAAATATCTGAAGGACACTGACATGGAACACCAGAAGACCAATGTGCTCGTTATCGGCGCCGGCACCGTCGGCGCGATGGCGCTGTGGCAACTCAGCAAGGTCGAGGGCGTGGATGTCGTCGGCATCGAACAGTATGGCCGTGTGCACTCGCACGGCTCATACGCGGGGGAGTCGAGGGTGTTCCGCACCGCGGTCCATGAGGGAGGCACCTATGTGCCGATGATCCAGCGTTCGCGGGAGCTGTGGCGCGAACTCGAGCGTGAATCGGGTCGCAGCATCTACGCCGAAGTCGGTGCCCTCAGTATCGCAACTGAGGGGTTTCCCGATCTCGTCACCGCTATGGGCACGGTTCGCGACTTCGACCTGCCGCACCGCATGCTCAGCACCGAGGAGTTGCGCACCGAATTTCCGCAGCACCTCGTGCACGATGGCGATGTCGGCCTGTTTGACGAGCACGGCGGCGGGCTGCGCCCCGAAGTCGCGGTCATGAGCGCGCTCGATCTCGCCGAAGCTGCCGGTGCGCGGTTGTTCTTCAATACCCCCGTGCTTGGCATCGAGGAGGGGCCCGCAGGTGTGGTCGTGCGAACCACTCAGGGATCGTGGCTCGCAGACACGGTGATCGTTGCCTCCGGCTCGTGGTCAACCAGGCTGTCGCCCGAGTTGAACGACCTGCTGCGGCTGCAGGTGCTCGGTCTCACCTGGTTCATGCCGAAACGGCCCGAGCTGTTCGCACCCGCGCACTTTCCAGTCTTTCTGCGCGATGCGGGTCCCGTGCACTTCTTCGGTGCGCCGAGCTTCGACGGCTACGCGTTTAAGGCCTGCACGAATCCTGAGTGGCCTGTGTTCCGAGATGTCTCCGAGGTGCCGCTCTCGCACACCCGCGAGGAACTCATCAAGATCGGGCAGCGCGCGGCCGAGCTGTTCGTCGACGTCAACCCCGAGCCGGTGCGGCAGAGTGTGCATCACTGCGCCTACACCCCCGACCGGTTGCCAGTGGTGGATCGCAGCGCCTCCGGCCGCGTGGTAACCGTCGCGGGCCTGTCAGGGCACGGCTTCAAGTTCGCGCCCAAGCTCGGCGAGTGGGCGGCTCAGCTGGCCACCGGGGTCGACGACGCCGGGGTGGATCCGCGCTTCGCGCTCCCCGCGCACCTCGACCGTCTCGCGGTGACGGGGCCGTACCGAGGCGGCGGGCACTGATCCACCCGGGCAAACGAGAACGGGGCGGGCGGATCTCTGATCCACCCGCCCCCTTCTCGTACGTTGGCGAGAGCCCGTCGACTATTACTCGACGATCTCGATGATCTCGGTGCCGTATGCGCCCGGCTCGGTGCCATGGCCAATGCCCGCATAGAGCTGCGGATCTCGTGACTTCAGCACGAGCCCCCAGACCACGCCGACGACCAGCCCTACAAACAGCAGACCGGGCAAGATGAACGTGGTGGCATCCGGTGTTTCCTGTCCGAGCAGCAACTGAAAGTTGCTGAGCGCAAGGAAGAGCACCCACGCAAGGAACACGAGTGCGAGGACGGGCGCGACCACGCGCGTCCACACGCCCAGACCGTGCTGATTCTTGCGAAAGTACCCGATGACCGCGAGCGTCGCGAGGAACATGAGGATCACGAGTCCCAGCGCCCCGGTGTTCGTGAGCCAGGTGAACATGGTGAACACCGGGAAGAGGAAGCCCATGTCTCCGAGCGCTGCGGCCCCGCCGAAGACATCGCCCGCGAGGGCGAAGCCGGCAACGAGCATCACCGCAATGATCGTCTGGGTGATTGAGCCAGCGATCGGCGCGCCGGCTTTGCTGGTGCGGGCAAACGATCGAGGGAGGACCCCTTCGCGACCCAGCGAGAAGAAGTACCGGGCAACCGCGTTGTGAAACGACTGCAGCGCGGCGAACAGGCTGGTGAGGAAGAGGAGAGCCATGATGTCGGCGACGATGAGTCCGAGCTTGTCGCCCATGAAGATGAACATGAGGTCCGGGCCCGACTCCTGCGAGGCACCCACGATCTGCGACGGGCCGATGCCCACTGAGAAGGCCCACGCGCTAAACGCGTAGAAGACGCCAATGATGGTGACTGCGGCGTAGGTCGCACGCGGCACCGTGCGCTTCGGATCCTTCGCCTCTTCGCCATAGATCGCCGCGCCCTCGAAGCCCATGAAGGCCGCGAAATTGAACAGCAGTACGATACCGAACACAGGTGTCAGTGCGGCCATCGGGTTGAGCGCCACCGCGCTCACTCCCTCGGGTGCGGCCGAGAGCGCCACGATGTCGAAGATGATGACGACGATGAATTCGAGCGCGACCAGCACGCCAAGAACCTTCGCTGAGAGGTCAACACGGTTGATGCCCAGTAGGCCGACCACGATGATGCAAAGGAAGATCCACACCCACCACGGAGAGGCCATACCGGTCTTCGCTTCGATGAAGAGCGACAGCTGAAAGCCGAAGAGGCCATAGATGCCGACCTGCATCGTGTTGTAGGCGACGAGCGCCACGAGGGAGGTGCCGACTCCGAGCGGGCGGCCGAGGCCCTGCGACACGTACGCGTAGAAGGCGCCCGAGTTGGTGATGAAGCGCCCCATCGCGGTGAATCCGACCGAGAAGATGATGAGCATGACCGCCAGCACGAGAAAGCCGACGGGCACCCCCATCGACCCGGTGACGGCGAAGGAGGTGGGTACGCCACCCGCCACGACGGTGAGCGGCGCCGAGGCCGCGATGATCATAAACGTAATTGCTGGCACACCGAGGGTGCGTTTGCTGAGTGAGTGTGGTGCCTGAATCGCTTCGGTACTCATGACCTGTCCTCTCTGAGTGGCATCGTTGCCGGTCAGTTGGTTTGAGTCTAAGTTCGAAGGCTTGGCTGGGGGCGAAATAAGCTGTGCACAGCGTGCAGACATGGCGTGGCGTGCAGAAAAAAGAGGGGGTGGATCGGCCATCCGATCCACCCCCGCTTCAAAGAACGACTTACAGCGTGTTGCCGAGCTTGAAGCCCTTGTCGCCCTCTGCGTCGCGAGTGTAGGAAAACCCGTCGGCGCCAATAGTCACTGCCATCTCGCTGGCATCGGTGCGCGCCACGACGGGCTGCGGGTTACCGTCGAGGTCGAGCACGAGCGACGCATTGGTGTACCAGGAGGGCACGACCGGGTTGCCCCACCAGTCGCGGCGCTGGTTGTCGTGCACGTCCCAGGTCACGACCGGGTTGTCGGGATCGCCGGTGTAGTAATCCTGGGTGTAGATCTCGACGCGGTGGCCGTCGGGATCCAGCAGGTAGAGGTAGAACGCGTTCGAGACGCCGTGACGGCCGGGGCCGCGCTCGATGCGGTCGCTCATGCGCAGCGCGCCGAGCTTGTCGCAGATCGCGAGGATGTTGTGCTTCTCGTGGGTCGAGAACGCGACGTGGTGCATGCGGGGTCCGTCGCCACCCGTCATCGCGGTGTCATGCACGGTGGGCTTGCGGCGCATCCACGCAGCGTAGACGGTACCGTCTTCGTCCTGGATGTCCTCGGTGACGCGGAAGCCGAGATCCTGCATGAACTTCGTCGCGCGCGGCACGTCGGGGGTGACCTGGTTGAAGTGGTCGAGACGCACAAGCGCGCCCGGGGTGTACAGGTCGTAACGCCATGCCAGACGCTCGACGTGCTCAACGTCGTAGAAGAATTCGTAGGGGAAGCCCAGCGGATCCTCGACGCGCACGGAGTCGCCGATACCCTTGGTGAAGCCGTCCGCGCGACGCTCGACACGGCAACCCAACTCGGTGTAGAACGCGACGGCCTTGTCGAGGTCCTCGGGGGTGCGCACGCGGTACGAGAAGGCGGCGACCGCAGCGACGGGGCCCTTGCGCAGCACCAGGTTGTGGTGGATGAATTCTTCGAGCGAGCGCAAGTAGATCGCGTTCTCGTCTTCTTCGGTGACGGTGAGACCGAGCACGTCGACGTAGAAGTTGCGCGATACCTCGAGGTCGGTGACCACGAGCTCCATGTATGCGCAGCGGAGAATATCGGGCGCCTCGGCCTTCGGCGTGGGCACCGGGTTGTCGGTGTGGATCGGGGCTTCTTCGGTGACGTAGAAGCCACTTGAGGTCTTGGTACGACCCTTGAGTTCAGACATTTCTGTGTCCTTACGTGTGTTGGTGAGTGGGGTGGATCGGTGGCGGGCCGTGCGGCCCGCCACCTCACGTGTGAGAGCGGAGGGTTACTTCCCGGCACCGAAACGAGGCGAGTGAGCCTCGTTCAGTGTGATCTGGATCGACTGCTGAGTGGTGTAGAAATCGATCGAGCGGTAGCCGCCCTCGCGCCCGAGGCCCGATGCCTTGACACCGCCGAACGGGGTGCGCAAGTCGCGCACGTTGTTCGAGTTCAGCCACACCATGCCCGATTCGATGCCGTGCGCGAAGTTGTGCGCGCGCTTCAGGTTTGAGGTCCAGACGTAGGCGGCCAGGCCGTACTTGGTGTCGTTTGCGAGCTCAAGCGCCTCCTCATCGGTGTCGAAGGGGGTGATGGCGACGACGGGCCCGAAGATCTCCTCCTGGAAGATGCGGGCATCGGGCTTCACATCGGCGAAGACGGTCGGGGCGACGTAGTTGCCCTCGGGGAAGCCCTCGGGGCGGCCGCCGCCGGCGACGAGACGGCCCTCGGTCTTCCCGATCTCGACGTAGCTCATGACCTTGTCGAAGTGACTCGGGTGCACGAGTGCACCGACCTCGGTGGCCGGGTCGGATGGCAGGCCCACGACAATGTTCTTCGCGCGCTCCGCGTATCGGGCAACGAAGTCGTCGTAGATGTCGCGCTGCACGAGCACGCGCGATCCCGCTGTGCAGCGCTCGCCGTTCAGGCTGAACACGCTGAAGACGGTGGCATCGAGCGCCTCTTCGAGGTCGGCGTCGGCAAAGACCACCGACGGGCTCTTGCCGCCGAGTTCAAGCGACAGACCCTTCAGGAATGGCGCGGCGTTGGTCGAGAGCATGGCACCGGTTGAGCTGTCGCCGGTAAACGAGATGAGCGGCACATCGGGGTGCTTGACGATGGCATCGCCAGCCACTCCGCCGGATCCGAGGATGAGGTTGAATACGCCGTCGGGCATGCCCGCCTCGCGGAAGATCTCGGGCCACAGGGCTGCCGAGAGGGGTGTGTAGCTCGCGGGCTTCAGCACGACCGTGTTGCCGGTGGCGAGGGCCGGGGCAAGCTTCCACGACTCCTGCATGAAGGGCACGTTCCACGGGGTGATGAGGCCAGCGACGCCGATCGGCTTGCGGTTGACATAGTTCATCTGGCGACCAGGCACCCGGAACGCGTTGTCTTGCTGCGCGACGATGAGGTCCGCGAAGAAGCGGAAGTTCTCGGCGGCGCGGCGGGCCTGGCCCTTGGCCTGGGTGATGGGCAAGCCGGAGTCCCAGCTCTCGATCAGGGCGAGCTGTTCGTCGCGCGACTCGACGATGTCGGCGACCTTGTGCAGAATGCGCGACCGCTCACGGGCCAGCATCTTGGGCCAGGGGCCCTCGTCAAACGCGCGCTTCGCGGCGGCGACGGCGAGGTCGACGTCTTCCTTCTGTGCCGACGCGGACATGATGTAGGTCTCGTTCGAGACGGGTTCGATGACCTCGAACTCTGCGCCACCGATTGAGTCGACGAACTTGCCGTCGATGAAGTGCTGGATCTTCTCGGGGAGCCCCTCGGGCTTCTGATAGGTCATGCGTTGCCTTCTTTCGTTGCGAGCAATTTCAGGGTCTGGTGCTTAGGCCGCTGAGGCCTGGGGGTGCGCTTCGGCTTGGGTGTCGGCCAGCCGCTTGGCGTGCTGAGCGTTCTGCGCGAGCACTGCATTCAGCGTGCCGAGTCGGTGGTCGCGGGCAGCGATTTCGATCTCGATCGTGGGCGCGTGACCCACAATCAACTGCAGGATGCGGTCGTGCTCGTTCACCGATTCCTGGGCGCGGCCGGGCACGAAACTGAACGACGAGTTGCGCAGCACCCGCATGCGGTTCCAGCCGCGGTGCACGAGGTCGAGAATATGCGGATTGGGGCATGTCTCGAACAAGACGCTGTGAAACTCGAGATTCAATTCGGTAAAGCGTTGTGGATCGAAGCGCGACAGGCTTTCTCGCATGCGCTCGTTGATGGCCCGGGCGCGCGCAATTTGGTCAGAGGTGATGGCTGGTGATGCGAGGGCCGTCGCCGACCCTTCCACGAGCGCGAGCGTCTCCATCGTGTGCTGGTACTCGGTCTCCTTGATGAGTGCCACCTGCGCGCCCACGTTGGTCTCAAAGGTCACGAGCCCCTCTGCTTCCAGGCGGCGGATCGCCTCACGTACCGGGACCACCGACATGCCGAGCTCGGTAGCGATCGGCGCGAGCACGAGGCGGTACCCGGGTACGTAGCGCCCACTTTCGATGCGCTCACGCATCAGGCGATACGCCTGTTCAGATTTTGATATCGGTGCCATCAGGAATACCTAGCCCTGCGTCTTTTGCTCGGCGCGGGCGGCGTCATAGCGAGTGCGCCATTCGGCATTCATCGGAAAGAGTCCGTCGACCGCGGCACCGCCGGCGACCTGCTCGGCGACCCACGCGTCCTCGACCTCCTGCGCGGCGGCCTCGCGCGCAACCTCCTCGAGGAGGAACGGCGGGATCACAATGACACCGTCCCGGTCGCCGTAGATGATGTCGCCGGGCTGCACGGCGGCTCCGCCACACGCGATGGTGACATCGGTCTCCCACGGCACGTGACGGCGACCGAGCACGCTCGGGTGCGCGCCCTGCGAGAACACGGGAATGTTGAATTCCTGCACGGCGGCGAAGTCACGCACCCCGCCGTCGGTCACGATGCCTGCCGCACCGCGCACCTGCGCGCGCAGTGCGAGCACATCGCCCACGGTGCCGGTGCTCGGGATGCCCCGGGCTTCGACGACGAGCACCTCGCCTGGGTTGACGGTGTCAAACGCGCGCTTCTGCGCGTTGAAGCCGCCCGCGTGCGCCTTGAAAAGGTCGGGGCGGAACGGGATGAACCGCAGGGTTTTTGCGGTGCCGAGAATCCGGTCGCCCTCGTGGTTCGGGTAGACCCCGTCGATGAAGATATCGACGTAGCCGCGCTTGCGGAGCGCCGCGGAGACCGTGGCGACCGCGACACCGTCGAGCAGGCCGCGGATCTCGTCGGTCAGCGGGCCGGCGGTTGTGGCCTCGTTCGGGTTCTGTTCCAAGCGACTCGCGCGGCCGGCTGCGACGGCGGCCGCGTGCGCCGCCTCGCTGCCCCACGCCTCAATGCGCTGGAGATCGTCGACCTTGGGCTTGTTCCCGAAATCGCCGAATGCTGTGGTTCCCTGAGTGACGGTGGTGATGAGGCGGCCTGATGTCGGCGCGCCGGGCGCGTTTGGAGCGTCGACCTCCACCTCGACCACGTCGCCGGGCAGCACGACCGAGCTGCCGGCGGGGGTGCCGGTCAGGATCACGTCGCCGGTCTCGAGGGTCATGTGCTGCGAGAGATCCGCCACCAACTGACCAAAGGAGAACTTGAGGGTATCGCTCGTGTCGTCTTGCACGAGCTGGCCGTTCACCCAGGTGCGCACGCGGAAGTCGCCCTGGCCGAGGCCCTCGGTCGAGATCGCGGCGGGGCCGATCGGGGTGAAGCCGTCGCCGCCCTTGTTGCGCAGGTTTGAACCCTTGTCTGCCGCACGCAGGTCGTACAGGCCGAAGTCGTTTGCCGCAGTGACCTGAGCGACGTGCGACCAGCCGTCTTCGGGGGTGACCCAGCGGGCGGGCGTGCCAATCACGAGGGCAATCTCGCCCTCGAAGGCGAGCAGTTCGGTGCCCGCGGGACGCTCGATGGTGCCGCCGGTCGCCGCGAGTGACGAGCTCGGCTTCAGAAAGTAGGAGGGGAGCGCCGCCTCGCGACCGCGTTGCTGCATGCGTGAGGGGTAGCTCAGGTGCACGGCGATGATCTTGCCGGGGGTGTCGATTCCGTAGGTCATGTGACTGCCTCGTCTCTTTGTATCTCAAATGATATACGATTCGCGATGGTTTGTGAAGATCGCGGCGTACCTTACGTATATTGATCGCGTAGCCCGAGTCGTGCCTCACATACTTTGATCGCATACTCTTACGCTGAACCGGTATGAACAAGGGTGTATTGATCGCGTAGCCCGAGTCGTGCCTCACATACTTTGATCGCATACTCTTACGCTGAACCGGTATGAACAAGGGTGTGGTGTCAGTGCCGACACGAATCGAAGTCACCA
>NZ_JBPCEU010000017.1:0-57287 GCF_050971685.1 Leucobacter fengyongliangi | reverse complement strand
CGGCGTACCTTACGTATATTGATCGCGTAGCCCGAGTCGTGCCTCACATACTTTGATCGCATACTCTTACGCTGAACCGGTATGAACAAGGGTGTGGTGTCAGTGCCGACACGAATCGAAGTCACCAAACAACTCAAACAGGCCTATAAGACCGCGAGCAGGTCCGAGAAATCGAAGATTCTGGATCAGTTCTGCGCAACCACCGGTCTGTCTCGGGTGTCAGCCAGGCGTTATCTCACCAGACCGCATTTGGGCGTGAAGAATGTCTCCCAGCTCGATCGTCGCCGTCACCGCCCAACGACGTACTCTGCAGCATCGAAACGGGTGCTGGTGTGGCTGTGGAAGGTCATGATGTACCCGTGCGGGAAATATATGCACGAGATGATCCCCGCGTGGATCCCCCAGCTCGAAGCCCATGGTGAGCTCCGCAATGGTAAGCACGACTACAGTCCCGAGGTGCGTGCCGAGCTCTTACGCATGTCCGCCGCGACGATCGATCGCTACCTGCAAGAGCACCGGCGAGCACTCGATCTGAAAGGGATCTCGGCCACCCGCTCTGGCGCGCTGCTACGTACCTCGATCACGATCCGGAAAGCGGGCGACGAGGCAGAACACGAGCCGGGATTCATGGAGTGCGACACGGTCGCGCATTGCGGCCCAACACTGAAAGGCGAGTTCGCGAGGACCCTCACCGCGACCTGCGTGCACACCGGGTGGACGCACCTGGAAGTGTTGCGGAACAACGCGCGCGTGCACATGATCACAGCTCTCGAGCGTCTCGAGGCTGCGTTACCGTTCGCGATTGCCGGGTTGGACTGCGATAACGGGAGCGAGTTCATCAACGACAAAGTCGTTGAATGGGCCCGCGGCCGAAAGATCTTCTTCACGAGGTCTCGGCCATACAAGAAGAACGATCAAGCGGTCGTGGAATCAAAGAACAACCACATCGTCCGTAAGTACGGCTTCTACTACCGTTACGACACCACCGACGAACGAGAAGTCCTCGAACGGCTTTGGCATGTCGTGATGCTGAAGATGAACTTCTTCACGCCCACGAAGAAACCAGTGGGGTGGGAAGCTGATGGGCAAGGGCGTAGGCGGCGAGTGTATGACGCTCCCCGGACCCCGTATGAGCGGTTACTCGAGTCCGGCATACTTTCCCTGCAGCAAACGCGAGAGCTAGAAAAGACGTATGCGAAGCTCAACCCGGTCGAGCTGAGCCGTGACATTGTCAGGTATCAGGGCATGCTCATGACCAAAGCCGGGTGGAAGACCGAGGTCCTGACGGCCGAGGTCGAAGAATCGAAGAGACGACGGCGCGGGCGACAGTCGGGCGGGGTGAAACTCCGCTCGGCTTGAACGCGGGGTTACGCGATCAATCTATGTGAGGCACAAGATGAACTACGCGATCATCTTGACATGAGGCACTACGGAGTTAGAGTCACAGTGACAAGTGTCCCGCTTGTCACAAGTGGTGACGCAATCAGCTGGAGAAGAATCCATGAAACGCACTGCGGGTGTTCAGGTGTTTGCACGGCTCGGCCCCTTGACACTGATTCTTGGCGCGCTCCTTCCGCTCTCTGCCTGCTCAGCGTCCTCGTCAGAGACGGGTCCTACGTCGCTCCCCTCGGCATCATCGTCGACGCAGGAGTCGACGGTACAGGGTGAGATCACCGTTTACGCAGCCGCATCTCTCACTGCGGCCTTCAACGTGCTCACAACAGAGTTCATGGAGTCTCACCCGGGTGTCACCTTCACACCCACCGTTTTCGACGGTTCTTCGACGCTCGCAACTCAGATTGTCGCGGGCGCACCGGCAGATATTTTCGCCTCAGCTGACGAGCGCACCATGAGCACGGTGGCTGATGCGGGACTCGTGGCTCATGGGCCATCGCTGTTTGCCACGAATGAACTCGTGATTGCCGTTGCGCCCGAGAACCCGCTCGGTATCGACTCACTTGCCGATCTTTCGGACACTGAGAGTGGCGCTCCACTTGTGGTGTTGTGCGCCGCGGAAGTCCCGTGCGGCAACGCATCTCGGTCACTTCTTCGTCGCGCAAATGTGTCGGTCACTCCAGTCAGTGAAGAACAGTCAGTCAGTGCGGTACTCTCCAAGGTACGAAACCTCGAGGCCGACGCTGGCCTGGTATACCGAACTGATGTTCTGAGTGCTGCGGGAGAAGTCGAGGGCATCACTATTGCAGGCGCGGAGAATAACCTGAATCACTACCAGATCGGCGTGGTGCAAGGCGCAGCGTCTTCCGAGGCTGCGCTCGCATTCACTGCATTCGTGCTATCTGCCGACGGCAAACGAATCCTCGCCGAATTTGGCTTCGGCACGCCGTGAACACTGGGCAGACGCGCTTCCCAGTATTTTTGTGGATCCCCGCGACTATCGCACTTGCAGTGCTTGTCTTGCCACTCCTGGCCATTTTGTTGCGCATCAACTGGGCTGAGGTTCCGCGCTCTCTCCAGGCTCCGGAAGCGCTTTCTGCTTTGCAACTCTCCCTCACCACCGCGGCCTGCGCCACGATGCTGTGCATCGTTCTTGGGGTGCCCTTAGCTCTGCTATTGGTTCGACTGAGCGGGCTTCCCGCGGCCGTGCTCCGGGCGCTCGTCATGCTGCCCCTGGTGCTCCCCCCCGCTCGTAGGTGGTATGGCACTGCTGCTCCTGCTCGGCCGCAACGGAGTACTGGGTGACGCGCTCGCCGTGCTCGGGCTGCGAATCCCATTCACCACCGCGGCCGTAGTGATTGCACAAACATTTGTTGCTTTGCCGTTCCTCGTCATTTCCGTCGAGGGGCCCTCCGGAGTGCCGATACCGGGTTCGAGCGTGTCGCCGAGAGCCTTGGCGCCAGCCCGTTCATGGTGTTGCGAAAAGTTACCCTTCCACTCATTGCACCAGCACTCATCGCCGGAACCGTATTGAGTTTCACCCGCGCACTCGGCGAGTTCGGAGCAACAGCCCTGTTCGCTGGAAACGCCGCCGGAACAACACAGACAATCCCCCTCGCGATCTACACCGCGTTTAATGGCTCAGGCGTCGGGCAAGACACCGCCCTGGCACTTGCACTTCTGCTCATTGTGCTCGCTATCGCGGCTCTGGTGTTCCTGCGCAGCAGAAGGATGCCGGTGACGCAGTGAGTGCGATTGATCGAGATATGAACCCTGGAGATTCCTTCCAGGCAGAGATCACGCTTTCTCGCGGTTCCTTTTCGCTCTCGGCAGCGCTCGAAGCACCACCAGGCAAGACCGTGGGCATCATCGGCCCCAACGGCGCCGGTAAGTCGAGCCTGCTCAAAGCTATCGCAGGGGACATCACAATCCGCAGTGGATCGGTGCGTATCGGAGAGCGAATCCTTTCACAGGCTGGTGAGCGAATACGCAGCCAGCATCTCCCCCGCGCGCAGCGAAAACTCGGGTACCTTGACCAGCGCGCCCGCTTGTTTCCCCACCTCTCGGCTCAGGAAAACATCGCTTTCGGGCCTCGAGCCGCTGGAGTCTCCCGCCGACACGCGTTTGCGTTGGCAGACCAATGGCTCGAGCGCGTGGGGCTCCCTGGGAGAGGGGCAGCCCGCGCGCATGAACTTTCCGGTGGTCAGCAACAACGAGTGGCCATCGCCCGCACACTTGCTGCGAAACCTGCAGCGGTGCTGCTTGATGAGCCGTTTGCAGCGCTCGACGCGAGTACCGCGGGCAGCATTCGTGGTCTGATTGCCGCCGAACTCTCCAGGCTTCAGATTCCAGCGCTCCTCGTGACTCACAACGCTGTTGACCTGCTGGAGCTTGCCCAAGAAGTCTGTGTGCTTGAGCACGGTCGTATCACTCAGCAGGGTCCGGTTCACGAGATCCTCAGCACGCCACGCACCGATTTCGCGGCCAGGTTTTCAGGTCGCGTGCTCATTCGCGGATCCGCATCGGCGCGAGGAACACTTCAGCTGGCACGGGCGCCGCTACCAGAACTCCGAGGTGTCGGAGACCTTCCCTGCCCGTCAGGCGATGCCGTCGCCTCGTTTGACCCGAGAGATGTGCGCGTATCGCCGCAGGGCGACAGGCAAGCTGAGGGCAGCATTCAATCGTGGACAGATGATGTCGGAGAGCTCACAGTCACTGGCTCAGGGGTGCGCGTCACAGGCAGAAACTGGACGGGGTCGGTCGCCGAGGTTCCGCTTTCTCGCGCGCACACCTTTGGGTTGAGTCCAGGCCAGACGCTCATTTTTGAGCTTCCTCCCCACGCTGTCAGTTTCGCACCCGGCACGGAAGCCCGATAACACGAGACCCGGGTCACGCGCAGGCTGACTTTCCAGCAGTCCGCGCGATTCTAGCCTGTTAGGGTGGACGCACTAAGGGAGGGTCCATGCATGTCTCGGAAGACTCACCACACGAGTGGATCCCAGCCTCTCCCGAGAAGGTACTGGATCCTGCTCAATCAGTGACGCACGCGAAATCGACTATTCGCCAGCTCAAAGGGCAAGCTCCCGCGGTGTCGACACGTATTCAGCGCCTGCCGGCACTGGGCTTACGTGATACGCGGAACCGGCCACTGCGCGATCTGCGGATCTCGGTCACAGACCGGTGCAATTTTCGCTGCGTGTACTGCATGCCTAAAGAAATTTTCGGGCGCGACTACCAGTTTCTCGAACGCAGAGAACTGCTGACCTTTGAAGAAATCACTCGGCTCGCCAGTGTCGCCGCACAGCTCGGAGTCGAGAAGATCCGCTTAACAGGTGGGGAGCCACTGTTGAGACGAGGTATTGAGACACTGATCGAGATGCTCTCAGCACTGCGCACGCCGAGCGGACGCCCTCTGGATTTGGCCCTCACCACGAATGGTTCGGCGTTACCCGTAAAGGCTGCGGCGTTGCGTGCAGCTGGGCTCAATCGAGTCACCGTATCGCTCGATTCCTTGAACGACGCTAAGTTTCAACAGATGAACGATGTCCGCTTCCCCGTATCGCGCGTGCTTGCTGGCATCGATGCGGCGCAGCAAGCCGGATTACACCCGGTTAAGGTCAATGCGGTCATCAAGCGAAGTGTGAATGATGATGAGATTCTGACACTCGCCCGGCACTTTCGAGGGAGCGGGCACATCCTCCGATTTATCGAATATATGGACGTTGGTTCGACGAACGGCTGGGTACTTGATGATGTGGTTCCCTCCGCCGAGGTAATCGCGCGTATCCACGCGGTGTATCCCCTGGAGCCGTTCCCTGCCACCAGCGAAGGTGAGACCGCGAAACGCTGGAGGTACCAGGACGGTGCTGGCGAGATCGGCGTGATCTCAAGTGTGACAGAGGCGTTTTGCGGTAACTGCACGCGTGCACGCGTTTCTGCCGAAGGTCAGCTCTTTACCTGCTTATTCGCCACTGAGGGGGTGAATCTTCGAGACCTCATGCGCACCGACCCTGAGGGTCAAGACGGCGATAGCGCCCTGACCCAAGCACTCGCAAAAACTTGGAACCGTCGTGACGATCATTACTCAGACCAACGGGCTCAGAACGCTCACCCTCACTCGGGTGAGCACAAACCAGACGCGTCGGGATCCACAGTGAAGGAAGGTGAGACCGCTCAGATTTCCGGTAGGCGCCGAATCGAGATGTCGTATATCGGGGGGTGAACTCGCGAACAGAACCAGCTAAACACCCACCCACTCTGAGAGTCCATCTGAAAATTCCTGCCGTTTCCAAATGGGAACTTCGTGCTTAATACGGTCGACGAGTTGTTCGACCGCCGCGAAAGCCTCGCCGCGATGCGCGGATGCCGCCGCGGCAATGAGCGCCACCTCTCCGACTTTCAATTGGCCGATCCGATGCACCGCCGCAAGCGAGAGCCCCGTGCGCTGCTCCTCCGCTCCGACACATTCCGCAAGAAATCGCTCGGCATCAGGGTGTGCGTGGTATTCGAGTGCGAGCACTCCCCGGTCGTCATCGTGGTTTCTCACCACGCCATGAAACACCACGAGGGCACCGCAGTCGGGAGACATCACGCTTGTATGCAGTGAAAACTCTGAAATGGGCTGATCGGTGATGCGAGCGAAACTCATCGTTTTTCGTCCTTGGTGAGGTACTGATTATTGGTGGAGGGTGCGCTTCGGGCTGAGGGTTCGGAGCCGGACTGCAGCAGGTCTGGGGCATGGGCCGCGAAGGCGCGAATCCCACCCGCGAGGAACCACGCTTCAGTTCCACCTCGTTCCCGCAGAATCTGAGCCGCGCGTATCGATCGAGGACCGTTCTCGCAGTAGAGGATCACCGGTTCCTGGAGCGAAAACTCCGACGCTTCAAGATCGGTAAGTGTCAGTGATTCTGACGAAATGATGTGTCTCAGCGATCGCTCTACATCGGTACGTACATCGAGAAGCCGGGTCTTGGCACCCGACCGTAATCGTGCGGCGAGATCAGTCGCCTCGATGCTGGGGGGAAGCTCGGCTGGTCCCGCGCAGAAAACCTCATAGTCGACGAGTTCAAGCACTGGTTGCCGATCGGGGTGACGCTGAAACGGCAACTCCGACATCCGCGCACTCAATGCGTCATAGATCAACACGCGCCCGAGGAGAGGATCACCCAACCCGGTAATCAACTTCAGGGCTTCGGTGGCAAGCAAAGAACCGATCGTGCCGCACAGGCTCGGCAGAACACCCCCCTCGCCACAGTTCAGCACGTCTCCGGGCGCTGGTGGCACCGGAAACAGGTCACGGTATCCGGGGCCGTGCGGCTGCCACGCAACGCTCACTTGACCGAAGGTTTGAAAAATTGCGCCCCATACGAGGGGAAGGGCGAGCAGCTCGGAGGCATCGCTCACCAGGTACCGGGTGGGGAAATTATCGCTGCCGTCGATGACCAGGTCGTAGTCGCGAAAGAGGCGGAGTGCATTTTCCGAATTCAACCTGAGCTGGTGTGTCTGCAACCGTACGCCAGGATTCAATGCGTGCACCGCGTCAGCAAACGACGCGGTTTTTGCCCGGCCTACATCTTTCGTTCCGTGCAGAACCTGGCGGTGCAGATTCGACAGTTCGACCACATCGTTATCGACCACTCCGATGGTTCCTACCCCTGCGCCAGCAAGGTAAGGCACGCAGGCACTCCCCAGTCCGCCCGCACCGATCACGAGTACGCGCGCATTCGCCAATCGTCGTTGTGCGATTTCACCGAAGCCCGGCAAGATCATTTGGCGCTGCGCACGAGCGGCCTGGTCGTCGGTGAGCTCTGCACTGGGCTCTACCAACGACCCGGGGTGGTGGGGCCGGACATCACTCATGTGATTGATTCTAGGGTCGTTCGGTGCGAAGGGGCCTGCGACCAAAAGTTCTCCCGAAGTCCGGCTAACATGACAGCTATGACCGACTTCACCGTTCGATATTTTGCCGCTGCGGCCGAGGTCGCTGGAGTCGACGCCGAACAGTGGGATTCCGAATTCGTGTCGTCTCTCGCATCGCTCCGAGTTGCTCTGTGTGAGCGGCATGGCGATCAGATGACGCGCATCGTGCGTTCCGGAACTTTCCTCGTCAATGGTGTTTCCAGGGAAGAGACTGAGCTTGAGAATGGGTTCGTGGTCGACGTCCTTCCCCCCTTCGCGGGCGGCTAAGGATGGCACGAAGTGTCGCCGAGCACCTGGTCGAAGTCCGCGCGCTGCTCGCGCCAGTTGTTGCTCGAATCGAGCAGGATCCGCCCGAATTTGTGCGCATCTCCGACCCTGACCTGCTAGATCGGGTGACCGCCAACGCCCTCTCTTCCTCGTTCCCACTTCCTCCCTTTGACAATTCGCAAATGGACGGGTACGCGGTGCGGCTGGAAGACATCATCGGCGCACATATCGAGCAACCGATCTCGCTTCCCCTGGGCGTCGCGACCGCAGCGGGCGATCCGCCCCTTCGTCACCAACCCGGAACCGCCTCGCCCGTGATGACCGGAGCGGCGATCCCTGAGGGCGCCGACACTGTTATTCCCGTTGAGCACTGCCAGCCCGCATCGTTTCCGCCCCTTGTGCGAGCGAATGATGGAAACCCATCTGGTGAGATCCACATCGTCAAGACCCCACCCATTGGGCAGTTCGTTCGGCGACAGGGTGAGGATCTCCCATCGAACAGTGAACTGGTCGGGGCTGGGGTGCGCCTGACCCCCGCTCTCATCGGTTCACTCGCTTCAGCGGGGATCGTCAAAATTCCCGTGCGCAGAAGGCTTCGTGTGTTGCTGTGCGCGACCGGCGACGAACTTTCACGCGCAGGAGAGACGCTGTCACGCGGCCGCATCCACGATGCGAACACGCCGATGTTGGCAGCGGCGCTTCGTGCGACCGGTGCTGAAGTACGCACGGCACGTTTAGGCGACCACAAAGAAGACCTGTACGCGCTCCTCGATCACGAGGCCGCCGGGGTAGATCTGCTGGTCACCTCGGGTGGGATTAGTGCTGGGGCGTTTGAGGTCGTGCGAGAGGCCTTCAACCCGCTGGGTGCTCAATTCGTCGGGGTAGCCATGCAACCCGGAGGCCCACAGGGCCTCGGCACTGTCGCACCGCCTTCGGGTGGTCCCACAGTAGTCGCACTGTGTTTTCCGGGAAACCCGGTGAGTTCATTCTTGTCAGCTGAGCTGTTTTTGTTGCCGACGCTGCGCCGTCTCGCAGGCAGAGCGCCTGACAGAACCCGTGTGCTCCGAACGCTCGCCGAAGATGTGCACTCACCCGAGCACAAGCTGCAGTTACGCCGTGGTCGGGTCCTCGCTGATGGCACCGTTACCGTGTCGCCCCCGGGCTCACACCTACTCAGCGATCTTGCCGGGGCTGACCTGATTGCCGAAATTCCCGACGGGGTCGCGTTCGCACCCGCGGGTTCTCAAGTGAATACCTGGAGCATTCATGAATGACAACTTGCCCCCTTCCGAACTCACCCACATACGTGCAGACGGAAGCGCGCACATGGTCGACGTGACCGACAAACCAATCACGCGCCGTTCCGCACGGGCGCAGGCCGTCCTCGAGACCCAGCCAGAGGTGATCCAGCTCTTGGTCACCGGCGCGCTACCCTAGGGCGAGTCGCTCGGTACGGCTCGGATCGCGGGCATCATGGGCGCAAAACGCACGGCTGAACTCATTCCGCTGTGCCATCCGCTCCCCCTCACAAAGCTTTCTATCGATTTTGAGCCCGAGCATGATCGAGTGCGCGTGATAGCTTCGGTCACCACACAGGGCGTCACAGGTGTGGAGATGGAGGCACTTACCGCCGCCAGCATCGCCGCGCTGACTCTCTATGACATGATCAAGGCAGTCGACCGACATGCCCGCATCACTGATATTCAGGTGCTCGCGAAGTCTGGCGGGAAGAGCGGCGACTGGGAGCTTTCGTGAGTTCCTCCGAGCCTCGCAGCGGCGCAGTGATTGTTGCGTCAACCTCGGCCGCCGCGGGTGTGGCTCTCGACACCACCGGCCCGGTGATTGCGCGGTGGCTGAACGATTACGGGTACCACACAGGCACTCCACATGTCGTGGCTGATGGGACTGAAGTGGGACAGGCGCTGAAGGCGGCGCTCGTCGGCACCCCCAGTGTGATCATTACCACGGGCGGTACCGGAGTTTCACCCGACGACACGACGCCCGAAGAGACGGTTGTTCTGCTCGACATCCAGATTCCCGGCATCATCGAGGAAATCCGGCGTCGCGGTGTCGGCGTCACCCCGATCGCGATCCTGACACGTGGAGTTGCGGGCTTCGCTGGCAACACATTGATCGTCAATCTCCCCGGTTCGCCAGGCGGTGTCGACGACGGGCTCGCTGTTCTTGCACCCGTATTGGATCACCTCGTTCAGCAACGCACAGGCCGAAAGGGCCACTCGGGTCGGGCAAATCATTCATAGCTGACCACGCTCAAATTCTGCATCGATTAGAATCGAATCAGACACGACGAGAGGAGTGGGCAGTGACGCTCGGCACGACCCCCACCTCGCCCGCCTCTCGGACTCAGCGCTCGCGAGACGATCTGCGCGTATGGGCATTTCTCGGTGCACTCGCCGCAGCCTGGGGCGTGATATTCGCGGCGAATGAAGTGCTGTGGCCATGGCTGCTGGGCGATGTGTTGCGCGTGGATCTGGTCTCGACGCTCGGCGCCGCGGTCGAGTTTTTCCTATACGACACCGTCAAGATCTCGCTCCTGCTGCTCGGCCTGCTGTTTCTCGTGGGCCTCGTCAACACGCAGATTTCACCCGAAAAGGTGCGCGGAGTGCTCGCTGGCAAGGGGCTAATCGTAGGAATTCTACTCGCGGTGGTGCTCGGTGCGATCACTCCGTTCTGTTCCTGCAGCTCGATCCCGATCTTCATCGGCCTTGTCGCCGCCGGCGTGCCGCTCTCGGTAACGCTCGCCTTCCTCGTCTCGTCACCACTCATCAGCGAGACCGGCATCATTTTGATGGGCGGTACCTTCGGGTGGGATATTGCGGCAGGGTGGGCGCTCGCTGGTGCCCTGGTTTCGATCGCGGTCGGGCTTGTGCTCTCGCGTTTCAAGCTCGAGAAGTGGATCGAGCCATTCGTATTCACTAGCCGCACCGCGCAGCTCGCGACAGCTGGCACGAGACCCTCTATGCGCGACCGGGTCTCGGCCTCGTGGGACGAAACCCGCGACATGCTGAAGAAGATCCTCCCGTTCCTCCTGCTCGGGGTGCTGATCGGGGCCGCGATCCACGGCTGGGTACCTGACGAGTTCTTCGCGACCGTCGCGGGGCCAGATAATCCCTTCTCGCTCCTCATTGCCACATTCGCCGGTGCCCCGCTCTACGCGAACCCGGCCGCCGTCGTGCCGCTCGCCTCCGCGCTCTACGCGAAGGGGGTCGCCCTCGGCACCACAATGGCATTCATGATGAGCCTCGTCGCCCTCTCTATCCCGTCGCTCATCATGCTGCGCCGGGTGATGAAGTTGCCGCTCCTCGCAATCTTCACCGGGGTCGTGCTCGCCGCGATCTACCTGATCGGTTTCATCTTTAACCTGATCCCCCTAGCCCGCTAGAAGGCCAGTTTGGCTTCTCAGCGTATGGCTGGCTGATCCTCATCGAAAGGTATGCACATGGAAATCAAGATTCTCGGGCCCGGGTGCCGAAACTGCGCCACCCTCGAAAAGCGCACCAAGGAGGCCCTCACCGAGTTGGGGCAGGATGCTACGGTGTCGAAGGTGACCGACTACGCCGAGATCGCCGCCTACGGGGTGATGCAGACTCCCGCGCTGGTGATTGACGAGCAGGTGGTGGTTTCGGGCAAGGTGCCCCTGACTCGCGCGATCCGCGAGCTCATCGTCGTGGCCAAGTAGCTTTCGCGGCGTCCCGACCCAGGTAACTCACCCGTACGTCTACCCTTGAGTCATGGAGCGCACATGACGAAGCCCGACTCGCCAAACGTCCACGGCACGCCAGACAGTCTCGGCGAGCGAGGCAAACCAGACAAGGGTGTCTCGGGCGAACTCGCCAACGACCGGCAGACACCACCGGCACCCGCGGCAACACTCTGGGCGCGCATCGCTGACACCACGACCGCGCTGAGCCGACGGCTCGGCCCCAACGGCATGCTGCTCATCATTCTGGGCATCGGCCTGGCCGTATTCTTCGCCCTGAGCGTGGCCGCGGCGGAGGTCTACGACGCGGTCACCGACGAAGACGGTGTGGCGGGCCTCGACCGGCCGATGCTCGACCTCGCGATTTCGCTCCGATCACCCGGGGCCGATGCCGCCCTCACCTGGTACACGAACATCGCCGGCACCTTCGGCATGCCACTGATCGCCGTCGCTGCGATCCTCATTTTCTCACTGCGTCGCAGGTCATGGACACCCGCGATCCTCATCGTCGCCGCGGGCTCAGGATCGCTGCTCATGACCGTGGCGGGCAAGCTCATCTTCGGCCGCGACCGCCCCCCGCTTACCGACGCCGTGCCCCCCTACGAACACTCGGCGTCGTTCCCGAGCGGCCACACGCTCAACGCCGTCGCGATCATCGGCATCATCGCGTATCTCGTAGTTCTGCGCCAGAAACGCCGATGGGCCCGGGTGATCACGCTGAGCGTCGCCACTCTGTTCGTGATCACCACGGGCCTCACCCGGGTATTTCTCGGCCACCACTGGTTCACCGATGTGCTATTCGCGTGGATCCTGGGCCTCGCCTGGCTCGTGGCGGTTATCACCGCCCACCAGTTGTACCTCGCGGTGCGCGCCCGGCGCGAACAGCCAGACTGACCTACGCCGAGGCGCCGACCAGCGCACCTGCGCGCACGGCCTCAAGCGCGCGGGTCCACACGACGAGCTGATCCAGCATCGGAGCGACGGACTCAGCCTGCAGTTCAGTCGGTGCGAAGGTGGAGAAGTTCTCGAAGTCGGTGAAGAGCGAGAACATGCCGGTCTTCTGCACGTGCGCAATCTGCAGCTCGGAGAGGATGCCGCGCAGGTGCTCAACCGCGCGCACACCGAAGGCCGAGCCGTAGCCGACGATTCCGGCGGCCTTATTCGCCCACTCGGCGTTCAGGTATGACAGCGCGTTGGAGAGCGCAGGGACCACGGTGTGGTTGTACTCGCCGGCGATAAACACAAAACCATCAAACTCGGCGATCTTCGCCGACCAAGCCTTGGTGTGGTCGTTGCTGTACTGCTGGTATGCAGCCGGCATGGCCTCATCGAGCAACGGCAGATTGAAGTCGGCGATGTCGACCAGCTCGTAATCTGCGTCACCGCGCTGCTGCGCCTGAGCCAACACCCACTCGGCAACGCCGACGTTGTTGCGGCCGGGACGGGTCGAACCGGTGATGATCGCGATCTTGGTCATGTAGTGCTCCTCGAATGTTCTGTGACAAGTGGCGGCGGATCCGGCCTCCCGAAATCCCCCGCGCGCATGTGGCGCTATCGAGTACAACAACTTGACGATTCAACTATTCCCAGGAGTGTAAAGGTATTTTTAGCCGGCGAGCAGCGCCAGGGTCTCCGCCGCGCGGTGTGAGAAGCCCCACTCGTTGTCGTACCAGGCCGAGACCTTGACCTGCCGACCCAAGACCCGCACGAGCCCAGAATCAAAGATGGAGGACGCGGGGTCGCCCACTATGTCGGACGAGACCAGCGGCGCCTCTGAGTACACGAGCACCCTGGCGAGTTCACCGGCGGCTGCCTCGCGGTAGGCAGCAAGTACCTGCTCGACGGTCACCTCGCGGCTCACCAGTGCGGTGAGCTCGACGATCGAGCCGACGGGCACAGGCACGCGAAGCGCATCGCCGGCGAGTCTCCCCTCGAGCTCGGGCAGAACCAGGCCTATGGCTTTGGCTGCGCCGGTCGAGGTGGGCACAATGTTCAGCGCGGCGGCTCGTGCCCGGCGCAGATCGCGGTGCGGTCCGTCCACCAAGTTCTGATCCTGCGTGTAGGCGTGCACGGTCGACACGAACCCCTGTTCGATCACTGCCAGATCGTGCAGCACCTTCGCGAGCGGGGCAAGCGCATTCGTGGTGCACGACGCGGTCGAGACGATCCGGTGCGCGACCGGATCGTAGCTGCCCCAATTCACTCCCCTCACCAGCGTGGCATCCGCGCCCGAGGCGGGCGCGCTCACGAGTACCCGCTCGGCACCGGCATCGAGGTGCGCCCGGGCAGCTTCTGCCTTCGCGAAACGACCGGTCGATTCAAGCACCGTTCCCACCTGCAGCGCGGCCCAGGGCAGGAGAGATGGGTCTGGCTGTGTGAAGAGGCGGATCCGCCGCTCCCCCACCACCAGCTCCTCGCCATCCGCACCGCGTTCGACACGCGCGGCCTGGGGCGCCCGACCGTAGACCGAGTCAAAATTGAAGAGTTGCGCGAGGGTTTCGCCATCGGTGAGGTCATTAATGGCGACCAGGTCAAGTTCGCTCTCCTCCTCGAGGAGCACGCGCAGCACGCTACGACCGACCCGACCAAAGCCGTTGATTGCAATTCGCTTGTTCATTGTGAGTTCACCCTCCGCAAACGAGTTCGGCACGAGCCATCCCGAGCCTTCGACAACAGTCTCGCCTTTAAGCGAAGCTTCTCACGATCACGTGACAACTGCGTGACAAGTGTGTGACATTTACGGAACGTGCGGCCGGGGCGTCGGGTTCCCTAGGATGAGAACTGACGCGTCCAAGGCACACGACCTCCAGGAGTTCCATGCTCGAGAGCCCCGAGGCCCATCGCTTCGAGATCACCGATCCATCGACGGGTGCACCCACACCGGAACGCTTCCGCGACTGGTTGTTGCACCATGTGAAGTACACGGTCGGCACCGACCCCGATCATGCTTCCATTTTTGATTGGCGCACGGCCCTGTCGCACACGATCCGCGACTTCGCCCTCACCCCCTGGTTCGCAGCAACCCGGCGCACCTGGGCCGAGGATCGCAAGCGCGTCTACTACCTCTCGATGGAGTTCCTCATCGGGCGGTTGCTGGAGGACACGGCGATCAACCTCGGCCTGCGCGATGTCGCCGCTGAAGCTCTCGCAGAGCTCGGCCAGAGCTTCGACATCATCGCCGAAGACGAGCCGGATGCCGCCCTTGGCAATGGTGGCCTCGGCAGGCTCGCCGCCTGCTACCTCGAATCCATGTCCACGCTCGGCTGCCCCGCATACGGTTATGGCATTCGTTACGAGCACGGTCTGTTTACCCAGCGCTTTGAGCACGGGCAACAGGTCGAGTCACCCGAAGACTGGCTCACAACCGAAAACCCATGGAACTTCACGCGACCCGAGTCAGCGTATGACATCGGTTTCCGCGGCGAGGTGAGCGTGGAAGAGGGTCGCAGCGTCTGGCGCCCCCGCATGCAGGTGGTCGCGGCTGCACACGACACCCCGATTGTTGGATACGGAGGAAAGTGGGCGAACACTCTGCGTCTCTGGGCCGCGCTTCCCGACGCAAGGCTCTTCGATCTCGATCGTTTTAACGCGGGTGACTTCACCGCCGCCGCCGAACCCGAGGCCTGGGCCCGCACGATCAGCCGCGTGCTGTACCCCAACGACACGACCGATCGCGGCAAGGAGCTTCGCCTCGCGCAGGAGTATTTCCTTACCTCCGCCTCAGTGCAAGACATTCTGCGCCGCCACCTGAAGTCGCACGAAGACCTCAGCACGCTGCCCCAGCACGTCGCCATCCAAATGAACGACACTCACCCGGCGATCGCTGGGCCCGAGCTGATCCGGCTGCTCGTCGACAATCACGACTTTGGCTTCGATGCGGCGGCCACTCTCGCGACCAAGGTGCTCGGCTACACCAACCACACCCTGCTGCCCGAGGCGCTCGAGCAGTGGTCCGTCGGGCTCATGCGCAAGGTGTTGCCCAGGCATCTGCAGATCATCGAACAGCTCGACACGCAACTCGTCGAGCTGCACGGCGAGCTCTCCGCAGACGTGCGGCTGATCCACCATGATCACGTCAAGATGGGCAATCTGGCGTTCGTGACGAGTCACAAAGTCAACGGCGTGTCGGCCCTGCACACCGAGCTGGTGAAACAAGACCTCTTTCCCGAGCTCGACCGGGCATTCCCCGAACGCATCGTCAACATTACGAACGGCGTCACACCCAGGCGGTGGATCAAACTCGCCAATCCTCCGCTGGCAAGGCTCATCACCGCAGCGGTCGGTGAGGGGTGGGAGACCGACCTTGAGCGTCTCCACGCTCTGGAGGATTTCGCCGACGATGCGGGGTTCCGCGACGCGTTCGGAACCACGAAGCGTGCGGCCAAAGAGCGGCTGATCACCTGGCTGGGCGAAGAACATGGCATCAGCGCGCCGGTCGATGCCCTCTTCGACGTTCACGTCAAGCGGCAGCACGAATACAAGCGCCAACTCCTCAATATCTTCTGGACCATCGCCCAGTGGCAGCGCATCAAACAGAATCCGGGCGGCGACTGGGTGCCGCGCGTGAAGGTGTTCGGCGGCAAGGCTGCACCGAGTTACCACACCGCGAAAGAGATCATCCGACTCATCAACGATGTCGGGGAGGTCATCAATCACGACCCCGACACCCGCGATCACCTCCGACTCGTGTACCCGCCCAACTACAACGTGTCGATGGCGCAGAAGCTCATTCCCGCGGCGGATTTGTCGGAGCAGATTTCGACCGCCGGCATGGAGGCCTCGGGCACCGGCAACATGAAGTTCGCCCTGAACGGTGCCCTCACCATCGGCACGCTGGATGGCGCGAACGTCGAGATCCGCGAACGGGTAGGGGCCGAGAACTTCTTCCTCTTCGGCCTCACTGCCGAAGAGGTCGCCACCCGCCGCGCAGAACCAGATCACGCGCGCACGGCGATCGAACAGAGCCCAGCGATGCTCGGGGTGCTGCAGGCCATCGCCGAGGGAACGTTCAGCCCGGGCGATCCGCACCGATACGGCGCGATAGTGGATCAGATGTGGAACAGCGACTGGTTCCTCGTCGCGTCCGACTTCGACACCTACGATGCCGCGCAGGCCGAGGTCGACCGCACCTACGTCGACGCCGAGACGTGGCAACGCAAGGCGATCCTCAACATCGCCCGGATGGGGTATTTCAGTTCCGATCGGTCGATCCGCGAGTATATGGATCAAATATGGGATATCACCCCAGCCCTGCCGGATCCTGCCCGGTAGCAGACACGCGTCGACGTGTCAGTTGAAGAGGAGGGAAACTCGCGCGATGCGCGTCACCCGACGAGCCTGGATTGTGCTTGGATAGCGGTAAAGGCTTCGTGAAGGAGGCTCGTTTGGCAGTTGAAGGCGCGACACCATCGGTGCTGAGCGCCGGAGAAGCCATACAGCTCTCGCACGGTCTGCACCCGGATCCCTTTTCCGCGCTCGGCCCGACCAGCGACGGTCGCCATGTCGTCGCGCACCTGCCCGGTGCCGAGTGCGTCTGGGTGGTGAATGACACCGACGAGGCCCCGTTGCAGCGTCACCCGGTCAGCGAGGCCCTCTTTGTCGGCGCGATTCTGCCGCACTACCGACTTCGCATCCGGTGGCACAGCGGGTTCGTCGAAGAGCGGGAGGATCCGTACCGGTTCGGCCCGGTGATCGGCAGTATCGACGAGTACCTCATTGGTGAGGGCACGCATCGCCGCCTGTGGGAGGCGCTCGGCGCCCACCCCATCACTCACGAGTTGGTTGACGGGGTGCACTTCGCCGTCTGGGCGCCGAACGCACAGCGGGTGTCCGTCGTCGGCGACTTCAACAGCTGGAACCCCACCGCTCACCCCATGCGCGCGCGGGGAGCCACAGGGGTCTGGGAGATCTTCCTCCCGGGCCTTACCGAGGGCACCGTCTACAAATACGACATTCTGGGTGCCAGCGGCGAGCGCCTCCCACCCAAAGCCGATCCGGTCGGTTTCGGCAGCGAGCATCCTCCGGCGACCGCCTCGGTGGTGCGCCGTCTCGGCCAGCACGTGTGGCAAGACCAGGCCTGGGTTCAACACCGCAGCCAAACCAACGCGGCCGAGTCACCCATGAGCGTCTACGAGGTGCACCTCGGATCTTGGCGGCACGCGGCCGGCGGCGAGCGCCACCTGTCGTACCGGGAGCTGGCCGTCGAGTTGGTCGAGTACGCGGCCGATTTGGGCTTCACCCACATCGAGGTGATGCCCATCAGCGAGCATCCGTTCGACGGTTCGTGGGGCTACCAGCCGATCGGCCTGTTCGCCCCGACGATCCGTTACGGAACCCCGGAGGAGTTCGCGGCGTTCGTCGACGCCGCACACGCCCTCGGCCTCGGCGTCATCGCCGATTGGGTTCCCGGACACTTCCCCACCGACCAACACGGGCTTGGCCACTTCGACGGCACGGCCCTGTACGAACACCTCGACCCCCGCGAGGGTTTCCACCCCGACTGGAACACCCTGATCTTCAACTATGGGCGCCCGGAGGTGCTGAACTACCTGGTCTCTAACGCGCTGTATTGGCTTGAGGAATACCACCTCGACGGGCTGCGCGTCGATGCCGTCGCCTCGATGATCTACCGCGACTACTCGCGTGAGGCTGGCAGCTGGATCCCCAATCGCGACGGGGGTCGCGAGAACTACGAAGCCATCGCGCTTCTTCGCGAGACCAACGCCGTGGCCGCCGAGGAATACCCGGGCACCGCGATCATCGCCGAGGAGTCCACCGCGTTCCCGGGCGTGACCCGGCCGGTCGACCAGGGCGGGCTCGGCTTCGACTACAAGTGGAACCTCGGGTGGATGAACGATTCGCTGCGATACTTCGGCAAGGATCCGATCTACCGCAAGCATCACCACAACGAGCTGACCTTCGGGATCACCTACGCGTTCTCGGAAAAATTCATGCTGCCCATCAGCCACGACGAGGTCGTGCACGGCAAGGGTTCGATGTATGGGCGCATGCCGGGCACTCACGCCGACAAACTCGGCAACCTGCGGGCCTTCTACGGATACATGTGGGGCTATCCCGGGAAGAAGCTGCTCTTCATGGGCCAGGAGTTTGGGCAGCCGAGCGAGTGGAACCACAACGCCGAACTCGACTGGGGCGTGCTTCAGGATCCCGGTCATCTCGGCGTGCAATCTGTCGTGCGCGACCTCAACCGGTTGTACCGCGAGCAACCCGCGCTACACAGGGGCGACAGCCGCGGCAACAGATTCCAATGGCTGCTGGTTGACGCGGTCGACGACCAGGTCTTCGCCTGGGTGCGCCGCGGCGATCCCGGTGACCCCCACGTGGTCGTCGTGCTGAACCTCACCCCTGTCGCGCGCACCGGCTACCGGGTCGGCTTCCCGATGCCCGGCCGCTGGCGTGAGGCGCTCAACACCGACTCGGCACTCTACGGCGGTGGCGACCGCGGCAACACCGGCGCCATCGAGACCGAGCCGGTTCCCGCCGGTACCGAGGCGCAGTCGGCCATGCTTACACTCCCCCCGCTCTCGGCAATCTACTTTGTGGAGGATCTGACATGATGCACCCACCTCGTTCCGCACCGCCAGCCGCCCCCGGCGAGCGCTTAGCTGGTCAGGCCATGGCTTTTGTACTGGCCGGCGGCCGCGGGAGCCGGCTCGAAGAGTTGACCGACCGACGCGCGAAACCCGCGGTGCACTTCGGCGGCAAATCCCGCATCATCGACTTTCCCCTCTCGAACGCGCTCAACTCCGGGGTGCGCAAGATGGCGGTCGCGACCCAGTACAAGGCACACTCACTGATTCGCCATATGCAACGCGGCTGGGGGTTCTTTCGCGCCGAGCGCAACGAGTACCTCGACATCCTTCCGGCCAGCCAACGGGTGAACGAGGGCAAGTGGTACCTGGGCACCGCCGACGCGGTGACGCAGAACATCGACATCGTCGACGACTACCAGGTGAAGTACGTCATCGTGCTGGCCGGCGATCACGTCTACAAGATGGACTACGAAATCATGCTGCGTCAGCACGTCGAGACGGGTGCCGATGTCACCGTCGGGTGCCTCACCGTGCCGCGGGAGGAGGCCTCGGCGTTTGGTGTGATGCACGTAAACGAGACCGGCCGCATCGTCGACTTCCTCGAGAAGCCGGCCGATCCACCCGCCATGCCCGGCGACCCAGACAACTCGCTCGCGTCGATGGGCATCTACGTCTTCGACTGGGCATTCCTGCGCGATCTACTGCTCGCCGATGCCGAAGACCCAGATTCCCGGCACGACTTCGGCCACGACATCATTCCGGCGCTCGTGCGGGGTGGCAGCGCCTACGCGCACAAGTTCGCCGATTCGTGCGTCATGAGCGGGCTCGAGACTGAGCCGTACTGGCGCGATGTCGGCACGGTTGATTCCTTCTGGCAGGCCAACATCGACCTCACCGAGTTCGTGCCCCCGCTCGACCTGTACGACAACGCCTGGCCCATCTGGACCTATGCCGAGCTCACGCCTCCGGCGAAGTTCATTCACGATGACGATGGTCGGCGTGGGCAGGCCATTCAGTCGCTCATCTCCGGCGACTGCATCATCAGTGGATCCGACGTGCGCAACTCGCTGCTCTTCACGGGCGGGCGGATCCACTCCTACTCCTCGCTCGACTACGTCGTGTCGCTGCCCTACGTCGAGGTCGCTCGGAACGCCCAGCTCACCAAGTGCGTACTCGACCGCGGGGTCCGCATACCCGAAGGGCTCATCGTCGGCGAAGATCCCGCAGAGGATGCGCGGTGGTTCCGACGCACGGAGGGTGGGGTGGTGCTCATCACCCAGCCGATGCTCGATCGACGCGCCGCCGCCCTGGAATAGGCGGAGCCTCGCCCGAGACGACACTCCCGCAGAGAAGAGATTGAGCCATGGCCCGAATTCCCCGTCGCATCCTCTCGGTGGCCTCCGAGTGCGCTCCGCTGGTGAAAACCGGCGGGCTCGCCGATGTGGTGGGCGCGCTCCCGGGTGCGCTGCAGCCTCTGGGCTGGCGCACGCGGATCCTCATGCCCGCTTACCCCGGACTCATCGAGCGGGTGGGCAAGACCCGACGGATCTGGCGAGACGATGACCTCTTCGGCGGCCCCGCCGTGATCCACTACGGAACCTATCAGGGGCTTGACCTGCTGCTGCTCGATGCGCCGCACCTGTTCGACCGGCCCGGCGACCCCTACAGCGACGGCGGTCAGGAGTATCCCGACAATCACGTGCGCTTCGCCGCACTGTCCTGGGTCGCCGCGCGGCTCGCGATCGAGGGTACGAGCGATCGCTGGCGGCCCGATATCGTCCACGCCCACGATTGGCACGCCGGCCTGGTGCCCTCGTACCTGAAATACGCGGGCGAGCGGGTGCCGAGCGTGATGACGATCCACAACATCGCCTTTCAGGGCATCTTCGGCCCCGACCAGCTCGATCGGCTGCGCCTGCCGACCTGGGATTTTCACCCCGAGGCCCTCGAGTACCACGGCCTGGTGAGCTCCCTCAAGGCTGGCCTGATGCACGCGACCCGGGTAACCACGGTCAGCCCTACCTACGCCGAGGAGTTGACCACGCCGGAGTTCGGGTTTGGCCTCGAGGGGGTGATCGCGGCCCGGCGCGACCGCGGTGAACTGACGGGCGTCATCAACGGCATCGACACCACCGTGTGGAATCCGGCGAGCGACCCGCACGTGCTCGCCTACTCCGCCGATAAGCCCGGCGCCAAGGATCGCAATCGGCGTGCGCTCCTCGATGAATTCTCGCTCGAATCCCCAACTGGCCCGCTGGCCGTCGTCGTCACGCGACTCACGCATCAGAAGGGGGTGGATCTGCTCCTCGAGGCGCTGCCGCAGTTCCTCGAGGCAGGTGGCGCCGTCATCGTGCTCGGATCGGGAGACGCGGGCTACGAACACGGCCTGCGCGAGCTGGCATCCAGGTACCCGAGTCGCATGGGCGTGCGGATCGGCTACGACGAATCGCTCAGCCATCGGATGTATGCCGGCGGCGACCTCGTGCTCGTGCCGTCGCGCTTTGAGCCGTGCGGGCTGACCCAGTTGTACGGGCTGCGGTATGGCGCGCTGCCGCTCGTCGCCTCGACCGGGGGGTTGCGCGACACGGTCGTCGATGCCTCACCCGAGCACCTCGCAGACCGCACCGCCACTGGCTTCACCTTCACAGACATCGACGCGGCCGGGTTGGGCTGGGCGCTCACGCGCGCCCGCGAGTTATATGCGGATCGCCCGGCCTGGCTGAGGCTCCGCGACCAGGCCATGCGCACGCCCGTGGGCTGGGAGCCGTCGGCGGCCCGCTATGCCGAACTGTTTTCGGATCTGGTGCGATGACTGGCACAACCATTCGCACCGTCGCCCCGGGTCGGCCCTGGCCTATGGGTGTGACGCTGGAATCCGGCGGGGTCAACGTCGCCGTGTGGGCGCCCGAGGCCACGCTGCTCGAGTTTTGCCTCTTCGACGCGAACGATGCCGAGGAGCGGATCGCGCTTCCCGCGCGCGACGGCGGGATCTGGCACGCGCACGTCTCGGGCGTCGGCCCAGGTGCCCGGTATGGGCTGCGTGCCACAGGCCCGTATCTGCCGGCCGAGGGGCTCAGATTCAACCCGAACAAGCTACTCATCGACCCGTATGCGCGTGCGCTCGACGGCACGCTGACCTGGGATCCGCTGCTCGCCGGGTACGACGCCGCTGATGGCTCCGATCTCACCTTTGACACGCGCGACAGCGCCACGGTCGTGCCCAAGTGCGTGGTGACCGACGCTCATCCGGGCAGAACGACCGCGCCCGATCCCGCATCGAACCGGCCTCACCACGCGCCCCACGACCTCGTGATGTATGAGACGCACGTCAAGGGCATCTCGGCGGCGCATCCCGGCGTGCCCGAGCACCTGCGCGGCACTTACGCCGGCATGGCTCATCCCGTGATCATCGAGCATCTCGTGTCGCTCGGGGTGAACGCGGTTGAACTGATGCCTGTACAGGCATTCTTCGACGACCAATTCGTGGTCGAGCGAGGCTTGAAGAATTACTGGGGGTACCAGCCGATTACCTGGTTCGCGCCTGAACCACGCTACGCGCACCGCGATGCCGAGGCCGAGCTGCGCCACCTGATCCACACCCTGCACGAGGCGGGAATTGAGGTGATCATCGATGTGGTGTTCAATCACACCGGCGAGGGCGACGAGCTCGGCCCGACGCTCAGCTACCGCGGCCTCCACAATCGGGGGTACTACAGGCTGCTCGATCAGGGGCGTCACTACGTCAATGACACGGGCACCGGCAACACCCTGGCCGTGGATCAGCCGATGGTGCTGCGCCTGGTGCTCGATAGTCTGCGCCACTGGGCCCAGCACTATGGAGTTGATGGATTTCGGTTTGACCTGGCCGCAACCCTTGGCCGCACCGCGCACGGGTTCGATTCCGCAGGCGCTTTCTTCCAGTCGGTGCAGCAGGATCCCGTGCTCTCCACGGTCAGGCTTATCGCCGAGCCGTGGGATCTGGGGCCAGGCGGGTTTCAGCTTGGCCACTTTCCTCTCCCGTGGGCGGAATGGAACAGCCATTTTCGCGACGGCGTGCGCCGCGCCTGGAAGGGTGATCCACTCGGGCAGGTCAACCTCGGGTCGATACTGCTCGGCTCCGCCATCCTCTTCGACCATTCGGGGCGTGACACCGCTGCATCGGTGAACTTCATCACCGCGCACGACGGATTCACCTTGGCCGATCTGGTCTCGTATTCCGAGAAGCGCAACGAGGCGAACCTGGAGGAGAATCGCGACGGCCACGACGCGAACCACTCCGACAACCTCGGCTTCGAGGGGCCGAGCGACGACCACACCGTGGTCTCGGCGCGGGCGCGACGTGTGCGCGGAATGCTCGCGACCCTGTTGCTCTCGCAAGGGGTGCCGATGCTGCTCGCCGGTGACGAGATCGGCAACGTCCAGGGTGGAAACAACAACGCCTACCCGCAAGATAACGAGCTGGGATGGGTCGACTGGGCCTCGCCCGACACCGAGCTGCTCGACCTGGTACGGCGCCTGACTGAGGTGCGGCGCCGGCTCCCGGTGCTGCGTCAGCGCCACTACCTGCACGGTGCCCTGCGTCAGGATGGGCATCAAGACGTGGTGTGGCGCCTGGCGGACGGCAGCGAGCCCGGGCCAGAGGACTGGAATGATCCGGAGTGCCGGTTGATGGCCGCAGAATTGCGCGGAGCGGCCGGCCATGCGCACGGTGAGTCGCTCACCGACGCGGTGTTCCTGATCGTCAACGTGGGGGGCGCGAGCGAGGTGCACCTGCCGCCAGCTGGCGCTGGTCTGAGTTGGCACCTCGAAATCGATACGGCTCGGCCCTTGGCGATGGATGCCGCGACGAGCACCCCATCGGGCAGCTACCCGACACTCGCGCAGTCGGTCGTGCTGTTCTCCACGGTGCCTGGCGTCAGTTCCGACCAAAGCCAAGACACGAGTCACCGCACCCACACCGCCCCCACCACCCGAAAGGTCACTCCGTGAGCGAGTCCCACCCCCCGCGACCACCCGCGCGTTCACCGGTGCACGCGGCCGCCGCAACCGATGAGTGGTGGCGCAGCGCTGTCATCTACCAGGTGTACCCGCGCTCGTTCGCCGATTCCGATGGCGATGGGGTCGGCGACCTGCCGGGCATCACCTCCCGGCTGTCGTACCTGGGGGAGCTCGGCGCAGACGCGGTGTGGATCAGCCCGTTCTTTGTCTCGCCGCAGGCCGACGGCGGATACGACGTCGCCGACTACTGTGATGTGGATCCCGTCTTCGGAACCCTCGCCGATGCCGACGCGCTCATCGCACGCGCCCATGAGCTGGGGCTGCGCGTGCTCGTCGATCTCGTGCCAAACCACACGAGCGACAAGCACCCCTGGTTTCTCGCGGCGCTCGCCGCCACACCGGGCTCCCCCGAGCGCGACTGGTACATCTTCCGCGATCCAGACCCCGCCGACCCGGAGCGACTCCCCAACAACTGGCCCTCGGTGTTTGGCGGGCCGGCGTGGTCGAAGGCGCCCGATGGGCAGTGGTACCTGCACCTATTCGATTCCGGACAGCCCGATCTCAATTGGGAGAATCCCCGCGTGCGGGCGGCGTTCCTCGATATTCTGCGCTTCTGGCTGGACCGCGGGGTGGATGGATTCCGCGTCGACGTCGCCCACGGCATGATCAAGGCTCCGGGGCTCCCGGATTTCGCGCACACCGCAGAGGATCTGCAGGCCGGCGTGATCCCCACGCACGCTGCCCCCTTCTGGGATCAGGATCGCGTGCACGAGATCTACCGGTCGTGGCGCCAGCTGCTTGAGAGCTACCCGGGCGAACGCGCCATGGTGGCAGAAGCGTGGGTGCAGCCGCACGACCGGCTGGCACGCTACGTGCGACCCGACGAGCATCACCAGGCGTTCAACTTCGCGATTCTCAGTTCGGCCTGGAGCGCGGATGCGCTGCGCACGAGCATCACCGATTCCTTCCGCGCGAACGATTCGGTCGGTGCCCCCACGACGTGGGTGCTCTCGAATCACGATGTGATCCGCCACGCTACCCGGCTCGGGTGGGTGGGCGATGAAGCGACACCGCAGCTCGGCACCCGCGTGCCGACTCCGAACCCCGAGCTCGGCCTGCGGCGTGCGCGTGCGGCAACCACGCTGCTGCTCGCGCTTCCCGGCGGCGCATACCTGTATCAAGGCGAGGAACTCGGTTTGCCCGAGGTGCTCGAACTCGATGCGCACGTGCGGCAGGATCCGACATTTCGCAGAACGGAGGGCGCAGTGCTCGGGCGGGACGGGTGCCGCGTGCCGATCCCGTGGGAACGACACGCACCGGCCTTTGGCTTCAGCCCATCGGGACAGTCCTGGCTCCCCCAGCCGACGGGTTTCGGCGAGCTTGCGATGGATCAGCAGGAGGGGGTCAGCGGATCCACCCTGGAGCTGTATCGCGCTCTGCTCGCCACGCGCCGCTCTCGGAGCCTCGGCACGGGAGCGCTGGCGTTCGTCGAACTCGGCGAGCAGGTCGTCGCATTCGACATCACGAGTGAGGTGGGCGTGACCCACGTGGTGCTGAACCTCGGCGTGGCAGATTGGCCGATCCCCGCGCACTTGCAGATCCTCGTGTCGAGTTCGCCGACGGTGACGGACCGCCTGCCCACCGACTGCGCGGTGTGGCTCGCCGACCACTCCGCGTGAACGAGTTACGGCTCCGCTGCACTCACTGTGTCGTCACTCACTGTGTCGCCGCGTGTAGTTGCCTGAGCTCAGATCAGCGCGTCGGCTTCGATCTCCACCTTGAGACCGGGAGCTGCAAGGCCCACCACCGCGAGAATCACGATTGACGGGCGGATCTCGCCAAACACTTCGCCGTGCACGTCGCCGACGGCATCGAAATCCGCGATATCTGCGAGGTAGACGCGGGTGCGCACCACATCACTCAATGAGGCACCGGCTTGCTCGAGCGCGGCGCCGATGCGGCGGAATACCTCGCGAGCCTGATCCGCCGCGTTCTCACCCACATCACCGGCCGTAGTGCCCGAGACGAATACGAAGTCGCCCTTTCTGACAGCGCGGGAGTAGCCCATCTGCGCTTCGTAGGGTGAGCCGGAGGAGATATTGATGCGATCAGACATGCACGTGCTTTCTGGTGAGGAACGATTCAGCGGGGTTTCGCTGGTTCCTATTTTGGCGGATCCGCGGCGCATCGTTTGACACTCACACTCCTCGCTCCTCGTGCTTCACCTCTCGTGTCGAAGATCGCGAATGCGCGACTGTGTGCCTCGGGACTAACGTGGCATTCTTCACTGCACCGCGGTCGCGGTTCCTTCATCTGCAGATACCACGAAGTCGGTGGATTTGGATCACTTCGACCAGGATTCCTCAGAGGGTCTCTGGGAGTTCTCCGGTTTTCCGGGGCGCCAGGTCGACCAGGCGAGCAACGCAGCGACAAGACCAAGAGCAGCAAGCGTGAGTGCGGTCAGCGGAAGCCCGAAAGCCGCACCCATCGCGCCTGCGAGTGGATAGGTGAGGATGAAACACGCGTGAGACAGGGAGAACTGTGCGGCAAAAACGGCGGGACGATCGACTTCGACTGAGTTACGCCTGAGAAGTCGGGCCGACGGCGTAAGGATCATTGATGTGGCCATGCCAAGAATCGCCCACACAGCAAGCATTCCAGCCCAGACGGCAGCGCTCGGTTGGATGTTGATCAGTGCGCCTGATGCGAGGAGGCCCACGGGGAGGATGAGCGCACCGGCGATCATTACCGGCCGATCTGCAAACTTGTCCAGTACAGGTGGGAGTGCGAGCGCTACCATCATCGACCCCGCCCCGTAGAAAGCAAGCATCACCGCCACGTCAACTTGAGGGCGTGCGAGCACACCCTGCACAAGCACGACGGTGTTGACGATCACCATCGCGGTCGAGGCTGCGACAACGAGGTTCATCGCGAGCAGCGCGCGAAGTTCTCGGGAAAGCCAAAAGATTCGTGCACCTCGCGTGAGCCGGTCGATGAATCGTGTCGGCGGAACAAACGCCATTTTTGGGAACGGAGTGAACGACACCAGGAGGGTTGAAGCAAGGAAACCAATGATGGTTCCAACGAAGAGGTTGTTGTAGGTCGTCACGGTGAGCAGAGCTGCGGCAATCATCGGACTGAGCAACGATTCCAAATCATAGGCGAGACGAGATAGCGAGAGGGCTCGCGTGTACTCACGTTCGTCGGGCAGGACCTCGGGAATCACCGCTTGAAACGCGGGCGTAAACGTCGCTGACGCAGCTTGGAGCAAGAAAATCAGAATGTAGATCTGCCACGCGTCGGTCACAAACGGGAGCCCAATGGCGACCGCGGCTCGCACCAAGTCTGCAGTGATGAGCACCGCTTTTCGCGGCACATGCGCGGTGACGGCGGCAACAACTGGCGACACGGCCACATATGCGACCATCTTGATAGTCAGCGCGGTACCGAGAACGATTCCCGCATTTCCACCAGCAATATCGAATGCAAGCAATCCCAACGCCACGGTGAGGAGACCGGTACCGAGCAGCGCAATAACCTGCGCGGAGAAGAGCTTTGCGTAGCTCCCGTTTCGCAGCACGCTAAGCACGACACTGCCCAAGCTGGGTGATTGCACGCGGGCGAACCCTGTGATGATGCGCTTGCCGCGCAGCTCCCGAGCGACTCGCCCGATGCGGTGCATCGGTGACCATATGACACACGTTAGCAGCCGCGTCCGCCACGACCGGGCTCCCGGAGCCGGGATTTTCAAGCCCAACGCCATCCACTATTTCTGTCCTAAAAGCCAAAAAGAACATCCCCGCATGAGCGGGGATGTTCAGCGAGTGGAAGTAAGGGGAATACTGTCGAAAAGTGCCCCGCCCTTGCGCCGCATAGTGAGTACCCATCATCTCATCCGACAGCGACCTCTGCTACAGCGTCGCCACGGCCGGAAACTCCCCACTCATCTCCCGCCTTTGAGCGAGGAGAAGCTGGTCATCGCTGAAGCTCGATACGAAGCAGGCGCGACTCTCAAGGCGATTGCTTCAGACCTTGGAATCAGCCGCCAGTCACTTGCGCACCAGCTACGCAAGCGCGGGTTGAAACTCCGAGGCCGTGCTCCTGAGCCGCACGAGGTCGATGAGATGCGTCGCCGATACGAGGCTGGCGACTCGCTTGAAACGGTCGGCAGCAGACTTGGGTTCTCGGCGGGCACAGTGCGCACCTGGCTCATCGACTCAGGAGTCGCAATGCGCGATACCCACGGTCGCAGCAAATAAATCGTCCACTGCACGTGAATACTCCGGGATAGGTCGCCTGTCCGAGCCTAATTAGGCGTGGCCTTGCCAGTCCACTACGACCCGGTCAATGTGCTGAGGTAGCTCGGCAATCCTCTCCTCATCAGTCCAACTTGCGATGAAATCGGGGTCGTTGCTCTTAGGGGCGTCCACAACATCTCGAATACGCACCGCTACTGGCACTCCGGTACTCACCCCGGTAACCAGAGCATGTTGCTGAGCAAGGCCCGGCAGTTGATCGAGAAGGGCACGAGAACTCAGCGCAGTGGCGTGACGAAGCAGTGCTTGATCTGACTCGTGGGTAAGTCTGTGCGCGATTACTGTGCCACACTGCGCAACGACAGTCTCACTCAGCTCACTCGGACGCTGGCTCGCGAGCAGAAGGGATATTCCGAACTTTCTGCCTTCTTTTGCGATGCGTTCGAAGACGGCAGTTGAGCGGCTTCCGCCTCCGTTGCTGTCATGGCGAGCCGGGATGAAGCGGTGTGCTTCTTCGAGCACCAGCAGCAATGGGTGTCTCGCGCGAGGATCACTGCGCACAGCAAAGTCGAAGAGGATACGACCAAGCAGCGCCGTTACGTTCTCAAGTACATCACTGGCGATAAGGCTCAGGTCGAAGATAGTAACCGACGGGCCAGAATCGTGGTTCTTCGTTTGCTCTCGATAATTTGCGGCGGCGGGCCAATCTGATGAATCGTTGTCCTTCGTCGGGTCGGCTCCCATCACTGCACGCAGATAGGTACCAAGGGGGTCATCGTGTTTCTCGACCCTGGTCATGAAGTCGTATCTGCCATCGGCAAGGAGGCGGCTGAGGCGCATCTGCAGTGTCGCGACGTATCCAGCGATCTTGTTGTCATTAGCCTGTTCCAGCTGGATACGGTTCGGCATGAAGAAGTCACAGAGCTGTTGCAGATCATAGAACACCGGAGCGTCGAAGTCTGCACCGGTCGCACCGCTGCCGAGACCAAGTTCACTCAATGCAGTGGTTATGTGCTGTTTGAGTTCACGGACGAGTTTCCCGACTATCTCTCGATGTTTTGGCGTGAGCGCTGCCCACTTCGGATTATTGGTCAGTCCAGAGTCGGCTATAGCTTTAGTGACGAGAGGAGCCATTGCCTCCCAATGTGACTTAATCGGCGAGGCCTGTTTTGCCTGGAACTCAACAAGTCGAGAAAGATCGGTGAGCTGACGGAAGGTCGGCCCTTCCGCATCCTTGTCGTTCGAGAATTGCGCCTCAACTATCGCGAGAGTATTCCGCACGTTGTCGAGCCGATCTGCTTCGACGTGGGAGGTGGCACCGGCGATTCTTGCGTCTGCAACCGCGCGCTGAAGCACTGGAGCCTGTACGCCTTCGCTGGCGCGCAGGAGAGCTAGGTGCTCTTCGTTGTTCATGAACCAATGCGGCAAGAACAGACCCGACTCAGTACCTGGCTCAGGGCCGAGGACAATGGTGCGCGTTTTCTGCCCACGAGAGCTGTCGTTCGCAAAGGACTGAGCGTACTCTCCGTTGATATCGAAGATGACTATGTGGCCGCTGCTGATCTGATTATCGAGAAGGCCGTCGATTAGTGCGGTGACTGTGCACGATTTCCCTGATCCAGTGGATCCGACAACAGCGCAGTGGTGCCCAAGAAGGAGATTGGCATCGAGATAAACGTCTTGTTCTGAAGCAATTGCTGACGAGCCTAAACGGACTGAAGGCACCTCCTTGGGAAGAAATATGTTCTTGACCTCGGCAGGAGTCGCCGTCCTGACCGGCGCGTGAAGCGACGGATAGGCAGTCAGCCCCGATTTGAACTTCTCCCCTTCGAAACGACCAACCACCGACGCCTCAAGCTCATAAGAAGCTTGGTCGTCCTCGCTGAGCAGTCCGCGACCAGGCGCTATCTCATTGCGCCTCACGATGGAAACACCTGTAATGATCGCTACTACCCGATGAGCACCGGCCGGTGCGGTCACATATGAGTTGACAACTCCCACAGTCTGAAGACCGTCAGGCCCTACTTTGGTGAAACCTTTCGAACCAATATCCAGCGACACTTTCAGAGTCGTGCTCTGCACGGCCGTCACCCGGCCGATAACACCTACCTCACTCATCGCCTGAAGAGTCTTCCTTCTTCTGCGCGGAGGTGAAGTTCTCGAGCGATTCAATAAGGTTCATGATCGCAGCTGGGGCGTTGACCTGCAGATCGAGTCCCGACTCGGGCAGCAGGTCAACCATGTGAATGAACTCTCCGGCTTTGCCAGTCAAGACGGCGATACGCGAGTCATCTCCGGCAGCCAGAGCAGCCAGCGGAGTGTCCTTCGTCTCAATTCCCTGCGTCGCCAGGGTTGTACCTACGAGGTCATCGTCGAGGACAGCTTTCAGCAGCGATTCCTGTTCCAAAATGGCACAGGGATCGACCGCCAGAACATTGATCGCTGGGTTGATCGCCAAGCTGCGCAGGAGAATCCGGTTGATGTGAGGGTCACCAAATCCATAGCCGATCGTCACTACCGCGGTGTCATTCTGTTGAACTGCATCGCTCAGCAAGCGCATGAGATCGGAATACGGATATGAAAGGGAATCGCCTTCTTTTGCGGCCGTGGGATAGATAAGTACGGGCTCTTGTATCGAAGCGCTGCCCTCTGGAACCTGCACGACCTCGAGCGTCGTGACTCCGGTCTCAGCGCTGATGCGTGGCTTCCAGTTCAAACTGCCGTGGATCTTGTGTAAATAGAGCGCGCTGTCGGCTCGGGCGACCACTTGTTGCGAAGTTGTCTCGACGCGGTGGAAGTCCAGTCCGTAGTAAGCAAGGTTCAGACGCCGTTCGACCGTGCCACTGAACCCGTCAATATAGGGGTATCCCAGTTCATCGAGTGACCGTTCGAGAACGAGATCATAGTTCGTCGTGAACAGCTTGGGCCTTGGGAGGTTGGCTCGTCGGCTTCGAACGATCCGCGAGAGGAACTGCCGATGAGCCGCGAGGGGATCTTCAAGATGGCAGTCTGAGGTAGGGAGTTCACAGGCATGAGCAAAAGCAACGTTGATCTTGCCCTTGAGCTGTTCGATTTGCTCCTTGGTGAAACTCTTTACATTGTCTCCGCTGCTAAAAGTCACCTCCGCGAGTCCGGTTTGATCGGCAAGCGAGGCTCCCAGTTGTAGCCCGTTGAGCAGCTTCTCCAGGTCTCCGTCATCTTTGGGATTGAGGAAAGCTAGAAGATCTGTGTCCGTCTTGTCCAGCTGTTCCCCGGCGTCTTCAATGAGTGATTGCACTGCATCGTTATTGAGATTACGCGTTTGCGGCGACCCCAGATGGAATGATGCGCCCGAGCCGATAAGCAATACAAGGTTTTGAACCTGTAACAGTGAGGCAATGTGGTCTTGCACGACGTGCCGGTCTTGGTCGGTAAGCCGTGACTTCACGGTGCCGCCGACAAGAAATAGCCCTGGAACTGAATTTCCCGGATCGAAACTACTCATGCCAGCCCTGTCTCTTCACTCAATGCCCCGATGGGCATGGCTCCTCACCGTCACGTTATCAGTTTGTAGAGCGCGGATCGTCTGCCCTGAGCAGGTGCCCTTCTGGTCTGCTCTGGGCAGACAACGCCTCAGTTGCTCGTCACCGTTGTCGTACCTTCCCGACACACTATCCGTGTATCAGGAGGGCGACATGGCCGATATGACGTTTGAGAACGTAACCGATGAGCGAACCGCGCGGGCGGTGATCGCGTCAGTAACCGAAACCGGCGATTTTCAGACCAACACCGTGCTTCGGCTCGCTGGGAACGGTCTCGATACACTCCGGCTTGCCCTGAGCAACGAGTTGATCGTCGGGATGCAGCGCGCTGACTTGCACCTGTGGCGGCGACGATTCGATGTCGCCGACCCCGTGCAGGTGTTTGAAGGAATCGAGCAAAGCGAACGGCTCGGGCAGCATATTCTGATCCCCGGCGATCCTCATTGGCCTGCTGCGCTTGATCCTCTCGATCACCGCACGCCGCTCGCGCTCTGGACGCAGGGAGACACGACCTTGCTCGCAGACTCGTTGGCGAGCCGCGCCGCGCTTATTGGCACCCCCAACCCATCTCTATATGGACTGCAGATGGCCACAGCACTGGCCGCTGATCTCGCCGCAGATGGGCGCACTATCGTTTCGTTCCCCGATGACGGCATCGCTGAGGCCGCAATCACCTCCGCACTCAAGCACAACGACCGCGTGATTCTCGTCATGCCCGATCCGATCAATCAATCACAGATCGAAAACTACGACTGGCTGGAGCAGGCCGCAACGACCAGCCTGCTCGTCACTGATCGCCCGCCGAGCGACATACGACATACCAGCGCGTTGACCGCGAACGGTCTCCTTGCTGCGCTCTCCGGCATGACGACCGTTGTTGAGGAACAGGCCGGCTGGGATTACCGCTGGACTGGCGCCCCGTTCCATGCGGCAGCCTATGGCAGACCTGTTGGCGCGGTGCCGGGGCGTGCAACCGATGTTGCTAGCCACGGCACCAACGCGCTCATCCGCGAGGGTCGCGCGACCCTCGTGCAAAGTCACACCGACATCACCGAACTCTTAGATGCATCGCCGCGTGGTCTTCTCACGGCGACACTTGCGCAGAATACCCCGCAACACACCGTTGCTCGTGAGTACAGTCTCACCAGATAGTCCAGGCTCCGAGTGGTGGTAATAGACGTTGAACAACGACAGTCAGCTTGCGTTCGATCTTGACGAGCTCGTGCGTGAGGATCTCCGCGCGAACCCACCCGAGTGGCAGGGCGCGCCACTGCACTTCACCACCGACTACTTCTCGCCGGGCGAGCTACAGGCCGCGTTTGAGCATTGGCAGCTTCTCAATGGCCGTTTCGGGTCGATCCCGCATAGCCGTATGTGGCACACCGGATACGGATGGCTCAATGGTGGCACCGAGTACGGCGATCACCGCCTCGTCATGTTCTCAGCTGACCTGCGCCCCGAGCCGAAGTGCGAGGGGCCGGGCGACCTCATGTATCTCGCGGTCTGCGAACCATGCGAGTGGCATCAGGTCAGCGACTCGGAAATCGATAGCGTCGAGGGGTGGCACAATCACGCGATCCCGAACTGGCGTGAGCTACCAGTCGTGCCCGCGCAGATTCGGGTGCGCGATGGCGGCGGCTTCACCAAGTTAGGCCGCAAATGGATCGCAGCGCACTACCCGGCCGAGATGCAAGTGTCTGGTGCACCGATCATCACCGAGCGCGCACGCTACGCGACTCGACACGTCGCCGAATACTCGCCCCGGGGCGGCTATGACCTCTCATCAACCGCTCTTGATCGACCCTTGCCTGAGCCGAGTACTGAGGCCCCCGCTGCACATCTCAAGAGTGCTGCGCCTGTGCATACACCGAGGCACAGGGTCTCAGCCGTTCCTGAACATGCTGTGCTTTTCAGGCCTTCAGGCGTACAGTTAGGAGCACACGGCAAATAAGCCCCGCCTGGGGAATGACGGAGCAGCCTGAGCTGCGAAGTGCTTTTACACGAATCTGACCGCCGGTAGATCTGTAAAGGACTCCGTCATGCTCACTATCATCTGGCATCTCAGTAGCTTCGCGAACGATCTGTTGCAGCGGTACGCTCCGACGAACCGGCTGATCTGGTTCCTGCACCGCCGCGAAAATCTCCGCTACGGTGTACCGGCGATGCTGCTCTCGATCCCCTACCTGTTGATCGCACGCGGCGCTCTCGCTCTGATCGAGGTGAGTGCTCCCGAGTGGCTGTATCTCGTGTTCATTCTCTGCATCTGGAACGCGATCAAGTTCCTCGTGTGGGGGCCGATCAGCCTGACGGTACTCGGCAAAGCGAGGTTGCGCGAGGCGCGCGAGCTGAAGCGCATGGCGCAAGAGACAGTTATTGACGAGTGCGGCGCCGAGCCTGCGACTTCTCGTCGGTAGCGGGGCCGTCTACTCAGAACAGTGTCGGGCCGTCGTACTTTGGTGCGGCGGCTCGACGCGCGCCGGATGCCGTTCGAGCGGTTCGCGCGGCACGCGCGGTCTGAGGTTCGGATGGGTTCAAGCGTTCGGCGAGCACGGCTTTCACGTCGCTCCAGATGTCGGGCCGTTCAGTATGGCGGTCTCGGTCGCACGAGCGGCGCAGGTCAGTGAGGAACCTGGTGCGCCGCTCTGGTGTGGAGAGTTGCTCGTAGTAGAACCCTGCACGGTCGTAGTGGGCGATGAACCCGAAGTAGCCCGAGTTGTAGAGGCCCTCGTAGAGCTGGTTCGTGAATCTGTCCTCCGGGTAATCGTCTGCGATGAATCGGAGTAGCGCGTTCACGAATCGTGCTTTGCGCGCTGCAGTTCCTGACGGATAGCCAGAGTCGAGGAACTTGTCGACGGGTGCTCGCTTCACGGCCATCGCTCACTCCTCGCTCACGGCTCTCGGGATGAGAACGAGGTGCGCTTGACTGACCGTGTTCGCTATCGTGTCGGGCCTCGATGCTCGCGCCCGGCTGTCGGCCTCGGCGCGTCAGACTGCGCTGTTTGGCGGGCGATCTGTTGGGCACGGATGAGCGCCACCCCGGCGCGTTCGTAGTCGATGCGTTGCCCGATGCTCTCCGGCTCGGCTCCGAGCGGCTGCGCCTCCCTGGGGTCGATGCTGTGCCGGTCTCGGTATGCGGCGATGGTCATCAGCCCTGATCGCCAGCGCGCCCGATCCTGCTCATTCTCCGGCGCGGCACCGACAGCGATCACCCACTGTTCGCCGCGTTCGAGGGCGGTGTCGATGATCGCGGCGGCGCGCGCTTCGATGAGTTCCCGCCGCTCATCGAGTGCGGCACGCATATCCGCGCTCATCTCTCCGACCGCCTCGGGCAGTAGTCCTACGATGAACCGAGCGCGCGGCAGCGCACTACCAGCGCCGAGCCTCGTTACGGCTTGTTCGAGTCGGTAGTGCAGTACGGAGGCGATGTCGTCGGCATCCGCGAAGCCACGCGCCCGCACAATCCTCGGCATGAGCGTATCGACCGGGTGCCCGCTGGCCTCGGCACGTCGGAGTTCGGCGACGAGCGCCCCGAACGTCTCCGCACTCACCGCCTCGTCTACCTGCGCGTCGGTCAGCCCGGATACCGCAAGCAACCGCGCCCACCTGTCCTGTTGCGCGGCGGCGGCGATCGTCTCGTATTCAGCGGCAAGCTGCGCGATCCCGCCCCATCGTTCCTGCTCGGCAGTGATCGTCTCGTGTGCCGAGAGTTCAGCCCCGACATGCTGAAGCACGCCCTGGAGCACGGTGCGGGCAGTCGCGTCGGGGTTCTCGCCGGGCTGCGGCACGCTGTGCGCGGGATCGAGCCGATCCGTGGCGACATAGGCTCGGTTCGAGTATCTGCCGCGCGTCATGGAGACGTAGAGCACTTCCCTGGTCGTGGTGGCTTCGACGAGTGTGTGTGCGGTATCGACGGTGACGCCCTGGGCACGGTGCGCGGTGACGGCGTAGCCGAGGTCGAGGTGCTCGGCAACGTAGGCGGCGGGCAACAAGATCCCGCCCCCGCGCCGCATGGTGGGTGGCCGCACGAAGACCGAGCCGTCATCGCGCACGTTCGTCACGACCCAGCGTTCACCGTTGCGCACCCATCCGTGTGCCGAGCGCAGGCGGCGGTCGTTCTTCCTCGTGATGATCGTGTCTCCCACACTCACGCGGCTGCCGTCGCCCAGTTCGATCTCGCGTTCAGCGGCGACGTAGCCGTGGGCGATGAGGTCGCGGCGTGCCCGCTGGTTCAGTTCGGTGACATTCTCGACGGTTTCTGCGATCAGGATCGTTCCTCGCCCGGCCTGCCGGTCTTCCCACCAGGCCCAGTACGCAGCCTCGGCCATCTCGTCAATGGTGCCGCCCCTAATCCTGCCATGCTCCATATAGGTGTCGATCACGGGGACGCGGCCGTGGCGCAACTCGAGCGAGGCGCGTTTCTCCCAGTCGTGTTTCAGCCGCCACACCTCCGTCAACTCCGGCGTGCCCTCAGCGCGGTCGTTCACGATCAGGGTGAACGCGCCGCCCACGCCGACCGACTGCAACTGTGCCGGGTCACCAACAAGCAGCACTTTCGCTCCGACCCGCTCAGCCTCACGGGTGATGAGGTCGAGCGAGTGCGTACCCGCAAGCGACGCCTCATCAAGAATCACCAGCTGACCGCGTGTGAAGGTCTGCCCGGTGCGCTCGAACACTTCCCGCCATTTCGCGGTGTTATCGGTCGGGACGCCGAGTTCATCAGCGAGCACTCCTGCCGCGACTGCTGACGGGGCAAGCCCAACCACTGACCCCTCACCGTGCTTCCATTCCCAGGCACGACGCAATGCGCCCAGCGTCGTAGTCTTCCCAGTACCTGCAGGCCCCACGAGAACATCGACGGTGCGGCCTGAGACCGCGATCCGGGCGAGTGCGTCGCGTTGGTCGGGGCCGAGCGTGCGCCCCTCATTATCGGGTTCGTTCGCGAAGCGTTCGATCGTGTCGAGCGCGAGCCTGGGGCCGGCCATGCCCCGCGCTCTCGCGATCAGCCGATCCTCCGCCGCAAGCAACGCTGTCGATGAGAACAGTGTCGAGTGCTTCGGCCGGAATCTTGTGGAGCCATCAGCGCGCCGGAACTCGGCGGGTGTGACGGCAAGTTCGGGCGGGGTGAGCCTGAGCGATGCTTGCTCGGCGGCATCCGCGATCATGCCGACGATGACCTCGCGATCCTCGCTTGACGCGAACCTGAGCCACATGGACTGCCGGGCTGCTTCGGCCATGAGGTTCCAGCGTCGCCAGGTCGAACGTTTCTCGCCCACGGTCTCGATCACTTGCTTCCCGAGGGCTGCGATCATGTCGAGTGGTACATCATCGGCGCGCAACAACCGCACGCCCGAGCTTCTGGGGTCGTGTTGCCACGCAACACTGATCGCCCACGCCGTCGCATCTTCACCGAGGATCACTGTTGCACGATCCCGCCACTCGCTCGTGAGGTCATCCAGCGATCGCACGTCTTTCTCGGGGCGTGTTGCGAGCGTGGCCTCCTGCAACAGCTTGATGACCTGAGCCGACGACGGCCTGCGGCCGTGCCGTGCCACGAACTCCGCAATAAGGCGTTCTTTCTCGACCTCAATATCGCGTGCGCGACTCGAGAACGCTTTGATCAATTCCTCCGGCACATCACTGATCGCCCACGACTGGTTCCGACCAGCAGCTTGCTCGCGTGACTCCCACGAGACCCCAAGCAGCCGGGTGAGTGAGTCAGCGAAGATCGCCTCATGAAGTTCGCTCAGCGCGACCGTCGCTGCGTGCAGAGGTCGCCCGTCAAGCGCGAGCCAACGCATGGTCTGGGCGTGCTGCACCTTGTTCGACACCACCACATGCGTATGCAGGTAGGGGTCTTGCAACCTGGAGTCGTAGTGGTCATACGCGGCTGCAACAACCCCAGCGACGTCGAGTTGCAGCACCGCACCGTCAGGGCCGCGCGCTCCTCCCCGTGTTGCAGTGACCTCGCGCTCCATGAACTGCAACACATCAGCTATCGCGGCATGGTGCGCTTCCCAGATGAGTTGTTGCGTGCCCCCATCAGCCACCGCCCACAACACGGATGCTGACTTCGGAATCGAGAAAGTGAAGTCGTAACCAGCGACCGCCTTACGGCTCTTCTTCGCCGCTTCCTCCGCCTCAATCACCGTGACCGCTTCGGCGCGCTGTGATGGCGTGAGTTCAGGATCGAGCGCGGCAATGCGAGCGGCAACGCGCTCATCGAGCGTCTGGAACTGGCTGTAAGGTCGCCCAAGCGCATCACCCGTCACGGGATCGCGGCCCATCCCGATGAGCAGTTGGAGTTGCGTCTCGGTCACCGTATCCCCGCCCACAATCTGACCGTCCGCGAGGCCACTCAGGCCAGAACCGAGCCATCTGCCGGGTGGGGTTCCCTCTTCGCTGTAGTAGCGAGTCAACGGGGTCGACAAGGCTCTATCGCCGTCGCCATACGCGACCGACTTCAGGAGGTACTTGTACCCATCGCCCGCCGTCATGCGACGCATCGAAACTGTCATCGGAGGCCACCTTTCACGTTCGATAGGTGGCCTCGACTGCCCCGCGCTACGCGGTCAAATCAGAGTCGAGTCGTGGCGCTTCAGCCATGTTTGCAAGATATGTGAGTCGGAAGATGAGCTCGAAGAAAGAACCCTGCAAACTTCAAGCCGCTCCCATGCTGCTGAGTGTGACAGCGAACCACCTACATTCATCGAGCTTGCTGCGGTACGGCTCTGAGCAAGATCCCCCTCTGCCATCCAACGCTGGCAAGGTCATGACGGAGGCCAAAGCCGTTTGATTAGGTACTCTTAAATCAGCCAAAAGGTAACCTGGCCGCTTAGAGTCCAGTGCAGCTTCTGAGCTGCGTACCACCCGAGACGAATGAACTGAACAGCATTGACACTACGGCCATAAGTTACCGCTCAAGAACAACGGCGAGCCCTTGGCCGACGCCGATGCAGATCGCGGCGACTGCGACTCCTCCGCCGCGGCGCTTGAGCTCGTGGGCGGCGTGACCGATGATCCGGCCGCCTGAGGCGCCGAGGGGGTGACCGATGGCGATGGCGCCGCCGTGGATGTTGAGCTTCTCCGGGTCGAAGTCGGGCCAGCCTTTGAGGCAGGCCAGGGACTGTGAGGCGAAGGCTTCGTTCAGCTCGACGAGGTCAACGTCCGCCCAGGTCCGTCCCGCGCGCGCCAGCGCCTTGTTCGCGGCCTCGATCGGCGCGATCGGGAAGATGTCCGGGTCGACGCCGTGGGCGGCACGTCCGGTAATCCGCGCGAGCGGTTCGGCGTCGAGGGTGTCCTCGGCGCCGAGCAGCACCGCGGAAGCACCGTCGTTGATCGAGGACGAGTTCCCGGCCGTCACGGTACCGTCGGCGGCGAACAGCGCTTTGAGACCGGCGAGCTTCTCAACGGTGCTGCCGTCGCGGATGCCCTCATCGCGCGCCATCTCAGCGCCGGGCACCTGCACGATCTCGGCGTCGTAGCGGCCCTCCGCCCACGCTTTCGCGGCGAGCTCATGCGAGCGGACCGAGAACGCGTCCTGTGCTTCACGGGTGATCCCCCACTCCTGGGCGATCTTCTCCGCGGACTCGCCGTTGGAGATGGTCCAATGCTTGGGCAGGGCCCGGTTTACCATGCGCCACCCGATGGAAGTGTTCCAGAGCGTCTGGTTGCCGACCGCCGGCCAGGGCTTCGGGGACTTCTCGAGAACGAAGGGCGCACGGGACATGGACTCCACGCCGCCGGCGAGGATCAGCTCTGCATCCCCCGACTCGATCGCCCGGGAACCCTGGATCACGGCCTCCACGGACGATGCGCAAAGCCGGTTGACGGTGACGCCCGTGACCGAGGAGGGGAAGCCCGCGAGGAGGGCGCCGAAACGGGCGACGTTGCGGTTGTCCTCACCGGCCTGGTTCGCGTCTCCAAAGATCACGTCTTCAATACGTGCGGGATCGACGCCGGTGCGCTCGACGGCGGCTTTCATGACGACCGCGGCGAGGTCGTCAGGGCGGATCCCGGAGAGCGCACCGGCGGCGCGTCCGAAAGGGGTGCGGACGGCATCGTAGATGAACGTCGAGGTCATGGGGTGAACCGTGGTCTTTCTGTGAGTAAGGTGGGTCAGGCTGCGGAGCGCCTGGAGTGATACGCGGCACGGAACTCGTCAGGGACGGTCCCGGCGCCGGTAGCAAGGTCGGCGGCGAGCTCGCCGAGCAGCGGAGCGAACTTCGCACCACGGCCGGAGCAGGCGGACAGGACGACGATGCCTTCGGCCTCGTCAATCAGAAAGTCGCTGCTGGGCGTGCTGGTGAACATGCACGTCGCTTCCGCGTAGGAATCCGGTTCGACACCGGGCACCCATTCCTTGACGTAGTCGCGAGCTCGTTGCCTGGCCTCCGGCCGGATCTGGCCGGTGCGGTCGAAGATGCTCGGGATTACGGTTCCGCCATTGAAGTGCGCGATCTTGAGGCCGTGGTATCCGGCGTCGCGGCCGCCTGGCAGACCGTAGATGTCGACCGTCTCGTTCTCGTGCATGAACGTCGGCCAAGCCGGATAGGGTGCGCCGGAAGCGCCGGCGTCGCGGTAGGGGAAGTGGAACGCCTGCTCCTCACGCACTTCGAAAGACGGCAGTGAGTGGATGAACCCGGCAGGCAGAGCGAGCGAGTCCAGAAGGGTTGGAAGCCACGGGCCGGCCGCGACGACCACTTTCTCGCCTTCGACGACGTCGCCGACCGTGGATTCGACGCGGAAGCCGCCGGTGCGCCGCTCGATAGAGCTGACGGTCCAGTTCGTGAGCAGTCTGACCCGCCCGGTTGCGGCGGCCAGGCGAACGAACGCCTCGACCGTGTTGCGGGCATCAAGCACTCCAGCGCCGGGGTGATAGAGTACCGCGCCGTCGAAGCCGTACTGCGGCCAGCGCGAGCCCGCCTCCGCCTCTGGCAGTAGCTCATGCTCGACACCCAGCGCGTCCAGGACACGGGCGAGGCCGACGGGATCGTTCACCGCGCCATGGTCGAGGGCGCCGGTGGGTTCGATCAGACGTGCACCGTTCTCCCGTTCGAGTTCGTCCCACAGCGGCTTGGAACGGATAACGAGCCCTGTGTAGAGCTCGCTCGGGTAGGCGTAGCGAAAGATCCGCGCGGAGCCGTGCGAACTGCCGTACGGGTTGGCTGGTGCCGACCGCTCCAGCAGGGTCACGTCTTGCCCGCGTTGGGCGAGACGCCACGCGGTGGCGGCGCCGGCGAGTCCTGCGCCTATGACGATGTACTCGCCCATCTCGCTCCGTCCTTACCGCTTGAACGCGGAGACCCCAGTGATCTCGCGGCCCACGATCAGGGACTGGATGAAATCGGTGCCCTCGTAGGTGTGGACGACTTCCATGTCCGTGAGATGGCGGGCGACGTGGTTCTCGAGCAGCAAGCCGTTGCCGCCGAGCAGGTCGCGGGAATCGCGGCATAGCTGCCGCGCTTTATCGCCAGTGAACATCTTCGCGAGCGAGGCCTGCTCGTTGCTTAGGCGGCCTTCGTTCTGCAGGGCGCCGGCACGGAAGCAGACCAGCTGCATCGCTGTAAGGTCAGCGAGCATGTTGGCGAGCTTGTTCTGGACGAGTTGGTAGTGTGAGATCGGGCTGCCGAACTGGACGCGCTCGGACGCGTACTGCACTGCCGCCTCGTAGGCGGCGGTCGCGTGTCCCAACGATTCCCAGGCGACGGTGCTGCGGGTGCGGTTGAGCACCGCCCCGACATCGCGGAACGACTGAGACTTTTCGAGTTTGTTCTCGGCGGGGATCCGAAGGTCTTCGAAGGTGATTTGCGCCTGCTGGATCGCGCGCTTGGCGATCTTCCCTTGGATGGCTTCCGCGTGGTATCCGGACGGGTAACTGCCGTCCTCGTTCTTCTCCAGGATGAACGCCTTGACCTTGTCGTCGGCGGTGTCGCGCGCCCAGATGATGACGAGATCTGCGACGTGGCCGAGGCCGATCCACCGCTTCGAGCCATTGAGAACGTAGTGGTCGCCGTCGAGGCGGGCGCTGGATTCAAGAGCCACGGAGTCGGAACCGTGATCGGGTTCCGTCAGCGCGAACGCGCCGAGCTTCTCGAGCTTCGCCATCTGGGTCAGCCAGCGCTGCTTCTGTTCGTCGCTGCCGAGTAGGTTGATCGTCCCCATCGCGAGGCCGGAGTGCACGGCGTTGAACGTGTTGATGCTCCCGTCACCGCGGGAGAGCTCCATGGCGACCAGTCCCGCCTGCAACCGGGTCAGGCCTGGGCAGCCGTACCCTTCGATCGCGGTGCCGATGATGCCAAGCTCCCCGAACTTCGGGAGGATCTGGTACGGGAAGTCCGCCTGTTCCCAGTACTCGTTGATGATCGGGGTGACCTCAGAATCGACGAAGGCTCGCACCTTCGCGACGAGCGCGCGATCCTCCTCACCGAGGTAGTCCTCGACGCCGTAGAAATCCACGTTGACGCCTGACCTGTTGAGTGCACTCATGCTGTTGCTTCCTTTGCTGAGATCGATGCGAGCGGCGAGGAGCCCGCGAGCCAGCGCCGCACCAGCTCGGTATCTGCGCCTAGCTCGGGGGGCGCCTTGTCGTAGGTCGCCGGGGTCTGTGAGAAGGTGATGGGGTTGCGGATCCCGGACAGAGAGTCATCCCCGGATCCGGCTTGAATGATCGGATCCAGGCCGATGCGCTCGGCGAACTGGACACCGGCTGCGACGTCCTGGATCGGCGCGCACGGGATCCCCGCTGCGGTGAGCCGTTCGAACCACTCCGTGGCGGTCGCATGCGAGAGCGCGGCTTCGAGTAGCGGACGCAGATCGAGTCGGTTGCGGCTGCGGTCGGGCGCGAACGCGAAGCGCGGATCCTCGACGAGTTCAGGCGTGCCGAGCTCCCGGCAGAGCACCCGGAACTGCCTGTCGTTGCCGATCGCGAGCACGATCTCCCCGTCTCCGGTGGCGATCGGCTCGTAAGGGTAGATGCTCGGATGCTCGTTGCCCATGCGGGTCGGAACGACGCCTGCGATGGCGTAAGCGCCGGTCTGGTTCACCAGGCCCGACAGTGCCGAGCTCATCAGATTGACCTCCACCCGCTGCCCTTCACCGGTCACTCGCCGGTGGTTGAGGGCGGCGAGGATACCGATGCAGGCGTGCATACCCGTGAACACATCGACGACCGCGACGCCGGCACGGAACGGCTCGGTCTCCGGCGCCCCGGTGAGACTCATGAGCCCGGAGGCAGCCTGGACGAGCAGGTCGTATCCAGGAAGGCTCGCCCCGCCCGCGGTACCGAACCCGGTGATCGAGGTGAAAATCACGTCCGGGTTCTGAGCCGCCACGCTCTGATAGTCCAGCCCGAACTTCTCGAGACCGCCGGGCTTGAAGTTCTCGATTACGACGTCCGCGCGAGCTGCGAGCTCGCGTGCGGTCGCGAGATCCCCGGGGTCGCTGAAGTCCAGTTCGATCGACAGCTTGTTCCGGTTGATCGAGAGGTAGTAAGTCGACTTGCCCTCATGCTCCGGCGGCATCCAAGCACGGGTCTCGTCCCCGATCGGACTCTCGACCTTGATGACGGTCGCCCCCATGTCCGCCAGCAGCATAGTGCAGTAGGGCCCGGCCAGCACCCTGCCGAAGTCAGCGATGATGGTGCCGCTCAACGGCCCCTGCCCCGAACGCGCGAGTAGTTCTTCAAGTCTGTTGTGATCTTCCACCGTCTACCTCGGGACCGTTCTTCCGTTGAACCGTTTTCGATGTTTTCACCTTGTCAGGCGCGATTAGTGCACGTCAAATACCTATTTTCACGTTATTGATACCTTCAGCACATATGTCCCTCTCCAATCGTTCGTCGCACTGAGACCTGAAATGAAGCAAATACGACACGATATATGATCCTCGTGCTATCATTGGCGAGTGGAAATTCAGGACCTCAGAGCATTCGTCGCCGTCGCGGAAGAACTGCACTTCGGGCGAGCGGCCGAACGCCTCCATTTGGCGCAGCCTCCGGTAAGCCGCACCATAAAGGCACTGGAGAAGGAACTGGGCGCGGAGCTGTTCCACCGCACGACGCGCTCCGTGGAGGTCACTGCGGCCGGGGAGGCTCTGCTCGGCCCGGCCCGCCGCATTCTCAACGAACTCAAGCATGCCGCGCACGATGTGCGCGCCGCTCAGAGCGGCGAACTCGGGCATGTCGGTATCGCCTTCGCTGGCGCCTCCACACAGATTCTCGTCGGCCAGCTCTCCCGCGCTGCGCGTCTCAAACATCCAGACCTATCCCTCGAGCTCTCCAGCCAGAACTTCGCCCAGCCCGCCATCAACCGGCTCCTGAACGATGAGGCGGACATCTCCATTGGCCGCTGGGACTACGTCCCAGCCGGCATCAGAACCCGCACTCTGATCAACGAGCAACTCGTCGTCGCCGTCCCGAAGACCCACACCTTGGCCGGCGCTGACTCGGTCCACATGGATCAGCTCTCCGCCGACTACTTCGTGACGCTCCCCCCGCAGCCCGGATCAGTACTTACAGACCGGCTGCTCCGACTCAGCCACGCTGCCGGCTTCGACCCCCTCATCGCGCAGGTCGCCCCCGACACCTGGACGGCGCTGTCACTCGTCGCAGCCGAGGTCGGCATTCATCTCACGATCTCATCGGTCGCAGAGAACACCCACACCGACGGGTTCTCCTTCCTCCCGGTCGCAGACCCATTCGACGAGGTGCTCCTGCGCATGGCCTGGCGCGCCGATTCGCGGAACCCCGCACTCGCCACGGTGCTGGCACTCGCCGACGAAGTCCTGTAGGCGCCGCCAGCTGTACTGCGCGCATACCCAACTGCCTCACCGGTCGGCGGCCGCCTCGATTCCTCTGAGCTAATCGATCTGGATGGTCGTGGGCGCTTCGCCGGAGAAGTCGAGCTTCGGGACGGACTCACTGAGACCCGGCGTCTCGGTAGCGGCGATGGTCAGCCAAATGCAGCCGACGAGTCAGGTCGAGGGCTCCAGCGACGTCCACAGCCAGACCGTGAGCGCGAACCCGATCAGCGGGCAGACCAGGTGCAGCAGGACGCCTCCCTTCGCGCGGTTCCCCGTCCTGTCTTTCCGGAGGAACTCGTCCTTGATGGCTGACAGGTTTACCATCGCGAACGCCGCGAGGGCGCCGAAGCTGATCATAAACTCCGCCGTATTCAAGTCGAGTACCAGGCTGGCCAGTGCGAACACCGACACGACGATCACTACGACAAACGGTGTGCTGAACCGGGGTGCAGCTTGGTGAGCGGCCGGGGCAGCACACCGTCGCGCCCCACAGCGATTAGCAACCGCGAAACGGATGCTGTCTTCCCCGCAGGGCAGCCACCTGGCTTATCTGCCGTGTACGGTGTCGAGGGCGTCGCGGATGCCGCGCACGATGGTGCGGATCTCCTCGGCCGTGACGATGAAGGGCGGGGAGATCTGGAGGATGTTGTTCGGGAGGTTCCGCAGGTGCACGCCGCGACCTTCGAGGACGGCGACAACGTCGAGCCCGGAGACGCCGTCGGCGAGGTCGACGCCGCCCATGAGTCCGATGTGCCGTACGTCTTTCACGCCGGGGTGGTGGCGGAGCTGTTCGAGTTCCTCGACGAGGACCGGTTCGAGCTCGCGGACGCGGCCGAGGAGGTTCTCGCGCTCGATGATCTCGAGGTTCTTGAGTGCGACAGCCGCGACGGTCGCGTGGCCGGAGTAGGTGAGGCCCTGGTGGAAGATGGGCGCGTCGTTTCCTGCGTAGAACTGGCTGGATACGCTGGGGGCGACGATGACGCCGCCCAGGGGCAGGTAGCCGGAGGTGATGCCTTTCGCGAAAGTGATCATGTCGGGTTCGAGATTGAAGCGCTCGGACGCCGTCCAGGTGCCTAGACGACCGAAGGCGGTGACGACTTCGTCGGCAATGACGAGGAAACCGAACTCTTTCGCGAGTTCCTTGATCCGCTCGAAGTAGCCGGCCGGGGGCGGAACGAGACCGCCGACGCCCATGACGGGTTCGGCGATGAACGCGGCGATCTTCTCTCCGCCGTGTTCGCGGATGGTGCGCTCGGCGGCGTCGATGTCCCACTGATCGACGAGCAGTGTCTCCGGGATGAGGGTGCCGGGGCCGAAGCCGTCGCTGTTGAAGGAGAGGCCTGCGACGCTGGTACCGTAGGCGTGGAGACCGTGATAGCCGTCCTGACGGGATACGACGGTGAGCTTCTCCGGCTGTCCCTGGAGCTGCTGGTGACGGCGTGCGAGTTTGAGTGCCAAGTCGACGGAATCGGATCCGCCGCTGGTGAAGATGACCTTGGCGTCGTCGAACGGGGCGAGCGTCGCGATCTTGTTCGCAAGTTCGAGTGCCGGCTCGTTCACGTACCGGCCGAAGATGTGCCAGGTCTCGAGGGTGCGTATCTGCTCGGCGGCGGCCTGTGCGATCTCGTCCCGGCCGTGGCCGATGTTGGCGTACCAGAGGCCGCCGGCGGCGTCGAGGAGACGGTCCCCGTCCGCAGTGGTGATGTAGGCGCCGTCGCCTTTGACGATGACGGTCTGCGGGTTCGAGAGCACGGTCGGCATGTGCGCCTGGGCGCTCCACAGGGCGTTGGTCTGGGGCATCTGCATCCTCCTGGGATCGTGTGTGTGGTTCGGGCCAGCCGTTGGGGTGCGGCGCGTGACCCAAGCGTTCAGCTGTAGTCGAAGAAGCCTGTGCCGCTCTTGCGCCCGAGCTCTCCGGCAGCGACCTTGTCGCGCAGGATCTGCGGGGGTGCGAAGCGCTCGCCAAGCGTGGAGGCGAGGTACTCCGCGATGCCGAGCCGCACGTCCAGACCGACGAGGTCGGTGGTTTTGAGCGGGCCGGTGGCGTGCCGGTACCCGAGCACCATCGCCGCATCGATGTCCTCGGCCGAAGCGACGCCCTCTTCGAGCATCCGCATCGCTTCGAGTGCGAGGGCGACGCCGAGCCGGGAGCTCGCGAAGCCGGGTGCGTCATGCACGACGACGGGGGTCTTCCGCAGCCCCTCGGTCCACTCTCGCGCTGCGGCGACGAGGCCGACGCCGGTCTGCTCGCCGACGACGACCTCGATCAGGGTGGAGGCGGGAACCGGGTTGAAGAAGTGCAGCCCGAGGAAGCGGGACGGGTGGGAGAGTTCTGCGGCGAGCTTCGTGACCGACAGCGACGACGTGTTCGTCGCGATCGCGGTGGTCTCGGTGACGCGCCCCTCGATCGCGCGGAGGGTGTTCACTTTGAGCTCGAAGTCCTCTGGGACCGCCTCGATCACGAGGTTTGCTTCTCTCAGGAGCTCGTAGTCCTCGGACACGGCGAGGCGCCCTAGGAGCACGTCGAGGGCGGGGGCCGCGGGATCCTTCGCGACCGCTTTCTGCGCGATGTCATCGAGCCGCGCCCGGGCGGCGTCCACCGACGCGGCATCGCGTTCGAGCACGGTGACCTGCGATCCGCCGATGGCGAGGCTGAGCGCGATGCCCGCCCCCATCCGTCCGCCTCCGACGACGGCGATGTGATTCGGCAATGCCATGGGTTCAGCGTCCTTTCCGCGCGTTGCGCTTCAGCAGAAAATCATCCATGCGCCGGGTCTTCTCCGGGGATTCGAAGAGCAACGCTTGCGCAAGGTTGTCGATGACCGGGTGCGCCGCCCGCGGCGCGTGGATCACCTGCTTGGTCACCTGGATCGCCAACGGGTCGAAACCGCCGATACGGTCCGCGAGCGCGTTCGCCCGGTCCAGGAGCTCGTCCGGCTCGCAGACTTCGCCGACCAGCCGAATCGATAGCGCCTCGTCTGCGGTGAGGACGCGGCCGGCGAGCAGGATCTCTTTCGCGACGGGCTCGCCCACGAGCTCGACGAGCCGCCAGCATGCCCCCGCGGCGGCTATGATGCCGAGGTTGGGTTCGGGGTTGCCGATCTTCACCCGCGTCGTCGCGATCCGGAAGTCGGCGGCGTAGGCGAGCTCGGCGCCGCCGCCGAGGGCATAGCCGTCGATCGCGGCGATCACCGGCATCGGCAGGGCAGCAATCCGCGCGAAGATGCTCGAGTTGATCCCGCGCAGGGCGTCATGACGGCGCCGGTCGCGCAGCTGGGAGATGTCCGCGCCGGAGGCGAAAATGCCGCCCTTGTCGGTGCGGGTTCCCGTCAGGATGAGGATGCGCGGTTCGCGCTCGAGCTGGTCGCAGACCTCGTGGAGATCATCCACCATGGCCTGGTCGATCGAGTTCAGTGTCTGAGGCCGGTTCAATCGCACGATCGTGCGATCGCCGTTGTGCTCGGCCGTGAGCGTTTCCACCAAGCCCCACCTCTTTCGGATCGCGTCCAGGCACACTCAGTCCTGGTGCATGTCATGTTCCAGCTTGGTGCGAAATCCAATAACACACAAATACCTAATAGATCCTATTTCATGACACTATCGTCATAAAATCTCACATGGACTCCACTGGGCGCGGTAGAGCATTATTAATGCCAGCGCATGAGCGGGGGCGGATTTGGTATTGGACGCGACATGAATAGTGAGCAACAGTGATAGTCGAGGATCCGTGCGCACTGGTGCGCGCGGAGTTCCGCGATCACACACCGAACAATGAAGGAGCGTCGTCGCACATGGGTGTCTACACGACAGTGAATCCTGCAACCGGCGAGCAGCTGGCCGAGTTCCCCGAGATCACCAACAAGGAGGCACGGGAGGCTCTCGATCGCGCCGCGGAAGCCTATCCGCAGTGGCGGGATCGCGGGCTGCAAGAGCGGGTCGCCCTGGTCAAGCGCATCGCCGCGCTCCACCGCGAACAGCGGGAAGAACTGGCTGCGCTCATCACGCTCGAGATGGGCAAGCCCATCGTCCAGGCGCGTGGCGAGGTCGATCTCGTCGCGAACATCTACGACTATTATGCGGACCGCGCCGAGCAGTTCCTCGCGGACGAGGTGCTCGACATCTCCGGCCCCGGCACCGCCATCGTGAAGACCGAACCGGTCGGCGTCCTGGTCGGTATCATGCCGTGGAACTACCCCTATTACCAGGTGGCACGGTTCGCGGCCCCGAACCTGATCCTGGGCAACACGATCCTGCTCAAGCACGCGCGCAATTGCCCGCAGTCCGCCCTCGCTATCGAGCGGGTGTTCCGCGAGGCGGGGCTGCCCGATGGCGTCTACGCGAACGTGTTCGCCAACAACGGTCAGATCGCCGAGATGATCGCCGATCCGCGCGTGCAGGGCGTCTCTCTCACCGGTTCCGAGCGGGCGGGCTCAGCGGTCGGCGAGGTCGCCGGGCGGCATATGAAGAAGTACGTGCTGGAGCTCGGTGGATCCGACCCGTTCATCGTGCTCGACGACGCCGACCTCGACGCGGCAGCCGCCGCAGCCGCGGTCGGTCGCTTCGCCAACGGCGGGCAGGCCTGCACCGCGTCCAAGCGCTTCATCGTCCTGGACGCGGTGTACGACGCGTTCCTCGAGAAGTTCATCGAGCAGAGCCGCGCGTACGCCACAGGCGATCCGTCGTCGGACGAGACGAAGCTCGGCCCGCTCTCCTCCACCGCCGCCCGCCACGATCTCGTCGAGCTGGTCGACGACGCCATCGACCGCGGCGCGAAAGTCCACCTGGGCGGGGAGGCCCCCGACGCACCGGGCGCCTACTATCCGGCGACCGTGCTGTCAGGCGTGACCAAAGACATGCGCGCCTACGCAGAGGAACTATTCGGCCCGGCCGCGGTCGTGCACCGCGCCGCGTCCGAAGAGGAAGCGGTCCAGATCGCCAACGACTCCCCGTTCGGTCTAGGCGGCACGGTCTTCTCGGGCGACCTGGAACGGGCGCAACGGGTCGCCGACCGGATCGAGACGGGCATGGTCTGGATCAACAGCACGAGCAAGACAGCCCCGGATCTCCCGTTCGGCGGGGTCAAGGCCTCGGGCGTCGGCCGCGAGCTCGCGCATTACGGCATCAACGAGTTTGCCAACAAGAAGCTCGTCCGCGTCCCTGAGGCCACGAAATAGTACGCCGCGTGGCGGAGTGCACCACCGGAGCGATTCGAGGGATACACTCCGCCACTTCGCATGCCCCATCCCCATGCCCAGGCTGCACTCACAAGAAGTAACCTCGGGCAGGGCTCGGATCTCTTAGCCGATGGGGCCGGGCGTGCCGTACGCGCAGCATGAGCGGCATTCCGAGTCGCTTCATTTGACGTGCGTTCCGAGACCGTGTTCAGGGCCCCGCGGGTACATGACGTGCCGAGGACGACCTTTGGGCACCCGAAAGGCGAGACCGCGCACGCAGCGTTCGAAGAGGCGCCGGAGTTGACGGGTCACCTGGTCCTCGAAGCCTCCGTGGTTGACATCGGCGAACCAGCAAGTGGGCTGGCGAGCGGGCGAGAAGCTAGTCGACGGGTCGAACAGCATGAATCCTCGCGCGCATGTTCGTTCATACCGATGCGATAAAGAACATCCGTATTTCGGTGGTACCGGTGATCGCTGTGTCGAGCGATGCGACCCGAGAATCGGATTAACGTCTTGGCCGATCGGCCCCAATGGTTGCTCGCTACGATTGCCGCAGTCAGGAGCGCCGGGTAGACCGAAACCGCCTCTAGCCTAGGGCGGGCTGATCCCAGATCGGCAGCAACGTGCCAATGTCGCGGCGCTGCGCCTCCCAGAGGAGTTCGGTCGCCCAAGCGACGTCTTCGGCCGGGATCCCGCCGATGGAGAAGAAGGACGGCCGTGCCGGATCGTAGCCAGGTGCCCTGCCGTCGACGATGTCCCCGAACTCGGCGATGTCGGCAACGTTCAGGCGCCCGTCCAGGAGCATGTCCTGGTATTTGACACCGAGAGCCCCGAGTTGCTCGTGATACGGAGGGCTGAAGTTCGCGACGTAGGCTTCGTAGAGCGGAGTGTGGTCGACGACGTTACGAGCGCCAGTGCACAGGAACCCGGCATCGACTTGGATGTTCGAGGTCGCCGCGACATACGCACCCGGGCGCAGCCACTCCGGGTCGATGACCGGGTAGTTTGCGACGCCGGACAGACCGGTCGCGGCGACCGTGACGATGTCGGCCTCGGTGACCGCCGACCGGATCGAATCGACGATCTCCACCTCTTGGATCTGGGGGAACTCGGAGCGGACGAGTTCCTGGAAGCGCTGCGCGTTCCGGCTCGTGAGCGAACGCGCCGCGATCCGGACGCGGGCGATGGCGGGCCGTGTCACTAGGATCGCCCGGAACGCAACCTGGTTGATGAGCCCGGGGCCGATCACCGCGACCGAGTCAGCGTCCGTTCGGGCGAGGTGCAGAGTGCCGGCTCCGACGACCGCGCCCGTACGATAGGCGCTGATCAGGTTTCCCGGCATCACGGCGATCGGAGCGCCAGTCTCGGTGTCATTCAAGACCACCAGGTGCATAGACCGCGGCAGACCCTTCTCGCTGTTCTCGATATTCGAGCCATACCATTTGAGGCCAGTCGCACGATACTTCCCACCGATGTATGCAGGCATCGCCATGAAGCGGCGGTCCGAGGTATGGCGCGGCATACCGGGGAATGCCGGCTCGAGGGGGAAGTCGACCTTGATCCCATGCGAACTATGATTCGGACCACCCATGCGGTAGTCGCCGGTCGCGAGCAGCGAGAAGACCTCGCACATCGTGTCGATACAACGTGCCATGTCCGTGGCGCCGACGTCGATGATCTCGGGCTCGCTGAGGTAACGCAATCGGAGAGAAGTGTCGTGCATCGTTGCCCTTTCCTGCCCGCGGTCTCACCGCCGGGTGCCGTATTGGATATTGCGATGCTAACCTTCGATAACGTTTCCAGAACGCAAAAGAACCGCTTTTATTCAGACTAATAGCGCATGAATCTAGTGAGAACTGGTATCGAGGGACTCTTCGATTCGTTCCCCGGAGCTGGAACACTGAGGTCACCAGCTAATTTCACAACGGCTGCACGGTGCCGTGCCGCACGAGGAGAATCGATGTCCAGCACTGAGCAGGCGTCCGTCGCCGTCATCGGGATGGGCACCGTGGGTGCCATGGCCGCCTGGCAGCTGTCGAAGCTGGTGCCCGGACGCATCATCGGCATCGAGCAGTACGGCGTCGCGCACGCGTACGGCGCGTACGCCGGGGAGTCCCGCCTGTTCCGCACCGCAGCCTACGAGGGCGAGCACTATACTCCGTTGCTCGTCCGGGCGCAGCAGCTGTGGCGAGAACTCGAGCGAGAATCGGGGCAGAGCATCTACTTGCAGGTCGGAGCGCTCACGATCGCCCCCGGCGCTTCTCCGAAGATCGCTGGAACCCTCGAGGCCGCCGAGCGCTTCGTCCTCCCCCACGAGCATCTGGTGGGACGCGAGCTGCGACGTAGGTTCCCGCAGCACGACTTTGACGATGGCGACGAGGCGATCCTCGATCTCGGCGGCGGCGGCCTGCGCCCCGAGCGCGCCATTCTCACCGCAGCATCACTCGCCGAGCGCGGAGGTGCCGAGATCTGGGACGACACTCGGGTGCTCGGCATCGACGAGCAGCACGGGAGGCACCTAGTGAGCACCACCCGCGGCGACATTCTCGCCGAGAAGGTTGTCATCGCCGCCGGCCCCTGGAGCCAGCAGATCCTCCCTGAGTTGAAGACGTTCACGAAGGTGAAGAGTGTGCCGCTCACGTGGTTCATGCCGAAACGCGTAGACCAGTTCCTTCCCGAGCGGTTCCCCGTCTTCGTGCGGGACCGCGGAACCACCCACCTGTTCGGCGCCCCGAGCCTCGAAGGCTACGCCGTGAAGATCAGCCGTGCCGCGTTCCCGGACTGGCCGCTCGTCGACGACGTCGCGCAGCTGCAGCGTGAGCACACCCGGACTGAGCTCGCGCAGACCTCCGAGCTGGCGACCTGGTACTTTCCGGGCCTGCACCCGGAGCCGGTGCGCCACAGCATCCACCCGGACAGCTACACGGCCGATCTCACCCCGATTATCGACGCCTCGCCCGACGGCAGCCGCGTCGTCGTGTCCGGGCTGTCGGGACGGGGCTTCAAGTTCGCGCCCGCCCTCGGCCGTATCGCCGCTGACCTGATCCACGCAGGCGCCAGCGAACTCTACGACCCCGGCCGGTTCAGCCTCGCCGCTCACTACCGCGCGCTCGACCACTGACCACACGGGCGGACCGGGGCTCCTGCCGCTGCGCATCGCGCACGCGCCGGGAGCACAGTTCGCCATATTCATGAGAACCCCTTGAGAAGGAGAAGCACCATGCAGGAAATCACTCGCGACGTCGTCATCATCGGCGCCGGTCCCGCGGGACTCACCGCGGCGCGGCGCCTGAGCCAAACCGGGAAGACAGTCGCCGTGCTCGAAGCGCGCGACCGCGTCGGCGGCCGCACATGGTCGGACACGATCGACGGCTCCTTCCTCGAGATCGGCGGCCAGTGGATCGCGCCCGAACAAACCGCGATCCAGGATCTCGCGGCGGAACTCGGACTCGAACTCTTCCAGCGCCACCGCGACGGCGATTCGGTGTTCATCGACAAGGAGGGCAACCGCCACCGTTTCACCGGCGACTTCCCCGTCAAGCCGGAGACCCTCGAGGAAATGCGCAAGCTCCGCGCAGAACTCACCCGACTCTCCCTCGAAGTCGACCCAGCCGCCCCGTGGGAGCACCCCCGCGCCGCCGAGTACGACGAGATCACCTTCGACGCCTGGCTGCGCGCCCAGAGCGACGACGCCGAGGCGCGCCTCATCATCGGCAACTTCATCTCGGGGGCGATGCTCACCAAGCCAAAGCACTCGTTCTCCCTGCTGCAGGCTATCTTCTTCGGCGCCTCGGCCGGGTCGTTCGAGAACCTCGTGGACGAAGACATCCTCCTCGACAAGCGCGTCGTCGGCGGCATGCAGAGCGTCTCCATCCGCATTGCCGAAGAACTCGGCTCCGAAAATGTCTTCCTCGACAACCCGGTGCGCGAATTGCACTGGGAGGACACCGCCGAAGGCGCCCCCGCCACGGTCACCGCGATCACCGACCACCTCCGCGTGAGCGCCCGCCACGCGATCCTCGCGGTACCGCCGAACTTGTACTCCCGCATCCAGTACGTTCCGGCCCTCCCCCGCATCCAGCAAATCGCGCACCAGCACCACTCGATGGGCCTCGTCATCAAGGTCCACGCTTCCTATGACCGCCCATTCTGGCGCGAGCAGGGCCTCTCCGGCACCGGGTTCGGCTACTACAACGTAGTCCAGGACATCTACGACAACACGAACCACCGCGACGAGCGCGGCACTCTCGTCGGATTCATCGTGGAGCACGACGCGGAGAAGGTCTGGGCGCTGCCCGAAGATGAGCGCCGCGAGACGATCCTGAACTCCCTCGCCGAGTATCTCGGCGACGAGGCGCGCAACCCGCTCGCGTTCTACCTCTCCGATTTCGGCGCCGAGGAGTGGACCCGGGGCGCGTACGGCACCAGTTACGATCTCGGCGGCCTGAGCCGCTGGGGTGCGACCCAGAACCAGCCCGTCGGCCCGATCTTCTTCGCCAGCTCCGACATCCAAGGTTTCGGCTACCAGCACGTCGACGGCGCCGTCCGCATCGGGCAGGACACCGCCGCCCGCATCCTTGAGGCGGACCGCGCAGCACAGTGACCACCACACAGCGCGAGCCCGCCGCGACCACCAAGAGCCTGACGCTCAAGGGCCTCCAGAAAGGGAAGATCGGCGCCTTCGCCGGGGCGATCATCGGAATCGCGAGCATCGCCCCGGCTTACACCATGACATCCGGGAACGGGCCGACGATCTCGGTCGCCGGCCTGCAGACCCCGTTCATCCTGCTCATCGGATGCATCCCGATGATGTTCGTGCTCATGGGCTACCGTGAGCTCAACTCCTCGATGCCGGACTCGGGCTCCACGTTCACCTGGTCGTCGCGTGCGTTCGGGCCGTGGATCGGCTGGCTCGGCGGGTGGGGGCTCGTCGCGTCGACCGCCCTGGTACTGTCGAACCTCGCCGCGGTCGCCGTGGATTTCTTGTTCATCGCGCTGTCGCAGATGTTCGAGAACCCCGACATCGCCGACCTCACGGGCAATCTCTGGGTCAACATCCCGGTCGTCGCGATCCTAACGGGGATCGCCGCGTACATCTCGTATCGAGGCGTCGAGGAGACCAAGCGCGTTCAATACGCGCTTGTGGGCTTGCAGGCCATAGCCCTCGCCTGGTTCGTGATCGCAGCGGTCGCCAAGATCGCGAACGGCGAAGCCTACGACTACACCCCGGTGAGTCTGGAATGGTTCAACCCCGCGCTCCTCGGATCCGACGGGTTTAGCTTCAGCGCACTCATGGCCGGCCTCTCGCTGTCGATCTTCATGTTCTGGGGCTGGGACGTCATCCTCACGATGAACGAGGAGACCAAAGATCCCCGCCGCACTCCCGGACGGGCCGCACTGCTCACCATCGCCATGATCGTGATCACCTACCTCACCGTCACAATCGTGCTGCTCAGCTACACCGGCATCGGCACGACAGGGCTCGGGGCCGGAAATCCGGACATCCAAGAAGCGCTGTTCGCCGCCCTCGCCCCCGAGGTAATGGGACCATTCGCACTGATCATGTCGCTCGCCGTCTTCGCGAGCTCCGCCTCGGCGCTCCAGGCGACGCTCGTGTCCCCCTCCCGGACCTTGCAAGCGATGTCACATTACGGGGCCGTGCCGAAAACCCTCGGCAAGCTCTCCAAGTACCAGACACCCGGCGCCGCGACGGTGTGGGCGGCGGTCGCCTCTGTCACCTTCTACGTGCTGATGCGCCTCGTTTCCGAGGACGCCCTCTGGGACACCATCACCGCGATGGGCATCATGGTCTGCTTCTACTACGGCATCACCGGCTTGGCAGCGTTCTGGTACTTCCGCGGCACCTGGTTCGCTAGCATCGGGAACTTCTTCCGACGCTTCCTTCTCCCGCTCCTCGGCGGTATCGCGCTCGTCGTCATGTTCGTCAAGACGCTTTACGACTCCGCCACCGACCCGGACTTCGGGTCCGGGAACATGCTTTTCAGCACCACCCTCCCCGACGGCTCTACCGATGGCGGCGTCGGAGTCGTCTTCGTCGCCGGCGTCGCCATTATCGGCGGCGGCATCATACTAATGGTGATCTACTCCCTCATAAACCCAGGATTCTTCAAAGGCAAGGAAATCGAAGTCGGATCGGTACGCCAGGAAACCGATATGACACCTTTTGATGCCGCAGCAGATCACGCCTCAGCAGAGCGAGAAGAGCACTTGCAACATGAAACCGGACGCTAGTCAAGGTTACTCAAAAGTGTTATTACCGCAATACAGCGACGTGCCTCACCTAATATGCCCGCGAAACACTTCCGGTGCATCACGTAAAAATGCCCGCGAAACGGAATCATCAGTTTCATGGGAAGTGGGCTATCAATGCGTGCCAGACACGAGATCACACGAAAGTTCGCGAAGCAGTATGCCGCAGCGGCCAAGAAGGAGAAGAGCCGTCTCCTTGACGAGGTATGCGCGATCACGGGCTGGTCCAGAGACAACGCGCGCAGACAGTTACAAGCTGCGCTGAAACCGCGTCGGGTAGGGGCCCGGCAACGTAAGCCGCGCCCGCTGAAGTACTCACATGACGCGTTGAAAGTGCTGCAGAAAGTGTGGGCGTTCGCGGGCGGGATCAGCGGGAAATACTTGGCCGCGTCAATGGAACTCCAACTCATGCTGCTGGAAGCGCACGGCGAACTGGTCCCAGGCCGGGGCAGGTACAGTCACCACGTCGCGGACGAGTTGCTGGCAATGTCACCGGCCACGATCGACCGCTACCTCGCCCCAGCCCGCGCGAGGGACCCACTCCGCGGGATCGCCACCACCACGCCAGGCCCGCTGCTGCGGAACTCGATCACGATCAGGAAAGCCGGTGACGAGATCGAGGCCGTACCCGGGTTCTTCGAGGGCGACACCGTCGCACACTGCGGGCCCGTCTTGAAGGGTGAGTTCTGTCGCAGTGTTGATCTCACCGACATGCACACCGGTTGGACGTACACGCGCTCGATCCGGAACAACGCACACCTGCACATTCGTGACGCCCTCGACCGATTCATCAGCGAAGTGCCGTTCGAGGTGACCGGGGTGGATTTTGATAACGGGTCCGAGTTCATCAACTACGACGTCATCGGTTGGGCTGCAGAACTTGACATCTACTTCACGAGGTCCCGGCCGTACAAGAAGAATGATCAGGCCACGATCGAGTCGAAAAACAATCAGATCGTGCGCCGGTACGCGTTCTACTGGAGGTACGACACCGCGCCTCTGCTGAAGCTATTGAACGAGTTATGGCCGCTGGTGAACGATCGCCATAATTTCCTCACCCCCACGAAGAAACCCATCGGTTGGGCGACCGATCAAAGGGGGCGCCGTAAACGTGTCTACGATGAGCTCGCGACACCATTCGACCGGCTCCAGCGTTCCGGTGTGCTCAGCGCCGAGAAGACCGCCGAGTTGACCGGGTACCGTGACAGCTTGAACCCGGCCCACATCGCTCGCGAGATCGACCGAATCCAGCAGCGCCTCACCTACCTCGCGGCCGAGAAGACTCGCACGCTCGAAGCGATCGAACTCGCGAAAGCACCAAACGCGGCAGCCGGGGTCAAGCCGGCCCGCGCGAGCAGGAAACAGGCAAGCTAAGCTCGAGAATTACGCGGGCATTCTTATGTGAGTCACCGGTG
>NZ_JBPCEU010000016.1:0-62637 GCF_050971685.1 Leucobacter fengyongliangi | reverse complement strand
CGACGTGCCTCACCTAATATGCCCGCGAAACACTTCCGGTGCATCACGTAAAAATGCCCGCGAAACGGAATCATCAGTTTCATGGGAAGTGGGCTATCAATGCGTGCCAGACACGAGATCACACGAAAGTTCGCGAAGCAGTATGCCGCAGCGGCCAAGAAGGAGAAGAGCCGTCTCCTTGACGAGGTATGCGCGATCACGGGCTGGTCCAGAGACAACGCGCGCAGACAGTTACAAGCTGCGCTGAAACCGCGTCGGGTAGGGGCCCGGCAACGTAAGCCGCGCCCGCTGAAGTACTCACATGACGCGTTGAAAGTGCTGCAGAAAGTGTGGGCGTTCGCGGGCGGGATCAGCGGGAAATACTTGGCCGCGTCAATGGAACTCCAACTCATGCTGCTGGAAGCGCACGGCGAACTGGTCCCAGGCCGGGGCAGGTACAGTCACCACGTCGCGGACGAGTTGCTGGCAATGTCACCGGCCACGATCGACCGCTACCTCGCCCCAGCCCGCGCGAGGGACCCACTCCGCGGGATCGCCACCACCACGCCAGGCCCGCTGCTGCGGAACTCGATCACGATCAGGAAAGCCGGTGACGAGATCGAGGCCGTACCCGGGTTCTTCGAGGGCGACACCGTCGCACACTGCGGGCCCGTCTTGAAGGGTGAGTTCTGTCGCAGTGTTGATCTCACCGACATGCACACCGGTTGGACGTACACGCGCTCGATCCGGAACAACGCACACCTGCACATTCGTGACGCCCTCGACCGATTCATCAGCGAAGTGCCGTTCGAGGTGACCGGGGTGGATTTTGATAACGGGTCCGAGTTCATCAACTACGACGTCATCGGTTGGGCTGCAGAACTTGACATCTACTTCACGAGGTCCCGGCCGTACAAGAAGAATGATCAGGCCACGATCGAGTCGAAAAACAATCAGATCGTGCGCCGGTACGCGTTCTACTGGAGGTACGACACCGCGCCTCTGCTGAAGCTATTGAACGAGTTATGGCCGCTGGTGAACGATCGCCATAATTTCCTCACCCCCACGAAGAAACCCATCGGTTGGGCGACCGATCAAAGGGGGCGCCGTAAACGTGTCTACGATGAGCTCGCGACACCATTCGACCGGCTCCAGCGTTCCGGTGTGCTCAGCGCCGAGAAGACCGCCGAGTTGACCGGGTACCGTGACAGCTTGAACCCGGCCCACATCGCTCGCGAGATCGACCGAATCCAGCAGCGCCTCACCTACCTCGCGGCCGAGAAGACTCGCACGCTCGAAGCGATCGAACTCGCGAAAGCACCAAACGCGGCAGCCGGGGTCAAGCCGGCCCGCGCGAGCAGGAAACAGGCAAGCTAAGCTCGAGAATTACGCGGGCATTCTTATGTGAGTCACCGGTGGTGTTTCGCGGGCATATTTATATGAGGTTCCTCGCCGGCTGCCGTTGCGGGTGCTGAGTTTTCGTAATATCCACGGCTGACGTTCAGGCATGCTCAGTGGCCGAACCGGTGGAGTGAGCTCCGCCGAACACGCCAGCACCCGGTCACCCGGTCACCCGGTCACCCGGTCACCCGGTCACCCGACTATCGGTCCACCGGCGCAGGTCGGTCACCGGCACCACACCCGCCCCGTCTCCGAGCGACGCAACCATGCGCACCGTCCCGGTGCCCCGCAGCATTCCCTCGTGGTCAAAATCGGCGGTGCCCGAGAACACCGCAAAGCGTTCGCGCGACTGCAGCGCGGTGGTCACGAGGTCTCCCCTGGTGGATCCCGCCACGGTCATCGCCTCCGCCACCACGCGGACCGCATCGTACGCCTCGAGCGAGTACTGGCCGGGAACGATCCCGAAGGCGCTCGTGTAGGCCGCGATCCACTCGGCTTCGCCGGTAGGCAACTCGGGGGTGAGCACCTCGGAAGTGAGCAACTCCGGAGTGAGCGGAGACGTGGCATAGACCAGTTCAGCGAGGCCCGCCGCCGCGTAGCTGTCCAGCGATGAGGCGGCCACCTGTTCCGCATCCGTGCGCGGAGAGATCACACCGGGCCCCTCAGATGCGGAGAGCGGAGCGACGCGATCAGCTGTTCCCGACACCAGAATGGGGCCCCGGAAACCCGCTGCCCTGAGGCCATCAACCAGCGGCACCCCTCCCAGTGGATTTCCGGTCCAGACGATGAGGTCGGGGTTCGATTCAAGCGTCGCAAGGATCGCTTCATCGCGATCCCCTCCCTGGGAGGTCACCGAGCCGGAGTGCACGATCGTCGGAATGGCAGGGTGCGACCCCCGTTCGGCCCACTCGATCTGCCCCTGGAACAGCTCGGCAAGTTCCCGTGCCGAAGCGGTGCGATCGTCGAGCAGGGCAACCGCGACGGGAGCGGAGATGGCAGCAGCGGTGCCACGCGCACTTCCAGTCCCAGTTCTCGCACCTGGGCCCCCCGTGGCCCCCGTGCCAGAAGCCCCGGCAGCGGGGCGATACTGACGCACGACATTCAGCCAAGCCGCGGCCTCCTGCACGGGGCCACCACTCATCAGAAACGCGCCCTGCCCGACAAGGGCAAGTGATGCTCCCGCGGGAACGACCGAGGGGATCCCAGCCTCGCCAAATATCGGAAGCGTGGGTAGCACGGCACCCGCGCAGTACCCACCCACTGACGCGTCAATACCCGCCGCGACGAGACGCGGCGCGGCCTCATACGCGGTGACTGCGTCGCACGCGTCGTCGATCACGACGAGCTCAAGTTCACGCCCGTTCACCCCACCGTCGCGGTTGAGTTCGTCGACCGCGAGCCGAGCTCCGTTGCGCATGGATTCGCCAAACGCGGATTCGGAGCCCGTGAGCGGCACGAGCATGCCGAGCTTGATCGGGGCCTCCGTTTCCGCTGCATCCTCCGCGTTCTGCGCCTCTCCCCCGACGACTGCGCCCTCCAGTGATTCCGGCGTCTCGAGGCTCCCTGAGGCCCCCGAGACATCGGTGACCGATTCGGCGGCGGCCGAACTTGCCCCCGCGCGAGGCTCTGCCCCGGCGCAGCCGGCAAGGTTGAGAGTCAAGGCCGCGCCCACCGCGGCAACGAGAGCAAGAACGGATACCCCGGATAACCGCCGCAATGGACGAGTAGATCGAGCGAACATCGATGTCCCTTTCGAATGCCCCGCACGACCCCTGATTCGAGAGTCAGTGGTCGTGGAGGCTCCTGCCGCCCGGCAGAAATTACTGACGGGTCGAATGGAGACTGTATGCGAAAGGAGTCATCACGCGCGGGGCCTATCCACAGCTTTGGTGCGGATCAGGGAGTTATCCCCAGGCGAGCTGCGCGATCCACCATAAACCGAGCGCGCACGCCAGCACGCTGGCCCCAAAGCCCCAGAGTGTCAGCCGCCTGGCGCGCTGCGATCGGCGATTCATCGAGGGCAGCGCGCTGCGGTCGGCGGCGGCCTGCTCGTTCGTCTGGCCGGGGGCGTTCATGGTCGGTCACCTGGGCCTGCAGGAGCGTTCACCGCGTTAGCCACGCTCAGTTTCGTCGCGGATCTCAACTTCGAGGGTACCCAGCAGCAAGCGAGGTGTCGCGATGACCGGCTGCCGGGGGTCAAGCTCCTGCTCACGCCCATCGTCGTGCAGCAACACGACGCCGTTGGTGGAGTCGAGATCTTCGACCACCCATCCCTCGCCATCGTGGCTGAGCCGCGCGTGCGTCTTCGAGAGGGTGCGCGTGGGGTCCGGGATCACGACCGCGTGCACCCCCGGTACGGTCTCGGGTCTGCGCCCGACGACGTTGTCACGGTAAAGCGGCAGTGCTTCGCCGTCGGGAAGCACGAGATGGCCGGTCACGCGAGATTCACGGCGCACGACGGTCGTGCGGTCGAGGTCTTCGGTGAAGTCACTGGATGAAACGGAACCGTCGGGAATCGGCGGAGCAACGGGAGGGTCGGGAGTGACGAGCGGAGCGGAGCGCACGGCCGGAGCGGGAGGAACGGGGGGAGCGGCTGGAGTCACCGGAGTCACCTGATCGACCTGAGGTGACGTTCCAGCAGAGTCCGACTCCGCGCGTCGGGCCGTTCGCGGGGGCTGGGCCGGCAGGGGCTTGGCCGACAGGGGCGGCGCCTCGGGAATCTCGAAGGGCTCGTGCTCGCTGATTGCCGCAGTCCAGGAGAAGGGTTCCGCCGAGACCGCTTGCCCCAGCGGCACCCCCGGGGGCGCTTGAAATGACTCAGCCGCGAGTCGTTCGTAATCAGTCTCGATGCCGCTCAGCGGCGTCACTCGCACGGTGTCGTTCTGGCCGGAGGTCGGCACTCCCGGCCCGAATGGCTCGGCTGCACCGCCGGGCGCCCGCCCCACGTGACCAGACTCGAACCCCACACCCAGGCCTCGCAGCTGCTCCTCGTGGTCACGCCTCGCCTTCGCGGCTCGGACCCACCACACGCTGAGCCCCAGCGCCACCACGAGTATCACGACAACAATCGCGATGACCACCCACACGAAGGCATTCATGCTCACCATGCGTTTGCACTCCTCAAGATAGTTCCTCCGGTCGTGATGCTCTCGCCACACTGTCACTGCCACTGTCAATGCCACTGCCACTGCCACTGCCACTGAAATGCTCGCGGCGCCTGCCCAACCGGATGCCCAATGAGCGTAGCGCGAATGCCTCGCGGAGTCTGCCCCATGCCCCAGTCTCAGCCCGATGCTTCACCGCCTCGCCGTCGACGAGATGCCACAGTCGGTCTGCATCAGCGTCGCTGAAGTCGCCGGGCGCAAACACCGCGCGATCCACCTCGGTTGCAATCTGACGCGCGGCCTCGGTGCCCAGCAGCCGCGCGGTGTCGCTGCGGGCCATCGCGCGCGGCACGTGTACCCCGGCATCGGCTGCGCGATCCACCAGTTCAAGCCACGCCCCGATGGCACGCAACTCCGCCACCGGCTCGCGGCGCCGCAGGCGAGCGCGCCACCGCTTCGCGAGCGGCAGGAAGAGGAGGGGCACGGCGAGGAGCACGAGCGCCGAAAGCGCAAGCAGCCCCGCCCGCACCACCGGCCACAAGCCGGCAGCGGGCGCACCCTGATCAGCCTCGTCGGCCGCCTCGCTGCGATCGCCGAACCCCAGTGGTGGATCAACCTCACGCGCGTCGCGCTCTTCGGCTGCGGTGGGAAACTCGGGCAGCTGCTCACCCTCCGATAGCGAGGTCGGGGGGAGGGTGACCTGTGGCGTCGCATCGACCGGTACCCAGGCCCCCACTTCGCCGCGCACCTCAACCCAGGCCGACAGGTGCTCGCCGGTGCACACCGATTGGCAGCCCGTCACACCGGGTACCCCCGCACCGAGACGCACCCCGAGCACAACCCGCGACTCGAATCCCAGCGCACGAGCAAGCAGCGCGGCCGCGGCCGCGAACTGCTCGTCGTCGCCGACCGCCGCGACCAGCTGCGCCTCACCGGCACGCTCGCCGACCGACCGTTGCTGCATGTTGAGCTGCGCGAATAGCTCCTCGAGACGCGCGATCGAGTGGCCCCCGACGCTCGGCTCAAACCGGGTGCCGTGCTGCTCGGCGAGCCGGGTGATCCACTCGCTGTCGGTGCCGCTCATGGCATGACTGAGGTACCCGCGCGCGCGCAGCCGATCGACCAATTCGGTCAGGCCCGCGGCCGTGGCGGGCTGATTTTGGGCGCGGATCCACGCCGCAAGTTCGGGCATCGTCTCGATGTCGAGCAGCGGGGTGTCGGATGCCGGCGCCCCCTCGAGCTGTTCATCTGGGGCGGCGCTCATCTGGGCGGCGTAGCCGTCGCCGGGGGCGAGCCCTTCGCTGCCGGGCTCACCCGGAACCGCGATCGCGGCCCCCGTGTCACGATTGACGTAGAAGGCGTCGGCGAGCAGATCGGATCGCGGGCCTGCGAACTGCGGAGGGCCGCCGAGTGGCGCGGTGGGTGCCCAAATGTCGTCGTAGCCGCCTTCGATGGTGATGGAGACGCGCACGGGGTCTGCGACGCTCGGCCCGCTCGGAAACCGGGTGAAGCGCCCCGCAGCCTCAGGGCTGACCTGAAAATTGACGCCGTCGTAGTCATCGAGCACGGCGAGGCGGAGACGGCCGGGAAGTGCATCGGTCCCACGCACCTCGAACAGCGGCGCGTCGATGCGGGCGTCCGTCATCCACTCCCGGTACCCGGCGAGAGGGCTCGGCCGTTCGGCCACCACGAGCTCGGGGTCGACACTGTCGCGCGGCACCACTCGCTCTGCGGCGAGCGCGGGAGCGAACGTCAGCCCGATGAGGCCGGCAAGCAACAGCATCGCGGTCGCCGACGCCACACGGGTCGCCCGGCCTCTCACGATGGCGGATCGCCCCGCCCGGCCGAGCCGCAGCGCCGCCCGTCGATCGGCGCCCGCGTGCCACGCCACCCACACCGCACCGAGGGCCGCTGCGGCCACCCACAGCGCCACCTCCCGGGGGGCAAAGAGCGCCACCGCGCCGACGCGCAGCGGTGCGCTCACCTCCGCCGAGCCAAACACGGTGCCGAAGGCGATCGGGACCAGGAGCGGGAGTGCCGCGAGTGAGACGACGCGGCGACCGCGCAGCGCGATCCACCCGGTGGACAGTGACGTGACGAAGAACACAACGTAGGCGGGCACGAGCACCGTCTGGTAGGTGCCCACCGGCAGGGTGAGGGTAAGGAGCTGCTTCCACCCCGTGACCACGGCGGCGAGCGCATCTGCGGCCCACGGGAGCAGCCCTTCGGGAGGCCCGAGGAACGCCAGGGGCACCGCGACGGGAAGCACGGTGAGCGCGAAGACGACGACGGCGACCGTGAGGAGCAGCGGCGCCGACCAGCGCAGCCGCACGCTCACCCAGACGATGCCGCTGCCGAGAACGAGCCCCGCGACGGCCGGCACCAGCAACCAGGGTGTCTGGTAGATCGGCCAAGCGGCGAGTACGCCAAGCAGGGTTGCGAGGGCGGCCGCGGCGACAGTCACGGCGACGGCCGCCCGGCGCGCGCGCATCACCGCGACCCTCGCAGCATGAGCCTGGGCAGGTCGCCGAGCGCCCCGACGGTGCACACGGTGAACGGGTCGATATGTTGTAGGGCCGGGTCAGCGAGCCAGTCGCAGCGCACCGCGATCACCCGCACGTCGGGGCTGAATGCGGCGGCGGCCCGGCGGAGGCGATCAAGCCCGGGCATCGACCCGGTCACCACATAGACGATCGAAAGGTGACGGCGAGACGCCGCGAGGCCGCGGGCGACTCCCTCGATGCGGGCGGCACGCTCCGGGGCGGGGCTCAGTTCGGCCCACGCGTCGAGCAACTGAGTCGTGTCTCGCGACGGCAACTCCTCGACCCCGTCGACGCTCGGTCGCACCCGGCCCGGTGCCCAGGCCGAGGCCACGAACCGTTCGCGCCCCTCGCGCACCGCTTGCGCGGAGAGCGACGCTGCGACGCTCACCCCGAGCTCAAACTCGTCATCCGACGCGTATTCATCGCGGCGCGCATCGAACAGCACCGCGACTCGGGCCGTCTGCGATTCCTCGAACTGGCGCACCATGAGCGTGCCGGTTTTTGCCGTCGATTTCCAGTGCACGTGGCGCAGCGCATCGCCCTGCGCGTACTCGCGCACGGCGTGAAACGACAGGTCGGCATCGGTGAGGCGTCGACTTGCTGCGCCCTCGAGATCGCGCACGAGACCCGCGGTGCCGGGTGGCAGCGAGACGGTCACCGGGTGCACGTGCACGAGGTGAGATTCGGGCCAAGTGACTTCGCGGCCCAGGATTCCCAGTGGATCGCGTCTCGCGACCGTGATCGGACCCACCCGCACGACTCCGCGCCGAATCGCTGGCACGTCGGCACGCAACGTCGTGCTCTGCTGTGCCCCGAGCATCGGCACCAGGAGTTCGCCGAGCGCCTCACCGACCGGTAGCTCGATGATGGCGGGCAACTGCGGGCGCGTGGCTCCGTTCTCCACCTCGATGTCTGCGTGTACCTCACCACCAACGACGACGCTGTGCCGACTCAGACGGATCGACGCGCGGTAGTCGCGGGAACCCAACAGGAATGGCCACGCGGTGAGAAACAGAGCCGCTGCGGCGAGCGCCAAGAACCAGGCCTCGATCCACCCGAAAAGCGCGCCAGCGAGCGCGCCGATCGCCAAGATGACGAGAGCGAACCAGCCGAGCGGGCGTAGCCGGATGTCTTTCACGCCGTGCCGTTCTCCTGCGGCTGGGGCACGTCGAGCAGAATCTGGCCAACGACTTGCTCGGCGGTGACCCCGTCGAACTCGGCCTCCGGCTCAAGCACGAGGCGATGCGCCAGCACGGCGATCGCGAGGTCGCGCACGTCGTCGGGCACCACGTAGCCGCGGCTGTGCACGAGCGCCCAGGCGCGCGCCGCGCGTTGCAGGGCGAGCGCACCTCGCACACTGGCGCCGAGGCGCACCTCGCTCGCGGCGCGGGTCGCTTCGACCAACCGGGTGAGGTACTCAGCGATGATGGGGTTGACATAGACCTCGGCGGCGAAGTCCTGCAGCTGAATCAGGGTGCCGACGGTCATCACGGGCGGCACCATCGGACCCCGCCCGCCCGCCATCGTCTGCTCGGTCAGGATGCGTCGCATCGCCGCCTCATCGGGATAGCCAATCGATGTCTTCAGCATGAAGCGGTCGAGCTGCGCTTCTGGCAGCCGATAGGTACCCGCCTGCTCGATCGGGTTTTGCGTCGCGATGACCATGAAGGGCTCGGGTACCGGGTGCGACACCCCGTCGACGGTGATCTGCCGTTCCTCCATCACCTCGAGCAGCGCCGACTGCGTCTTCGGACTCGCGCGGTTGATCTCGTCTGCGAGCACCACGTTCGCAAAGATCGGCCCCGGGTGAAAATCGAAGCTCTGGCGCCCCTGGTCGTACACCGTGACACCCGTCACATCACCCGGCAGAAGGTCGGGGGTGAACTGAATGCGGGAGGCCTGGCCCTGCGTGACCGCGGCGAGCGCGCGCGCGAGGGCGGTCTTGCCCGTGCCGGGCACGTCTTCGAGCAGCACGTGCCCCTCGGCGATCTGCGCGGCGAGCACCAGCTCGATCACCCGCCGCTTGCCGTGAATGACCTGCTCGATCGCGTCCACCGTGGTGCGCAACGCGTCGCCCGCCCAGGTCGCGCGCTCGCTCGACAGCGGACCCGGCGTGGTCGCGAGTGCGGGGGCGCCCGTGCGTGAGTCGGTTGGCGCAGAGGTCGACGGCGCGGTCGACGTTCCCTCGGGTGATGCCTGCGAGGTGCGCGGCTGAGGTTCCGGGTTCTGTGGTGTGCTCATCGGTGGCTTCCTGTGTCCGGTGCGGGGTGCGGGTGGTCTCGTTGCAGGGGTGGTCGCTTCGTGGCAGTGGATCGAGGCACTACGTGCCTCCCACAATGATCTGGCGCGTCACGGGTGCCGCATCGCCCCATTCGTTCGTGGCGCACACGGTCACGACCATTTCCTCACCCGGCACTCCGGTAAAGACCGCCGGCTCATAGTCGTCCCAATCGTCCCTCGCAACGCAGGCACCGTGATCCACAATTCCATACTGGGTATCTACCCCCCAGTTCGCGAACAAGTCGACCGTTGCGAGCACGGTCGTCGAACCAGGCTCGCTCTCGAGCGTCAGCGATCGAATGATCGGTGGCCCCGCGACGATCAGTGGCTCAGGCGGGGTCGATTCACCGGTGTTGGGCTGGTTCAGGGGGTGCGGGAACCGGCTCACGGGCAGCACGGAGAAGCGGTGCTCGCCGACCGGCACCTGCAGGGTGGTGTCGACAGTCGCACCGGGCAGGGCTGCGAATGCGGCACCGTTCAGGAGGAACTGGTACTCCTGAACGTCCGATCCGCCTGAGATGCGCACCCGCACGGTTCCCTGTTCGGCAGTTGAGCCAGCGCCCTCCTGCATTGCCGAGGCTGTGGGCGTCGCCGGGGTACGGTACGCCCAGCCCGTCGCTGCGGCGGAACTCACCGATTCTCCGACCGCGTTTACCGCACGCGCCGAAAACTGATGCTGTGTGCCGAGCGTCAGCCCGCCCACCTCGCAGGTGAAGGTCGCACCCGCCGGAGTGCACGTGGCTGTAACTGCGGCCCCGTCTTGCCTGATGACAACGCCCTGCAGCGAGGGATAGGCATTCTGGGCCTCACCCAGGCTGACCCGCAGGGTGACTCCGGTCTCGCTGTATCCGACCTGTTCGACGAGCGCCGGGGCCGGGGGTACGCCGAGCGCCTCGAAGCTGAGCGTGCCCACCCCCTCTCGGTTCTGCGCGTCACGCACGGTGAACGTCACCTCGCAGGTGCCACCCGCGACGCGCTGCTCAGCCCAGCTCACCTGTACCGCGTTGCCCACGACACGGAAGGAACCGATCACGCACGCTGCCGCATCGACCGCGACGAGCCGCAGCCCGCCGCCGGGCCTCCCCGCAAACGGGTCGTACTCCCCCGCCTGCCCCACCAGCTCGGTGCTGCAGGCGGTGCCCACGGTGCAGGTGAGTGCAACCGCAGCGCCCCGCGGAGCATCGGTCGCCGCTTCCCCGACCCGGAGCGTCAGGATGGCCTGACTCTCACCCGCACCGGTAACGGTCACCGTAATTTGTTCCTGCGCGCCAGGTGTCGCCCCGGAGAGCGCCTGGACAGTGAGGCTTGGCCCAGATTGGTTGACTTGGAACGACACCCCTCCGCCGCTGGCCGTGAAACGCAGCGCATCCATCTGCCCCTGGCGGCCACCCTGCCACTCGACCATTGAGCCCAGCGCAATCGTTTCGGTGGCACCGGGAGCCACAGTGCGGGTGAGGGGTCGCAGTTGAGCGACGGGTTCGCGCGGCACGATGCGCACCGACAGCGGGAGTGCGGTAAAGGTCGTTTGTTCGATCAACCGCACGCGCACGGTACACGTGTCAGACCACGGCTCCCCCTGGCCCGCCGTATAGCGCACACTCGATCCGCTCACCGCCGTACACGTGGCCTGGTCGCGTTGCGTTGCGAAGGCACCGTCGCCGATCACGATCTGGTCTCCGGGCGAAAGATCGAGCATTGAGCGCAACTCGGCGGTGACGCTGTCTCCTTCATTCACCGATAGCGGGGCGGTGCCCGACTTCAGACTGAGCCGGAGCTCGTCGAGCGGGGGTACCACCAGGAAGCCGTAGCCCACGACCTCCGCTCCGGTGGTATCGATCCCGCTGAGCCGGAAGGGCACGAGGTCTCCCTCGGCCCGGTATTCGCCGAGAATTCGGTTGCCACTGACCCGGTACCGATCAGCCGCTTCCCCCCAGAGCGAAAGATCGAGGGCGGCCACGTCTCCCGTGGCCCAGCTCACCCGTCCCTCGACCACGTCGACGCCGACCGCGGCAAAATCGACGCGATCTCGGACCGCGAGCACGGTGTCGGTGACCCGTGGTGCCTGCAAACCCACTCGTTCTGATACCTGCACAACGATGAGGCCGTCGGCCGTGCTTCCGGTGACGCGAGAGCGCACGGAATAGCGGTACGACACGGTGCCGAGTTCATCGCCGCCCGCGATGCGCACGACACCACTCTCGAGCGCGTCCAGATCGATGCGCGCGGCAAGCACCGCGTATTCGGGCGAGCTCTCCCCACCCGGCACGTTTGGTTCGACTGACACGAGTTCGAGCACACCCCCGGAGGGATCGATGTCGTTGTCCAGCGGACGCACGACGGCATCGTCGCCCGTACCCCTCGCGATCCGCACATAGTCGCTATAGACCACCGGTGCGCCCCCGCTCGCGTCGGGGTCGGTCACGATGATGCGCAGGCTCCCTGTCGCCTCGCCGCCACCGGAATCGCGCACCGTATAGCTCGCGAATCTGACCCCGCGGGAGGCGCTCGGGGATGCCTCGATTTGCACCACGCCGGTGCGTGGCTGCACCTGGGCCACTACCTGGGAATCTTCGGGCTCCTGCACCGAAACAAGCCGCACCCGGTCGCCGTCAGGGTCAACCCCAGACAGCGGCACCTCGGTCTGGACGGTCTCGCCGGGTGCCAGTCGGACGGTCACCGACGGGGGGTGCGGATCACGGTTCGCACCCGCCGGAAGCACCGTGATGGTCACCTGCGCAGTGTCGCCAAGTTCGGGGCTACTCGCACCATAGGTCGTGTAGCTCAGGGTATAGGTGCCCGGAATACTCGGCGCGAGGTAGCGCACGAGGCTCCCTGATGCGAAAGCCAGCGCGTCGCCTGCCCCAGCAACCTCAGGGTGGAGTACGAGCCGCTCGCCGGGCGGCGCGACATCGTTCTCGAGCACCGGAATGTCGACGACTGACCCCACGCGCACGGTGGCCGTATCCGGCACCGCGATGGTGCCGCTACTGGACGCGGGAATCTGAAACACGGTGAGTCTGCCGCGCGCGGTCTCGTCGCCCTCACGCACGACCACCTCAACCGAGCCGATGCGACCGGGCTGCCCGTCAGAGCTCGCCCCCGATACCCTGACTCGCGAGTGTTCGATGACATCCGCCCGCATCCGCCCGTCGACCACTACTGCCGACTGCACCGAGAGCCCGCGGCTTGCGGCCCCGGGAATCGCGTCGAGCACATCGACCGTGGTGTCGGCGAGTGGCCGCACGAAGGCGCGCAGGGGCGGGAGAGCAAGAGCCGGGAGGCTCTCTCCCGCGGTGATCCGGATCGTACCTGCCACCTCTTGACCGGTCACCGTGTCGCGAATCGTCACTGAGACGAGCGCGCCGCCGCCTGGAGCCGTCACGGTGAGAGTTCCCGTTCCCTGGCCGACGGTGAGATCGAGTGCCCCCTGCTGTACGGCGGCATCGCGCAACTCAAACGAGCCCGAGCCGCCGGTGACGCGTTCGAGCGGGCGGAGCACGGTGGGCACACCCGTCTGCACGGTGCTCGCGATCGACGCAAACTCAAGAGTGGCACCGGTGCGCACCCCCACCCGCAGCTCGCGCTCGCGCGATTCGCCGCGGGCATCGGCTACCGTCACGCGAATCGTGGCCTCCCCGTCGGCCGCAGCGGGGTCAAGATGGCGCACGGCAAGCTTGCCGTCAGCGGTGACAAGCACGCGCAGCGGGGCCTCGGGGTCTGTGGACACCGCACCTGCGAGCACCATCGGATCACCCTCTGCGTCGACCCAGCCCTCCAGGATGGGCAGCACCAGGGTGCCACCCGGGGCAAGCTCCGGGGCCGGCCAGTCGCGCTGGCAGCCGACGACAGGACACCACTCCGGCGCGGTGGTGATGGCGTCATCGGCAATTGTCACGGTCACGGTGGCGGGCTCAGAAACCGATTGCCCGTCAGTAACGCGATAGGTGAAGCTCGAGCTCCCCGTGGCCTCGGGGCTGGGCTGCAGCGTGAGCTCCTGCCCACCCCCGAGCAACTGGACGGTGCCGAAGTTCGCATCAAGGCCCGTCCCAGCCTCGTCGCCCAGGCTCTCAGGCACGATCGTGAGCACATCGCGTCGATTCGGGTCGAAGTCGTTGAGCAGCACCGGCAGCGAGGCGGGCTCACCCGACCGCACACCGAACGCGTCGGCAGCGGCTACGGGCGGTTGTTGCTCGGCAATGTCTTCCGTCACCTGCGCCCCGACCTCTTGCGTGGGTGGGGTCACCAACTGCCACTGCGCCACCGGTATCAGCTGCCCGTCGGGCACCCGCCACAGCATCCCAGTACGTACTTCCGCGAGCACCGCGCGACTGCCATTCGAGTGGATCGCCGGTTCAATCTCGCCCGGAAGTTCTACCGCGGCATCAAGTTCGAGTTCCCGCAGCCCGCCGGTCTGCGTCCACATCTGCGCAGAGGCTCCGCCGATCCACGCGGCAACGCGATCTGCGCCGATCGCCACCGGGCGCGCGGGAACCCCCGAGGCCACGGCAACGCGCGAGGTCGCGCCCGCGCTACTCACCGACCACAGGCCGCCCTCATCGGCGACGAGTGCGTCGGTGCCCGCGGCATCCCCGCTCGCAAACTGCAGGAGTGCCACGCCCTCCGTGTCGAGTTGCGCCGGAGATTCCTCCCGTTCGCGCCACAGGTTGCCACTTTCGGCGTCGAACAGCACCCATGATCCTGCGACGATCGCGAACTGCGCATCACCCGGAACCGTTTCGGGTACGTCGCTCACTCCGCGTCGAAATTCCGAAGCGGCGACATCGAACCATCGCACGGTGCGGGTATTCGCGGTAAACAGGCCGATCAGCCCCGCCTCGGTGTCGAACGCGACCGCGTCTGCCCGAAAGGTCACGTCACCGGTACTCTGCCCCGCAAACGGGTCGAGCAACTGCGCGGGGCCGAGCCCCTGTTCGGCCGCGGGATCCACAGCCGCGAGGTAGGCCTGGCCCGCCTCGGTGCGAAACAGCACGGCATCTCGAGACGCGTGCACCTCGCTCGTGCCCTCGGGGGTGCGGATCGCGTCGCCCGCGCCCGTGGTCTCTGGTGCGGCTGCGGGCACGGGCAGCTCGGCGGCTGCGTCTACAGCGGCGCCGGCGCCCCCGGTCGGATCGTCACTCAGGTCGGCGGGATCTGCCGCATCTATCGGCCACGCCCGCGAATGACCCTGCGTCAGCAGCATGCCCATCGCCCCGGCCTGCACCACTCCGCTCGGGTTTTCGACCTGACGCACGGCATCGATCTCGGCCGTCAACGTGTTCACTCGCGCGTACTGTCCGGCTGAACGGGCGACCCAAACGCCGGCTTCCTCACGGGGCGTTTCGCGAGCGTCGAACCCCCCGGCCACCACCGCGAGCGTCACGAACAGTGCCAGGGTGACCCCTGCCGAAAGCCACCCGATCCATCCCCGAGCGCGCATTAGATCAGGCCCATCCAACCCGAAATCACGACCACCGCGGCGATCGCAACCACCGCGATAGCCGCACCCATGACGCCTGCGCGCAACGACGATACCGGTCGATCAGGCACGACCCCGTCTCGGTCGGCCCGCTCGCGTGCCACCGCGGCACGCGCCTCGGCACGGCTCACCGGTCGCACCGCAGTCGTAGATCCGCCGCGCACGACTCCGGGTGCCACCGGCTGCGATTCGTCAGCGGGCCACAGATCGCGGGTGATGTCGAAGGGCGTGACATCGAACCCATAGTGGCGCTGCAGTTGCTGCAACGCGCCGGCAAACACATCCATCGAGGCAAAGCGCTGCTCGGGGCGCGGCATCATGGCCTTCTTCAGCACCGCGTCGACCGCCTCGTATCCCGCTGCCCCCGGAATGGGGGTGTAGGTGGCCCTGCTGATGCGCTGCGTGATGAGGCTCCGGGTGTTTTTCTCCGGTTCGGGAAGCTCGAACGGCGAGCGCCCGGCGGCAAAGGTGTAGAGCGTGGCGCCGAGAGACCACACCTCGGTCGCTACCGTGCCCGGGGTCTGACCGGCGAGCACCTCCGGGGCCGACCAGGGAATGGTGACCGCGGTCATCGCCGTCTCTGATGATGCTCGTCCGCGCAGCGATGCGATTCCGAAGTCGGCAAGAGAGGGTCGGCCCAGCGTCGTGATGAGCACGTTGGAGGGTTTGATGTCGCGATGCAACACCCCCGCTCGATGTGCTGTCTCCAGCGCGCCGGCGAGGCGCACCCCGACATCGAGCACCTGTGCCAATTGAGCGGGTCTGTTTCGCGTCTGCTCGCGCATCGATCCCGGGCAATACTCCATCACGAGGTACGGGCGACCATCTGCCGACACCCCTGCACCATACACAGACACGATGGCGGGGTGGCCGGCAAGCCGGGCCATCGCGTCGGTCTCGACCTGAAAATCGGACCGTTCTTCAGCGGATTCGAACCCACTCTTCAGCGCCTTCACCGCGACCATCCGACGGGGCAGATCTTGCTCGTAGAGATAGACGCTCGCGAATCCGCCCTCCCCCAGTGGACGCACATAGCTCAGCCCCGTGATGCGGGGAGACTGCTGTGGCGCGGGCATGCACCAATCCTACGGAAGTCGCGCCCGTGACACCGATGCCATCCACAGGCATACAGCACAAAACCCCCGGCCCGAGGGCCAGGGGTTTGTGTGAGCGCGAATTAGAACGCGCTGGTATCGAGCGGAATGCCGGGGCCGAACGTGGTCGACACGGCACCCTTCTGCACGTACTTGCCCTTTGCCGAGGTCGGCTTCAGGCGCACGATCTCGTCAAGCACAGCGGTGATGTTGTCGTGCAGCTGCTCTGCAGAGAACGACGCCTTGCCCACGATGAAGTGCACGTTGGAGTGCTTGTCAACGCGGAACTCGATCTTGCCGCCCTTGATGTCGGTGACTGCCTTGGCAGCATCAACGGTCACGGTGCCGGTCTTCGGGTTCGGCATGAGACCACGCGGGCCCAGCACCTTACCCAGACGGCCAACCTTGCCCATGAGCTCGGGGGTCGAGACGGCCGAGTCGAAGTCGGTGTAGCCAGCGGCCACCTTCTCGATCAGCTCGTCGCCGCCCACCTCGTCAGCGCCGGCAGCGATTGCGGCCTCGGCCGCAGCGCCCGTCGCGAACACGATGACGCGGGCGGTCTTGCCCGTGCCGTGGGGCAGGCTGACGGTGCCACGCACCATCTGGTCTGCCTTACGGGGATCCACGCCGAGCTTGACGGCGACCTCAACGGTCGAGTCAGTCTTCGCAGACCCGGTCTCCTTCGCCAGGGCGACAGCCTCAGCGGGAGTGTAGAATTTGCCTTCCTCGAGCTTGGCGAGGGCGGCGCGATATGCCTTTGACTTCTGTGCCATGTTCGTAGCCCCTTACTCGACCGTGATGCCCATGGAGCGAGCGGTGCCCGCAATGATCTTTGCTGCCGCGTCGATGTCGTTCGCGTTCAGATCGGCCTGCTTCTGCTCAGCGATCTGACGAACCTGCTCGGCGGTAACCTTGGCAACCTTCACGGTGTGCGGGGTGCCCGAGCCCTTCTGTACGCCAGCAGCCTTCTTCAGCAGCTCGGCGGCGGGGGGAGTCTTGAGCACGAAGGTGAACGAACGATCCTCGTAGACGGTGATCTCTACGGGAACGACGTTGCCTCGCTGGGATTCCGTCGCAGCGTTGTACGCCTTGCAGAATTCCATGATGTTGACGCCGTGCTGACCCAGCGCAGGACCCACCGGGGGTGCGGGGTTCGCGGCGCCGGCCGAGATCTGAAGCTTAATCAGACCTGTGACCTTCTTTGCCTTAGCCATGTTATTTCCTCTCTCGAAACCGGACTCTCACCGGCTTCTCCCGCTTCCCGAGTCGGTCTCGGGGCGGTAACCGCGGGCTGGCTGCCCCCGGAAATCTTCAGTTGTGAGCGTAAATCTTACGGTGGCGGATCCGCGCGCGGCCCCGATCCACTGTCAAACTTTGACGCTAGACCATCTTGGTGACCTGGTCGAAGCTGAGCTCGACCGGGGTCTCACGCTCGAAGAGCGACACGAGCACGGTGAGCTTGCCCGCAGCGGCGTTGATCTCGCTGATCGTGCCCGGCAGGCCCTCAAACGAGCCCGACTTGATCGTGATGGTCTCGCCCACCTCGAAGTCGATCTCGACGTTGCCAGCGGCTGCGGCGGTAGCTGCGGCCTTGCCCTTGGCAGTCGTTGCCGGCTCGAGCTCGACGGTGCTCTTGAGCATTTCGAACGCCTCGTTGAAGCGCAGCGGCACGGGGTTGTGAGCGTTGCCCACAAAGCCGGTGACGCCGGGCGTGTGACGCACAACCGACCAGGAGTTTTCGTTCAGATCCATACGCACCAGTACATAGCCCGGGATCCGCACGCGGGTCACCATCTTGCGCTGGCCGTTCTTGACCTCCATGACCTCTTCCATGGGGACCTGGATCTCATAGATGTCGTCGACGGCGCCCATCGTCTCGCGACGGTTCCACAGGTTCGACTTCACCTTGCGCTCGTACCCGGCGTAGCTGTGCACGACGTACCATTTGCCCGGCTTTGCGCGCAGCTCGCGCTTGAACGTGGCGTAGGGGTCTTCGTCGACCTCATCCGCGTCAATTGACTCGAGCTCACCGTCTGCAGCTGAGTCCGCGAGGGCATCAGCGGCGGCAGCAGCCTCGTCGGCACTGTCGATATCGAGGGCATCCTCAACGATCGCGTCTGCCTCGGGATCTGCCTGGTTCGCCAGCGCATCGAGTGCCGCGTCGAGGTCGGCCTCGGGTGTGTTGCTGTTCTCGCTCGTCATCTGACTTTCTTGCTTTCGATAGTGGATCGCGGGCGATGCCGCGACACCGATGTTTGGGGCCGTGTGCCTGGAGTACGGCTACAACTTCTACAGCGGCGTGCCAAAGATGAATACGGTGACCCAGCCGAAGGCCTGATCAAGCACCCAGACGAGCGCCATCATCACGACGACGAAGCCCAGCACCACGAGGGTGTAGTTGAGCAGCTCTTTGCGGGTTGGGGTGACGACCTTCTTCAGCTCGAAGATGACCTGCTGAACGAACAGCACGATCCGGCCGATCCAGGACTTCTTCGCAGCCCGGTCAGCCTTCGCGCGCTCGACGACACCGCCACCGGTCTCGTCGATCTCGTTGGTGCTCACTGGCTACCGTCCTTTCATCTGCCCCACCCCTCGGTTCTCACCGAGTTGTGGGGTGCAGCAGGGCGGACAGGACTCGAACCTGCAACCTGCGGTTTTGGAGACCGCTGCTCTACCAATTGAGCCACCGCCCTATGGGCGACCTCTGCGCCTGAACTCTCTGCACCCGATCCGCTCTGAAAGCACAGCGACCTCAAAGCACTACGGGCATAGAAAATTCTGGCAGAAGTCAACTACCTCGAACGAGTTTACGTGATCCACCGCCGCTTGTCGAACCGAGGTGTGTCGCGAGACGTGCACCGAAGCTGCATTACAAAGTACGCAATTGGCACCGATGTGCCCATGCGCGCCCAAATTTAGGCTCCGAACAGGTCTACCCAACAGTGTGTAGCCTGCGGGTTTCTCGTCTGCTGCACCGACACACGAACGGAGTACGCAGATGAGTACAGCGAGACGGCGTAACCGCAGCGATGCGGGGCGTCGTACCTTTGGCGGCCGAACATTGGTCGCCCTTTTCGCAACGGCGGCATTGATCTTTGGCCCGGGGGCGATGAGTGCGTTCGCCGACGATTCGGTTCCGGTGGATCCCGCCGCGACCACCGAGGTGGCGCTTGCCGCACCGGCGGCCGATCCTGTGCTGGAACCACCGGCACCCGAACCACCGGCACCCGAGCCTCCAGCACCTCCAGCACCTGAGGCTCCAGCAGAGCTCCCCGCAGCACCCGAAGTGCCCGCAGCGCCAGAGCCTCCGGCCGCGCCGGAGCCTCCAGCCGACGGTGTGGACGATGCCGCGCTTCCGGACGGAGAACGTTCTGAGACGGCTGAGCCCGCTGACGAAGCTGATCCACCCGCTGCCGCCGCTGCCATGGTTGCCCCCAGTGGCGACGAAGAGGAGGAATTCGAGGATATTGATATCTGTCATGCAACCGGGGCAGTCAATCACTGGGTGATGGTGCCCGCGTCGGCTTCTGGCGATGTCAACGGACACGCGGGGACGGACCATCAGGATGGCCGCGACATCATTCCCCCGTTTGAGTACAGCCACGACGGCATGATCGTCGAATTCCCTGGTCAAAATTGGGACGCAGAGGGTCAAGCGATCTACTACAACGACTGCGAGATGCTGCCGCCTCCCCCGCCACCGAACCCTGTGGTGATGGTGACGGTGGATCAGTGCGTTGACCCGGAAGGGGAGGTGCCGAGCACCGTGGGTATCTCAATCTCAAGCCTGGTTGAGGGTTTTGATTACGTGCTTGAGGTGACCGGACCCGGCGGGTTCGAAAGCGAAACGCCACTCACCCCGGTCGGCGGTGGGGCGTTCGTCAATCAGCCAATTAACGGGCCGGGCGATTATCTCGCAACGGTTACCGGGTATCCGTGGATGGATCTGAAGTCAGCAGTGGCTTCCGTGATCCCCGTTCCCCCGACGGTATGGGGGTCGCAGGAGTTCACGGTAGATGAGTGCCCGCCTCCCCCTCCGCCGAACCCGGTGGTCGATGTGACGGTCGTGCAGTGCTTCGTTCACGATGGAGACGTGCCGAGCACCGTCACCGTCACGATCACCAACCTGGTCGAAGGGCTGGAGTACGCGCTGGTGGTCACCGGACCCGACGGCTTCATGAGCGAAACCCCAGTGGTTCCCGTCGATGGCTCAGCCGTCATCGAACAGCCGGTGCCCGGGCCTGGTGATTCCGTCGCCACCGTCACGGGAACCTGGTGGACGATGGAGTATCCCGTTGATATGGCACGAGTCATGTCCGAAGAAGGGGAGTGGGAGGAGCACACGGTAACTGGGATGCAGGCATTCACTGTGAACGACTGCCCACCGCCACCGCCGCCACCAGCTTCGGTGACACCGCCGCTTCCCATCACGAGTTCACCACCGCCCATCAAGGCGCTTGCGGTCACGGGTGCTGCGACTGACGGATCTGATGTCGGAACCGCCCTGTTCCTGCTGCTGGGTGCGGGTGCTGCGCTCCTCGCAACCGGCGCACGCCGGGGAGTGAGGTCGCGCCTCTAGTAGTAATACGGATACGGCGACCAGTCGGGGGCGCGCTTCTCAAGAAATGAGTCGCGGCCCTCGACTGCTTCGTCTGTGCTGTAGGCCAGACGAGTGGTCTCCCCCGCGAAGAGCTGCTGACCGACGAGCCCGTCATCGACCGCGTTGAACGCATACTTCAGCATGCGGATCGCGGTTGGCGACTTCCCGAGAATCTCACGGGCCCACTCGATGCCTGTTGCCTCCAGCTCGGCGTGCGGCACGACGGCGTTGATCGCCCCCATTTCGTGGGCGCGCTCGGCCGAATACTCGCGGGCGAGGAAGAACACCTCGCGGGCATTCTTCTGCCCGATCTGGCGGGCAAAGTAGGCACTGCCATAGCCCGCATCGAACGACCCCACATCAGCGTCGGTCTGCTTGAAGCGGCCGTGCTCGCGGCTCGCGATCGAGAGGTCGCACACCACGTTCAGCGAGTGCCCCCCGCCGGCCGCCCACCCGGGAACTAGTGCAATCACCACTTTCGGCATGAAGCGGATCAGCCGTTGCACCTCGAGGATGTGCAGGCGCCCAGCCCGCGCACGATCCAACCCCGCGGCGGTCTCTGCCGCATCGCCCGCGGCATCTTCGGCCGCATACTTGTACCCGTCGCGGCCGCGGATCCGCTGATCTCCACCCGAACAAAACGCCCAGCCGCCGTCTTTCGGGCTCGGCCCGTTGCCCGTGAGCAGCACGACGCCAACGCGCGGGTTCATGCGCACCCGATCGAGCGCGTCAAACAGCTCATCGACGGTGTGCGGACGAAACGCGTTGCGTACCTCAGGCCGGTTGAACGCGACCCGAGAGATGCGGCCGTCGCGACTCAGGTGGGCCGTGATGTCGGTATAGCGCTCGGCGCCGGGGGCGACCTCCCACTCGCTGGGGTCGAAGATTTCGGAGACCTGTTCGGGCGCCTGTTCACTCATGCCCCCAGCCTACTTCGCACTTCCCTTCCTCTTCTCCCGTGCGCTCTCCCTCCATCCAGAAGGCGCAATTCCACCACCGGGCTCAAGGTCGTGGTGGAATTGCGCCTCCTGGAGACGCTGGGCGGGCGAGCGAGTGGGAAGATGAGCGGGTGGATCATATGCCTCCCCTGCTCCCCCCGCTCGATGAGATCCTCGCCGCGACGCGCGTGGTCGCGATCCCCACGCGCACCCGGTTCCGCGGCATCAGCGTGCGCGAGGCCGTCGTCTTCGCCGCACCCCACGGCGCGAGCGAGTTCTCACCCTTTGCCGAATACGACGATGCCGAGGCCGCACCGTGGCTCGCCGCCGCAATCGAGTTTGGGTGGGCCGAGCCCCCCGCCACGCATCGCGAGTGGATCGCGGTCAACGCGACCGTTCCCGCCGTCTCGCCGGGCGAGGTGCCCGGCGTGCTCGCGCGGTTCCCGGGGTGTCGCACCGCGAAGGTGAAGGTCGCCGAGCGCGGCCAGTCGCTGGCCGACGACGTGGCCCGCGTGCGTGCCGTGCGGCAGGAAATGGGCAGTGACGCCGTCCTGCGCATCGACGCGAACGCTGGCTGGACGCTCGCTGAGGCCGATGCAGCGCTCACCGCGCTCGCCCCGTTTGATCTCGACTACGCCGAACAACCGTGCGCCAGCGTGGCCGACCTCGCCGAACTTCGCAGGCGTTTGGGGGCGACCCCCGCGTCCAGCAGCACCGGGGTGAACGGAGCGGGTCTAGCAACGCCGAAGCCCGGCGCGATCCGCATCGCGGCAGACGAGAGTGTGCGCAAGGCAGCGGATCCACTCGCCGTCGCCCGCGCCGGCGCCGCCGACCTCCTGGTGATCAAGGCACAGCCACTCGGCGGAGTGACGCGGGCGCTCGAGATCGTGCGCGAGGCGGGGCTGCCGGTGGTGGTCTCGAGCGCGCTCGACACGTCGGTGGGCATCGCGATGGGGCTGCACCTCGCCGCCGCGCTCCCCGACGGGCAACTCGCCGGGGCATGCGGGCTCGGAACCGTGGCGCTCCTGGCCGGAGACGTGACCCGTGACCCGCTCGTGCCGGTGGACGGCGGCATCGCGGTGCGCCGCCCGGCGCTCGACCCCGATCTGCTGACCCGGTTCGCGGCATCGGCGGAACGCGTCACCTGGTGGCGGGAGCGGATCGCCCGCTGCTACGCGCTGCTCGCCGCCCCGACGCGCGGCACCACCACCACGCCGCGGTAAGCCTCAGGCTCGCCCCACCGCGTCATCTCGTCGACCGTCGCAAACGGCACCGGCAGGTGGTGCGTGTCGACCCAGGTCTCGCCGTGGTCCTTCTCGACCCACGGGTCGTCGATGATCACGCAGCCATCGATCACATCGTGCGCGAGCACCCAGTGCGGAGTGGGGTCGTTGATCATCAGGGTGAGGTCGATGAGGAGGAAGACGAAATTGCCCGCCTGAATCGCGGCGGCGATGTCGTCGATGCTGATCCACTCGCGCACCACCTCGATGCCGAGCGCGTCGGCCTGATGACCCGACTCTGCCTGCAGGTCGGCCCGCAGCTGGCGCTCATCGCCGTCGTACCACTCGAGCAGCACGGGGCTCGGCGCACTCAGGTAGACGCGGGGCAGCGCGAACGGCACCTTGCGCTCGGCCGCGGCTCGCGCGGTGGCGACAGCGAGCCCGACCGGCTCGATTGCGGGCATGTTCGTCGCGTTGCGCCAGAGCTCGATCTCGATGGTGCGGTTGTGCGCGTGATCCGCCGGCTGCAGCAGGTGCGCGCCGTCGGTTTCGAGCGCCATGAGCGCGGTGACCGCGCCGCAGGTCACGTCGGTGGTTTGGCCGTAGTAGCCAATGGTGTGTCTGGGACCCCGTCCTTCCCATCGCGTGAAGCCGCGCACGCCGCCCAGAGTCGATTCGACCGAGTGCACGGGCAGTGGATCGGGCACGAAGCCCCGGGCGGCCAGCGCCGCGAGCGCCTCGGGCCACAGGGGGGCCACCACCGGGCGCTCTTCGAACTTCAGCGCGATCGCGCCGCTCGGCTGCGCCGCGATGATCGCGTCAAGCACCGCGGCGAACGCCTCGTCATCGAACAGACGCGCGTCGGCGGCGGCACTGTCTGTGCCGGGCACCGGGGCGCACCACAGGTCGACGATCTTGCGATACGCGGTGCCGCGGCGCGAGGTCACGAGCGCGGCCGCCGCGAGGTCACCGTTCGCATGCCGCGCGCGGAATACTTCGGGTGAGAACAGCGCACGGTCGGCCGACCACAGCGCGGTGCGCGCCGGTCCGAGTCGGTGCGCCCCCTCTGGCCCGAGGTGCGCAAACGGCTCTGCGGTCACGGTGAGTGCGGTCACGGGAGACTCCCTGCTGGATCGTGATTCTGACGGGCGATGCTGTCATCGCGCGCTGCGGCAACGAGAAGCTGGGTATAGGGGTGCTGCGGACGCGTGAGTACGTCGGCGGTGGTGCCGCGCTCGACAGCCTCTCCGCGTCGCAGCACAAGCACGCGGCCCGCGACCCGCGCCACCACCCCGAGGTCGTGCGTAATGAAGAGCACCGCCAGCTGCAGCTCGTCTCGCAGGCGCACGATGAGCTCTAGGATCTGCGCCTGCACCGACACGTCGAGCGCCGACACCGACTCATCGCAGATCAGCACGCGGGGCCGAGGGGCAAGGGCGCGAGCGATCGCGACGCGCTGCCGCTGCCCGCCCGACAGCTGCGAGGGCCTGCGGCCGGCAAACTCGGGGCCGAGATCCACCATTTCGAGCAGCTCGGTGAGGTCAGAGGCAGGGCGACCCGCGACGCGCAGGGCCTCGCGCAGCGTCTGTTCGACCGTGAACACCGGGTTCAGCGTCGAGTACGGGTCTTGGAAGACGATCTGCATCTGGTCAGGGGTGCGTCCGCGCCGCCCCGCGGGCAGCGTTTCGCCGGCCAGGCGCACGCTGCCCGCGTCGGGCGCATCGAGGCCAGCGAGGCAGCGGGCGAGCGTTGACTTGCCCGATCCCGACTCGCCGACGACCGCGACCACCTCGCCCGCGCGCACGTCAACGTCTACCCCCGCAAGCGCCTGCGTGGTGCCGTAGCGCTTCGCGATGCCCGCCGCGACGAGGAGCAGTTCGTAGCCCGCTGACCCTTTTGCGAGGGCGGAAGAGGCAACATCGGCCACGGTTCGCTCCGCGGCCTGGCCGGTCGGGCCGACTTCGCCGACCTGGCCGGTCGATGCGGCAGTGGATCCCATCACATCGTTGATGCTCGGGTTCGCGTCCAGGAGCTTGCGGGTGTACTCGTGCTCTGGGCGCACGAGCACGCGGTCGGCGCGCCCGTGTTCGACCACCTCACCGTGCCGCATGACGAGCACCTCGTCTGCCCGTCCGCTCACGAGCCCGAGGTCGTGGCTGACGAGAATCAGGCTCATGTCGTGCGCGCGCTGCAGCGAGAGCAGGAGGTCGAGCACCTCACCCTGGTTGCTCGCGTCAAGCGCGGTGGTCGGTTCGTCGGCGATCAGCACGCGCGGCCGTGCTGCGAGCGCCGCGGCAATCGCCACCCGCTGCCGCATGCCGCCAGAAAGCGCGCTCGGGTAGGCACGCGCGACCTCGGCCGGGAGGTTGACCTCGGCCAGCCGCTGCAACACCTCGGCCTGCACCGCCCCGCGCACCGCCCGATCCCGCCGCACGGCGGCCGCACGATCGGCACCACGCTCGAAGGCGATCCGCGCCCGAATCGTGAGCGCGATCTGGTCGCCACACCGGTGCACCGGGCTGAGACTGGTGAACGGGTCTTGCATGAGTAGCACGATGCGGCGACCGCGCACTCTGCGCCAGGCACTGGGGTCTGCGGGAAGGTCGAGGGCGTCGCCGTCGACAGAGAACCGGCCCGTGGCCGTCACCCCAGACGGCAGCAGCCCCGTGAGCGCCCGCGCGGTCATCGTCTTACCCGAGCCCGATTCGCCGATCACCGCGAGGGTGCGGCCGGGCGGCACCACGAAGTCGACGGGGTGCACGATGGCCCCGGAAGGCCCGGTCACCGCGAGCTTCTCGACCACAAGGCCCCGTACCCCGCTCATCGGATGCCCTTCCGCTCGAGCCGCTCGCCAAACCAGTCGCCGACGACGTTGATGGCCATCGACACGAGCACGATGAGCACCGCGGGCGCGATCAGCGCGGCCGGGTTGTCGGCCATGAGACCACGGCCATCGGCGATTTGGCGCCCCCAGTCGGCCGTGCCCGGTGCGACGCCGAGGCCCAGGAACGACAGCGACGAGAGGGTGACGAGCGCAAACGACGTATTCAGCAGCACGTTGGTCACGATGAGCGGCCACACGTTCGGCACCACGTGCACGAACATAATGCGCCAGCGAGACAGCGACAACATCTGCGCGGCCTCGACGTAGGGGCGCGGCGCCTGCTCGAGCACACCCGCGCGCACGATACGAATGTCGGAGGGGCTGAAGAGCAACACCAGGAGGGCCACCGTCATCCAGTAGCCGGCGTCGAAGATGCCGGCTACGACGATCGCGAGCAGCATCACCGGCAGCGCGAGCAGCACGTCACTGAAGCGGCTGATGATCATGTCGAGCCACCCGCGATGGTAGCCCGCGAGCGTTCCGAGCACGATGCCGATCGTCATCGAGCCGAGGGCAATCACGAGGGGGCCGACGACCGCCGACGCGGTACCCGCTACGAGCAGGGCGAACACGTCGCGCCCGAGTTCATCGGTGCCGAGGAGGTGCCCCGCGGTGAACGGGGGCAGCAGCGAATCGAGGATGCTCTGCTTCGTGGCATCGGCAAACACCACCGGGCCGAGCACCGCGGCGAGCGCCACGAGCCCGAGCAGCACGAACGATGCCACCACACTCCACGCGGGTTTCGGGCCACGCGGCAACAGTCGCAGCTGCGTGGTGCGAGGGCCCACAGTCGCACTCGGCCCACTGTGAGGCGACCCCTGAGGTGGCCCCGGCAGCGATCCGAGCGGCGCCCCGCTTGGCACCCCCGGCTGGCCGCTCATCGGGCGAACTCCCGGGTGCGCACCCGCGGATCGAGCGCGAGATAACTCAAATCAACGACGATCGCGATCACCGCGATCACCGCCGCAACCACGAGCGTGAGCGCCTGCACCACGGGAATGTCTTTGAACAGAACCGAATCCTGCAGAAGCGAACCGAGGCCGGGCAGGGCGAAGATGGTCTCGACAATGATCGTGCCCCCCACGAGGAAGGTGAGCACGAGACCCGCACCGGTCACGATCGGGATCGCCGCGGCGCGCAGCGCGATCCACCGCACGTCGCGCTCAGCGATGCCGCGCGCCCGCGCGAATGAAACCGCGTCGCTGCCGAGTTCGCGGATCATCGCCGCCCGGGTCATGCGCATGAGAATCGCGCCCAGCCCCGCGGCAAGAATGATCGCCGGCAACACCAGGTGGTAGAGCGTGTCGAGCGGGCCGCTGCCGCCGCCGTAGATGGGGAAGATCGGCAGGAAGAACGCGAACAGATACAGCAGGAGCAGCGCGAGCGCGAAGGTGGGTGCGCTGAGGCCGATGAGCGTCACCGAGCTGCTCACGCGGTCGATGGTGGATCCCGCTCGCGCCGCGCTCGCGATGCCGAGCGGGATTGCGACGATCGCGGCGATGACGAACGCCAGCAGGCAGAGCGCGACGGTCAGCCCGACGCGCGCCCCGATCACCGTGGTCACCGGCTGTTGCATGCGCACCGAGGTGCCAAAGTCACCCTGCAACGCGTTGCCCAGCCAGGTGAAGTACTGCACGAAGAACGGGTCGTCGAGGCGGTACTGCTCGCGGATCGCTGCCACGGCCTCGGGCGAGGTGGGCCGGTTGCCGAGCAGGTTCTTCACCAGGTCACCCGGCGCCAGGTACATGAGACCGAACGTCAGGAGCGAGATGACCAGCAAAATGAACACCACCCCGACCACCCGCACGGCGATCATGCGCGCGAGCGCGCGCGACGCCTGACGGGCGGGGGTCGGGGTGGTGGTCAACATAGGTGCTCCGTGTGTGACTTGGCGCTACTCAGCGACCTCGGCGGCGAAGAGCTTTGCGCCCCACGGCCCGACGAACGAGTAGGCGCTGTAGTCAGCGAGCCCCACGCGGTTGGTGAACGAGGTGAGCGCCTGGCCCCACCACAGCGGGGCGTTCACGACCTCGGTCGCGCTGAGCTCTTCGAGCTGCAGGATGAGATCGATGCGCTCCTCGGGGTCTACCGCCGCATTCGACTCGCTCAGCAGTGCCGCGGCCTCGTCGCTGACGAACCCGTTGGGGTTATCTGGCCCGATAAGGTATGCGGGAACCTCGGCCGGGTCGCCCGTCGTGGAGAAGTACCACATATAGCTCAGGCCGTGCTCTCCGTCGCCGATCGTGGCGAGCCAGGTCTCGATGGGCACCTCCTTCACCGCCACCTCGATGCCGATTTCTCCGAGGCTCTCACCGATCGCCTGGGCGGCAGTGCCGAGCTGCGGGCCGGTGTTGGGGAAGGTGAGCTCGAGCTCGAAGCCATCAGGCACGCTCGACTCCTCGAGCGCGGCACGTGCCTCATCAAGGTTGAACTCGTGCTGAGTCGCTCCCGCGAGCAGCTTGCGTGCCTCGTCTGCGCCGACCACCGATTCGATGGACTCGGGGGTCATGATTGTCGTCGCAACCTCGCCGTTGCCTCGGAGCAGGCGGTCGACGATGGTCTGGCGATCCACTGCGAGCGCGATCGCCTCGCGCACCTTCGGATCGTCAAACGGGGCGACGTTCTGGTCGAAGAGCAGGCCGACGTATGACAGGTCATTCACGTTCTCAACCCGCACACCGTCGATCTCGCGCCACTGATCGGCCTGACCGATGGGCACGTTGAACGCGATGTCGATGTCGCCCTTCTGCGCTGCGAGGAGGCGGGTATTCTCGTCGGGAATGAACTCGATGTTGATCTGCTTCACTGCGGGGGTGCCGCCCCACCAGTTGTCGTTGCGCACCAGGGTGACGTGGGAGTCGGGCTGGAACTCGGTGACCTCGTAGGGCCCGCTGCCCGGCAGCAGTGACTCGCTCGTGCCCACGGCGCCGCCAACGGCTTCCCAGTGCGCCTTGGGTGTGACGAACGCCGACCCGGCCGTGCTCAGGTTCTTCAGGAATGCCTGATCGGGCTCGGCCGTAGTGACCGTGACCTCGTTCTCGCCAGTGACCTCGACACTCGCCATGTTGTAGAGGTACCAGGAGAGGCTCGGCGAGGCAACCTCGTCTTGTGCCTGCTGCAGGCTGAACACCACGTCTTCGGGGGTGACGGGCGCGCCGTCGTGGAACGTCGCGTCATCGCGCAGCTGGAACACGTAGGTGTTCTCGTCTGGGGTTTCCCAGGACTCGGCGAGGGACGGTACCACCGCGCCGGTCTCATCAATGCCGACGAGCCCCTCCTGCACGGTTGAGGCGACGTAGTAGTTGAGGATGCCGCCCTCGACGCCCGTGTAGAGATTCGCGAGCGAGCCCGGCAGCGCGACGGTGATCTCGTCAAGCTCCGCCCCGGTGTCGACGAGGTTGACGGGCTCGGTGGCTGCGGGCGCACCGCCACCGCAGGCTGCGAGGGAAAGCGCCAGCAGCGCGGCACCCGCGGTCGCAATGGCGCCGCGCACACCGGCGCGCGAACGAAGGGGGGATCGCATCGACATGAGGTCTCCTCGGGTCTGAATGTCAGTGTGCAACGGCGCACTCTGGGAGTCACGCTAGCGCATTTGGGCCATCTGCGGCATCGATCGTGACCTCGTGTAACGCAAACGAAATCTTCGGGCGAAAACCCTTCAGGTTTCGAAATCGGAGGCATTCAGAGACATGAGCAACGGAATGCGCGGGCCGGGCAGCCTGGGTGCCGGGCAAGAAGCTCCGTCACCTTCGCATAGGGCGCAAGTGGCTGCTTGCCGCCCCTGGAAACAGCCACTTGCGCCCTACCCGGGCTGGAGGCGAATGGTGTCGCGCGGGATCCCAGGCACCGAACCCAGGGCGCGCCCCGCCCCTCACCGCAGAGAAGCACATCATGACCGACGCTCAGGCATCGCAGGAACCACAGGAACCACACGCACCACAGCTCCCCCAGGGGCGCCCAGTCCACTTCGAGATCCACGCGGCCGATCCGAATCGCGCTGCAGAGTTCTACGTGACCGTTTTCGGGTGGAAGACCGAAGACTGGTCAGAGTACGCCGGAACCCCGTACTTCGGCCTCACCACCGGCGAAGGCCCAGGCATCGACGGTGCCATCATGCAACGCCAGGGAGAGAACCCCGAACCCGACACTCCCGTTGCCGGAGCCGTGCTCACCATCGGTGTCGAATCGTTCGACATCACGGCCGAGCGCGTGCTCGCCGCGGGAGGCATCGTCGCACAGCCGAAGGCGGCCCTCCCTGGGATGGCCTGGCAAGGATACTTTCTCGACACCGAGAACAACGTGTTCGGTGTGCACGAACCGGACGAGAACGCGGCGTAGGTCTCCCGGTCACCAGGATCACCGCGACCGGGTCGGGCAGTGCGCGATGACGCTCCCGGTGGACACTCGCGCAGGGTTCGCGAGTGACGAACCCGGCGCGGCCGTCCGCCCTAGCGCGCCTACGCCTTGAGCCCCGGGAAGTCTTCCTCGCGCCACTCGGTGGCGATCCGCTCGCCCGCAGCATGCGCGTGAACCTCGCGCTGTCTCAGCTCCACCCGACGAATCTTGCCCGACGCCGTCTTCGGCAGCGCAAAGAACTCGACCCGGCGCACCCGCATGTACGGCGGCAGCACCTCGCGCGCGTGCGCCAGGATGGCGCGCGCGGTCTCGGACGATTCCGCGACCCCGGCGGCGAGCGCCACGTACGCCTTGGTCACGTTGAGCCGTGTGTCGTCAGGGGCTCCCACCACAGCGGCTTCGGCCACGAACGCATGCTCGAGGAGGGCGCTCTCCACCTCGAACGGCGACACCTTGAAATCGCTCGATTTGAAGATGTCGTCGGTGCGGCCCACGAAGGTGAGCACCCCGCCCTCTCCGCGCTGGGCGACATCGCCAGTGTGAAACACTCCGTCGCGCATGGCCTTCGCGGTCGCCCCGTCGTTGCCGAAGTACCCGGGCATCAGGTTAATAGGGGGCGGATCGAGGCGCAGGCAAATCTCACCCTCGTCGGTCTCGGCGCCTGTCAGCGGGTCGATGAGCACCGCGTTGACGCCCGGCAGCGGGCGTCCCATCGCCCCCGGCACCACTTCTTCGCCGGGCATCGTCGCGATCAGCGCCGTGGTCTCGGTCTGGCCGTACCCGTCACGGATCTCGAGACCCCACCAGTCGCGAATGCGCGCGATCACCTCGGGATTCAGTGGCTCCCCCGCCGATATGACCTCACGCAAGGCCGCGGGCTTGTGCTCAAGGTGGTGCTGGATCAGCATGCGCCACACGGTGGGAGGGGCGCAGAACGTGTTCACTCGCGCACGGTCGAGTTCGGAGACGAAGTGATCCGCATCGAAACGCGAATAGTTCGCGACGAAAATGGTGGCCCCCACGTTCCACGGGGCGAAGAAACTCGACCAGGCGTGCTTGCCCCAGCCCGGCGCGCTCACGACAGAGTGCGTGTCGCCCGGGCGCACACCGATCCACGCGAGTGTGGTGAGGTGCCCAACCGGGTAGCTTGCGTGCGAGTGCATCACGATCTTGGGCAGGCTCGTTGTACCCGAGGTGAAGTAGATGAGCGCGGGGTCGTCGCTCGCCGTGGTCTTCACGACGCGCGCGACGGAGGCCGCGCGCGATTCCTCGAAGCGCTCCCAGTCGTACAGCGCCGCCCGCTGATCGGGGGTCGCTGCGTCAAGACCTATCCCGATACCTTTGTATTCGCCGGGAACCCTTGCGAATTTCAGCGCGTCTTCGGCCGCCGCGAACACCCAGCGCACCTGCCCGCGCACCACGCGATCTTCAAGTTCCTGGGCACCCAACACAACCGAAGTAGGCAAAATCACCACGCCGATCTTCAGCGCGGCGAGCATAATCTCCCAGAGTTCCACGCGATTGCCCAGCATCAGCATGGCGACATCGCCGGGCCTTGCGCCCTGCGCGCGCATCCAGTTGGAGACCTGATCGCTGCGCCGGCTGAGTTCGGCGAATGTGCGCTTCACCTCGGTGCCGTCTGCCTCGGCGATCCACAGGGCGACCGTATCGTTGCCCCGCGCGATGACGTCGAACACGTCGTGGGCCCAGTTGAATTCGGTGCCCACATCGGGCCACTGGAATTCTGCGCGTGCGCGGACCGGGTCGCCAGAGCAGGCGAGGAGCCGGTCGCGCGCGGCGAAGAAGGCCCGGGATCCGTCTGTCAGTTCGCTGGGGGTCATTCCCCCATTCTCGCGCATGGGTACTGTGCATCCGGAAGGGCAGCCGGGCAGGCGTTCTGTTTCGACGGATGGACACTCGCGCAGGGTTAAACGCGACGGAACCCTGCGTCGTTGCCTACTCGCAAGGGATCGCTATCGACAGATGGACACTCACGCAGGGTTCATCGCAATGGAACCCTGCGTCGTTGCCCACTCGGTGCGCGCCGGGTCGCGCTTCGGCTCCGGCAAGGATGCAGCGGGATCGGGAGCGCGGCTCAGCTGTGAAATACAGTGTGCAAGTGTGGATCGCCCACCGTCTCGCGCCCACCGAGCCCTGCAATTTCAAACAACACCGCGGTGCCCGCCACCTCGTAGTCAAGCTGCTGCAGCATGTCGAGCGCGGCGGCCAGGGTGCCGCCCGTCGCGAGCACGTCGTCGATCACGAGCACCCGGGTTCCCGGAGGGAGATCCGCGTGCATCTCGATCGTGGCGGTACCGTACTCAAGCGCGTAGTCAATCGAAGCTGCGGGGCGGGGGAGCTTCCCAGCCTTGCGGATCGGCACAACGCCGGTGCCCGCGGCGATCGCGGCTGCGCTGGCGAGAATGAACCCGCGCGCCTCAATGCCCGCGATCACGTCAAAGGTGCCGGTAAAGGGGGCAAGCAGCGCGTCGACGGTGACGCGCAGGGCCTCACCGTCGACGAGCAGTGGGGTGATGTCGCGGAACAGAATTCCCGACTCAGGGTAGTCGGGAATCTCGCGGATCAGCGCGGCGGCCCGATCGAGTGCGGTCGAGGTCGACGTGGTGGAAATTGCGGGTGATGCTGCGGGTGCTGTAGTCACGCAGAAAGGGTACCTGAGTACGCCGAATGCTCCCCGTGCGCTGACACCAGACCCCCTTCGATTTCCATTTCCCCGAGAGATCGGGTAATGTCTCTTTGGTTGGGAAACCAACATGCGCCCTTAGCTCAGCTGGATAGAGCGTCTGACTACGGATCAGAAGGCCAGGGGTTCGAATCCCTTAGGGCGCACCGAGAGAAAGCCCGATCAGAGATAAAATCTGGTCGGGTTTTTCGTTTCACGAAGGACTTCACTATCCGCGGCGAAGCTGGGGATCAGTCCCGAATCGGGACATGTTCGAGTCCGAGATTCGCGCTACCGTAGACCGCCTGCACTTCGGAGATAATCACCCGATACTCGCCAAGCCATTCGCCGTGACGCTGCTTCGCGACGGCGTGGGTGTCCATCCCAATGAGTTCGCGGAGTGCCTCCATGCTCGACCAGTAGTAGACCTCGGAGTGCAACCCGGTTTCCTCGTTATGCCAGGCCTCCTCGCCCAAGAAACCAGGGATCTTCCGCGCGCGTGCTGCGATCTCGCTGTCGAGCCGATGGAAGTCGTCGTTCAACTCCTTCGTTTCAAATATGAAGGTGGAACTGTACTTCGGTTTCGGTGCCACTACAGTATCCTCACAATTTGGCAGGGTTCGAGATGCCCAGAATACCGAGCACCAAGCAGAACCAACAGTGAGGCGGTTCTCACAGGCTGGTGCGGTTTCTGCCTCACACTGACTTCCCGGCCGCGTCCACACGACTCCGGTCGGGTATTTCACTCCAGTCGGATGGACCTGGCCCGAATTGTCCGACCGAAGTCAAATACCCGACGTGAGTCGCGAGGTTTAGGTCCGCCGACAGGGGTGCCCAGCCTCCCGCGCCTACTGCGGCACCGCGGCTGCGCGCCGCCTCACCAGCACGATCCCGTCCGTCAAGACAACATGGGCACCATCGGGGGCGACCGCCTCGCGGTCACGCGTCTGGGCAATCACCGTGTCCCACTCCTCCGGGTTCAGATCGAGTGCCGAAAGTTCGTCTTCGGGCAGAGGAAACTCGGGAGCCTCGTGCTCCACTGAGCTGTGATCCCCAGGCCCCTGGCCATCTGAACCGTGATGATGCAGGTCCGCGGCCCAGGGCGGCGGCGCAGCGTGCGCAGTGATCAGAAGATGACCACCGGGGGCCACGTGCGCAGCGGCACGTCGCAGGATGTGCTCCCGCGGAAGCTCGACAGGGGAATGCAGGAAGCTCGCAGTGACGAGATCGAACTGCTCTTCGGCCGCGAGCGCGGCGAGGTCAGCAACCCGGAAGTTCGCCTGCGCCACGGTGAGCCCTGCGGCGTGGGCCGCAGCCCGGGCACGCTGAATGGCGGTTTCCGAGATGTCAATTCCGGTCGCGTGCCACCCACGTTTCGCGAGCCACACCACATCCCCACCCTCGCCGCAGCCGAGATCGAGCGCGCGACCCGGGTCAAATTCGCTCACCGTGTGGGCCAATACCTGGTTCACACGGCCCGACCACATCTTCTCAGCACTTCCGTAGCGCGCTTCCCAGTACTCAGCAGGGGCGACTTCCTCCGGAGTATCTGCATGCTCAACGCCGAGATCGCTTTCCACTTCAGTCCGGGATGCATGAATGTGCGTTTCTTGTCTCGTCATAGGGTTAGCCAACTCCTCTCGCGCAGATAACGCAACCGTCACGGTTGCGTTGCGGCTCCAGCAAGATCAGGCAAGCCTCTAACTGCACGTGCGTCGCAACTCAGGAACGAGATTCCGGCCGCCCCGGCGGGTCAAGCACCATCCACCCTCGCGTGCAACGGCTATCGGAGAGGCGGCTCAGACTCGATCCTCACCTTCACCCAGCAAATCGGGCTTCAACCGGCTGATGTACGTCAAATCTGCCGGTTGAAGCCCGAACTACCGACTCACAGGCCGGGCAACGAGGGACCGCTACGCGGTCAGCGAGTCCACGTAGTCGCGGTTCTCCGCGATCCACTCGGCCACAACGGGGCCATAATCGTCACCGTCGTACTCATTGAACATGACATTCTCGAGCGAGTACAGCAGCTCAGAACTCATCTTGAACGACTTCAACCAGTCGGCGACCTCGGGGAAGTTCCCCTCGAAGCTCTTGCCGCCAATCGAGTGGATCCCCTCGGCGTCACCGAGTGCTCCCTCAGGGTCGGCGAGATCCTTGATGGGGAACGCGTCGTAGGCCCAGTGCGGACGCCACAGGGTGACGACCACGTTGTCACCGGCGTCAGTCGCGGCCTGCAACTCGGCGAGCATCGCGGGCGTCGACGAGATCGTGAAGTCCATGCCCTCGAGCCCGTAGGCCGGAATCACGGCTTCCTCGGTGATTCGAGTGAGCCCAGCCCCGGCTTCGATCCCGACGATGGTGTTGCCGAACACATCGGCGTTGTCGGCGAGCTCGGCGAGCGAATCAATCGGCGCGTCCGCGTTCACAGCGATGGTAAGCGCGGCCTCTTCGTTCCACGCACCCAGGTCGACCAGGTCGTCACCGTACTGCTCCATGTAGTCGGAGTGGGTGATCGGCAGCCAGGTGTCGAGCGTCACGTCGTAGTCGTCGGTGGTCAGGCCGAGGTACACGGCCGCAGGGTCAGCATACTCGAGCTCGACGTCGTAGCCGTTCTCTTCGAGCACGGCCTTCCAGAGCTCGCTCGCGGCGATTCCCTCGTCCCAGCCGTTGAACACGGCAAGCGTGATGTCCTGGTTCTCTCCAGCATCAGCGGATCCGCCGTCGTTTGCCGGGGTTCCCGCCGAGCAACCTGCCAGCGCGAGGGCGGCTGCGGCGCCGAGTGCGAGTGCGCCCGTGACTTTCCTCTTCTTCATGGTGTTCCTTTCCTCCCGCGCAATGCGCAGTTGTTGGGGATGTGCACCCGGGCCTGGACCCGGAAACGGACGGCTTGGGGCCGCCCGAGCTTGAGTGACCGCTAGGCGTGAACCGCGGATCCGCCAACCGGCAGTGCGGGCGACAGTTTCTTGATGCGTCGCGTGCGTTTCCTGCCGAATGAACCGGTGATCCGATCGAGGATCATCGCGATGATGACTACCGACAGCCCCGCCTCGAAGCCGAGCGAGATGTTGATGCGTTGCAGGCTCTGCACGACGGCCCCGCCGAGACCACCGGCACCCACCATGCCTGCGATGACGACCATCGACAGCGACAGCATGATGACCTGGTTCACACCCGCCATGATGCTCGGCATGGCAAGTGGCAGCTGGATCTGGCGCAGGATGCGACCGGGCTTCGCGCCGAACGCGTGACCCGCCTCGACGACTTCGCGATCCACCCCCCGAATACCGAGTTCGGTGAGCCGCACGCCTGGGGCGAGCGCAAATACGATCGTTGCGACAATACCGGGCACGACACCGACGCGGAACAGCACGATCGCGGGAATCAGGTAGACGAACGCGGGCATCGTCTGCATGAAGTCGAGCACCGGGCGAATGATGCGCGAGGCCGTGTCGTTTCGTGCGGCGAGGATGCCCAGTGGGATCGCGATGAGGAGCGCCACGAGGGCGGCAACGACGGTCAACGCAAGCGAGTCCATCGCGTTGTCCCACTGGTTGACCCCGACGATCATGAGGAGGCCGATGGCGGTGCCGAGGGCGAGCTTCCAGCCCTTCGCGAGCCAAGCGATGACCGCGATCACAAGGATAATGGACCAGAACGGGGGCTGCGTCAGCACAAACTGCAGGCCCTCGAACATGCCGAGGAAGATGCTCCTCAGCACGTCGAAGAACCCGGCCAGGTTAGTGGTCAGCCAGTCGACAACGGCGGATGCGCCGTCGCCGAGGGGCAGGCGGAAGTCGTTCATGCGCGGTCCTCCTGGGTCTTGGGCAGCAGCGGGTTGGGACGACTCGGCGTATCGACTGCGGCGGCAGTACCGCGTGTGCCATCTGGCCCAGCGGAACCGGCGGTCCCGGCCAGACCGGCCGGATCGGCGGGACCAGCGGCGGTATCGGCAAGCGTCTCGGTGATCTCGGCCGCAGGGATAGTTGGCGTGGGCTCGATGATGGGGATCTCGGTAGTCATCGGAGGCATATTCGCGAGCGAGGCGAGCAGCGTTACTCGTGGCACCACACCGATCAGCCGGTCGCTCTGGTCGACTACGGCGACCGGCAGCGGGCTTTCCACCGCGAGCTCGAAGAGGTCGACGAGCAGCTGGTCGGCGGTCACGACCGAGGACGTCCTGCGAAGCACCGCGGTCAGGTCGACACCCCCCTCCCGCACCTGGCGCAGCACGTCCTTATCGCGCACCACTCCGAGCAGCGAGCGGCCTCCTGTCGTGACGAAGCAGGCGGAGGCCTGCACATCGCGCATGATGCGCAGCGCCGCGCGGGGGCCGGCAGTGGCTGGCACGACCGCGCGCGGTGGCTCCATCACATCGCCCGCGGTGAGCACCCGGGCCCGATCCACGTCCTGCACAAACTGCGCGACGTAATCGTTCGCCGGGTCAGTCAAGATGTCGTTCGGGGTTCCGAGCTGCACGATTTGCCCGTCGCGCATGACCGCGATGCGGTCGCCGAGAAACATCGCCTCATTCAGGTCGTGGGTGATGAACACGATGGTCTTCCCGAGTTCCTGCTGCAGCTCGACGAGCAGTTCCTGCATCTCCCGCCTGATGAGTGGATCGAGCGCCGAGAACGCCTCGTCCATGAGCAAGATGTCGGTGCCAGCGGCGAAGGCTCGGGCGAGCCCGACACGCTGCTGCATGCCACCCGAAAGTTGGCTGGGCAGGCTGTCCTCCCAGCCAGTGAGGCCGACGCGGGCGATCCACTCCTGCGCGGTTTCTGTGCGGGAAGCCTTTGAGACGCCCTGGATCTCCAGACCGTAAGCGACGTTGTCGATCACGCTGCGGTGCGGCAGCAGGGCGAAGTGCTGAAACACCATCGCCATACGATCCCGGCGCAGCGCGCGGATCTTCTCGCCCGTGAGCCCGACGACCTCGGTGCCAAACACACGGATCGAGCCGTCGGTGGTGTCGTTCAAGCCGTTCAGCATGCGGATGAGCGTCGATTTGCCCGATCCACTGAGGCCCATCACCACGAAGATTTCCCCCGGCCGCACGTCGAAACTTGCGTCGATGACGGCTGCGGTTCCGAGGCCCCGCACCTCTTCGCGAGTGGATCCCGCCTGCAGGCGGCGCACCGCCTCTTTGGGGCGCTTCCCGAATACCTTGAAGACGCGCCTGACCTCGATTGCGGGCGACACGTTCTCGGCGAGTTGCGCAGTCGGTTTGGTCTGTGGGTAAGTGCTGGGGAATGCCACAATTTCTCCTTGCGGGCACGCCAAACGTGCCCATCGCTTCTCTGGCCGACGCATGACCAAGTGAAGCCAGCGCCGCCGGTGCGGAAAAAGAGGTGAGGGTGAGCGGCCCTGGGCCGCTCACCGAACATCACACCTCCGTGTGGCGGCTGTCGGCGCCGCTCTCACCGTTCAGCCCTGTCGATTTCGCACCCGCTTCTCAAACAGCAGACGACGCGCAACCTGGCGGGCAGGGAACGGTGAGTTCCTCCTTTGACCGTAACAAGGTCCTCACGCAAAGCGCAAAGCAGGGGCGTGGAATTTGACGCTGATTGAGCGCTCAGATTTTTCTCTGACCTGGAGTTTTCTCCGAGACCAGATCGTTATACACAATCCGATCCAGCAACCAAATTCTGCCGTTCCGCACCGCCGCGGCCACAGGGCTATCCTGGCGACATGGCTTCACTGGGGCAGACACGGGGCACAGGGCACAGCATCAGGCGCTCCCTGCGCACCCTCCTTCCCGGCCTCGACACCGCCCTTGGGTATCAGCGCGCGTGGCTGTGGCCCGACATTCGCGCGGGCCTGATCCTCAGCGCCCTCCTCGTGCCCGCCGGCATGGGGTACGCCCAGGCAGCGGGCCTCCCCGCCTACACTGGCCTCTGCGCCACCATCATCCCGCTTCTCGCGTACGCGGTCTTCGGGCCTTCGCGCATCCTGGTCGTCGGGCCCGACTCCGGGCTCGCTCCCCTCATCGCCGTCGCGGTGCTGCCGCTCGCACTCGGAAGCCAGGACCGCGCGGTCGCCCTCGCCGGGCTGCTCGCGATCATGGTCGGGGTGATCCTGATCGTCGCGGGTGGCCTTCGTCTCGGCTTCATCACCGACCTGCTCTCGAAGCCGATCCGCCGCGGCTATCTCAACGGCATCGCCCTGATCGTCATCATCTCGCAACTGCCCAAGCTGCTGGGGTTCTCGATCGATTCGACGCAGCCGCTGCGAGACATTTGGTCGATCGGCGTCGCAATCGTGCAGGGCGGGATCACACCGCCCGCCGCGATATTCGGGGTGGGTTCACTCGCCGTGATCCTCAGCTTCAAGTTGCTTCTGAAAGACCGGATCCCCGGGGTGCTCGTCGCGGTGGTCGCGGGCATTCTCGTCACTGCGATCCTCGGCCTTTCGGAAACGCTCCCGGTGGTGGGCAAGATGCCGCAGGGGTTCCCGGCACCCGCCCTCGGCGGAATCCAGTGGTCCGATGCGCTGGCTCTTGCCGCCCCCGCCCTCGCGATCGCACTCATCGCCTTCGCCGATACCGGGGTGCTCTCCCGCACCCTCGCCTCGCGGCGGGGCGAGACGGTGAGCGGCAGTCGTGAGATGGTGGGCCTCGGCATGGCGAACGTCGCTGGCGGGGTCATGGGCGGCTTCCCCATCGCAGGGTCAATGTCGCGCACCCCCGTGATCGAGGCGGCGGGCGCGCGATCGCAACTCGCCGCGGTGATCGGGGCGCTCCTGGTGCTCGCCTTCATGCTGTTCCTGCCGGACGTGACCGAGTTTCTCCCACAATCGGTGCTGGCCGCGGTCGTCATCGTGGCGATCTCCTCAGTATTTCAGCCCACAGGGGTCGGGATGTGGAAGATCGACCGCTGGGACAGCAGCCTCGCAATCGCGGCGTTTCTTGGAGTGCTCCTCGTCGGCGTACTCGAGGGCATCCTCATCGCGATCGGTCTCTCTTTCGTCGCCTTCGTGTGGCACTCGTGGCGCCCGTACCGCGCCGAACTCGGCCGGATACCGGGTCGCCGCGGCTATCACGACCGATCGCGCAACCCCGAGGCGGAACGCATTCCGGGCATCGTCATCGTACGCTGGGATGCCTCGCTCTTCTTCGCGAACGCGAACATCTTCGCCTCCTGGGTGCGCGGCGTCTTGAAACGGGCCGAGCGCGAGGCACCACCCGGCGCTCCCGCGATCCACACCGTGCTGCTCGCGGCCGAACCCATCACCGACATCGACACCACGGCGATGGACGAGCTCGTGCGCCTCGACGAGTACCTGCAGAGCCGCGGGATCACGCTGCTGCTCGCGGAACTCAAGGGTCCGGTGCGAGACCTCATCCACCGTCACGGGCTGGGTGACAGGTTCACGCCCGATCGGTTCCCGCCGACTGTAGGCGCGGCGGTGGATGCGTTCACGGGCGAGCTCCGCACCGACATCTCGACGCACGACCGCGAGTCAGTCGATGTTGAGTCAGTCGACACGGGAAAAGCCGACGATGCTCACCACACGGACGGCACCCATGACGGGAACGGCGCCGAGGGCGATCAGCCGAAGCCCCGCCGCGACCGTTAGCCCCTGCGGTCGCCTTCGGCGAGCGCGGCCTGCACCGCCGCCTCGACCGTCTCGGAGGTGAAGGTGAACCCCGAGCGCTCAAGCACGGAGGGCCGCACGTCGGCATCCGCGGTCAGCAACGACTCGGTCGCGGCACGGCCGAGCGCGAGCCGCAGCCCCCACTCGGGCGCCGGAAGCCAAAACGGGCGCCGCATCGCGCGCGCGAGCGCCCGCCCCTGCTCGTTCGCGGTCGCGGGAGTCGGACCCGTGAGGTTTACCGGCCCCTCAATCTCGCTCGCGATCAGGTGCTGGATCGCGCGCACCTCGTCGTCCAAGGAGATCCACGGCCACACCTGCGTGCCGCGCCCCAGTGGACCACCGAGACCCAGGCCAGTGAGGCGAATCATCGGCTTCAACACGCCATCACGGTGGATCACCGGAGCCGTGCGCAACAGCACAACCCGGCTGTGCGGGCCCGCTGTGCGTGCCGCCCGCTCCCACTCCACGCAGAGACCCGCGAGGAACGTATTCCCCGCGGGGGAAGCCTCGGTGAGTACGGCACCCGGCACCGACCCGTAGTAGCCGACCGCGGAGGCGGAGAGGAACGCTGGCGCGCCCTCCCCCAGCTCTCGGATCGCGTCGGCGAGCGCGAGAGTGGGGCCCAGGCGTGAGGCCGTGAGTTCCGCCCGGTAGCTCGATGTCCAGGGCATGCGCCCGACGCTCGCGCCGCCGAGCGCCACGACCGCATCGGCCCCGTCAATGAGGCCCGGGTCGAGGGGCCGCTCTCCTGGCGCCCATGGCACCTCGTGGGCGCCGCGCGCGGGGCGGCGCACCAGGGTGGTGACCTCGGTGCCCACCTCGCGGAGCGCGCGCACGAGGGCCGTGCCAATGAGACCCGACGCTCCCGAAACCACCACCCGCCGCGTCATGCGCGATCCGCCCCCGCATGCCCGGCGTCGGCTGCCGGAGCCGCGACGGCTGCCGCCGCGTGCTCGGGCTGGTGCGCCGCCCCGGCCGCAGCCAGTGCCGCGGCCTTCTCCGCCGCGACCTTCTCCTCGTGCTCGGCCCGCCCGAGCTTCGACGGCCACCAGATCTTGCGCCCGATGTCGTACCCGAGCGCCGGCACCAGCAGTGTGCGCACGACGAAGGTGTCGAGCAGCACACCGAAGGCCACGATGAAGGCGAGCTGCAGCAGGAAGAGGATCGGAATCACCGCGAGCGCCGCGAAGGTCGCCGCGAGCACGAGACCCGCCGAGGTGATCACCCCGCCCGTGATGGTGAGCCCGCGCAGGATCCCCTCGCGGGTGCCGTGCTTGATCGTCTCCTCGCGCACACGCGTCATCAGGAAGATGTTGTAGTCGATGCCCAGCGCGACCAGGAACACAAAGCCGAACAGTGGCACGGCGGGGTCGGCACCCGGGAACTGGAAGATGCCGTTGAAGACCAGCGCCGCGACTCCCATCGCCGTGCCAAACGAGATCACGGTGGTGATGATGAGCAGCACCGGCGCCAAGATCGAACGCAGCAGCAGCATCAGGATCAGCAAGATGACCACCAGGATGATCGGGATGATCAGGTTGCGATCGTGGATCGACGCATCGTTCGTGTCGAGCGCGGTTGCGGTCACCCCGCCTACGAGGGCGCTCGGCGCAGCATCGGCGAACTCGGCGCGGAGCTCGCGCACGGTGTCGCCCGCCTCCGCGGAGTCGGCGGCATTCACCAGCGTGCCCTGCACGAGCACCTGGCCATCCACCACGGTTGGCTCTGGGGCCGGGGTGCCGGGAGGCCCGAACGCGGTGATGCCATCCTCGGTGACGGGTGCGGATCCACTCGGTGAGTCTGCCGCCGTGACCGTGACGCCATCGATGCCGGCGTTCGCGAGCAGAACATTGGTCGCGTCTTGGAACTCGCCCTCGTCGACGACGACCTGCACGGGGCTGCCCGATCCACCGGGGAAGTGCTCGCCCAGCGCGACCTGGCCGTCGCGAGCCTCGGAAGCCCCCAGCACCAGATCGGAGGCGGGCACGCCGTCGGCCTTCAGCTGGGTGATGCCGAGCGCGCCGACCAGGAGCACCACCGTGGTGAGCACCCAGATGAGGCGGGGGCGGCGCTGTACGAGGCGCGCGACCGAGACCCAAAAACCCTTCGCGGGCATGCCGTTCTCGGCGGCGACAACCTCGGGTTCGAACTTCGGCCTGCGTGGCCAGAAGGCCGCACGGCCGAACGCGAACATCAGCGCCGGCAGCAGCGTGAGCGCCGACAGCATGGCGAAGACGATGCCGATCGCGGCGACTGGTCCGAGCGTGCTGTTCGACTTCAGGTCTGACAGCAGCAGGGTGAGGAGGCCCGCGATGACCGTTCCGCCGGACGCAAGGATCGGCTCGATCGAGCCCTTGATCGCGCGCATCGTCGCGACCCACTTGTCGGAGTTCACCCGCAGTTCCTCGCGGAAGCGCGCGACGAACAGCAGTGAGTAGTCGGTGGCGGCACCAATCACCAAGATAAAGAGGATGCCCTGGGTTTGGCCGCTGAGCAGCAGGATCTCCCACTTCGCGAGCCACCAGACCAAGAGCAGCGCGGCGCACAGCGCGAAGAGGCTGGTCGACAGCACCGCAACGGGCAGAAGGAGCGAGCGGTACACGAGCACCAGGATCACCAGCACGGCGAGCAGCGCGACCGCGAGCAGCAGACCGTCAATACCCGAGAATGCGGCCGACAGGTCGGACGTGAAGCCGGCCGGACCGGTGACGAACACTTCGACCCCTGGGGGAGCGTTCGCGCGCAGTTCGTCGCCGACTTCGGTCACGATCTCGGCGATCTCGCCGTCGCTGGAAATCGGCACGAAGGCCTGCACCGCAAGGCCATCCTCCGACGGGATCGCGGGCGACACCTCGTCGCCTACCCCTTCGAGCTCGGTGAGGGCCGCGATCTCGCCGCTGATGCTGGTGAGCTCAGCCTCGGTGAGTTCCGTGTCGCCCACGACGACCACGATGGCCGGGATCGCGTCGGAATCGCTGAACTCCCCGAGGAGCGCCTGCACCTGTGTGGCATCGGCCGACTCGGGCAGGAAGGTGGTCTGGTCGTTCGACGACACCTCCTCGACCTTGCCGAAGTAGGGGCCGCCAACGCCGGCCGCGGTGAGCCAGATGATGATGAGCACTGCGGGAAGGAGGATGCGCAGCCACTTCGGTACCCGCGAGCGCACGGGGTCGATGGGGCTTCGTGCGTGGTGGGGTTGGTGTGGCGCGTTCGCTTGCTGCGCGATTCGTGAACGGGAGGTCATGCCGGAGTCCATTCGGTGATGAGGATGAGTGTTGCGAGGGCACCTGAGAAGAAGTTGAGCCAGATGAAGCGGCGCCAGGCGATGTTGGTGCGGCCCGACGTTTCGTCGGTCACGTTCCACCATGGTGCGCAGTTGACCAGGTAGGGCACCACGATGATCGCGGCGAGGGGGCCGGGCCAAGGGGTGAAGAGCATGGCCACGCCCGCGAGCAGCCACAGCACGAGGGCGAACCGCACGGTGGAGCGCGCTCCGATGACGGTGGCCACCGAGTGGATCCCGCCCTCACGGTCGGGGCCGATGTCTTGAATCGCACCGAAGGCGTGTGCCGCCATCCCCCACAGGAAGAATGCCGCGAGGGTCAGCACCAGCGGCATCGTGAACTCGGCACCCGCGAGCGTGAGGCCCACAACCGCGGGACTCACGAAGTGCGTGCTGGAGGTGATCGAGTCGAGGAACGGCCGCTCCTTGAAGCGCAGCCCCTTCGCCGAATACGCGATGACCGCGAACACGCTGACGGCGAGGGCGAGCCAGGTGGCGGGGCCTCCAGCGAGCCCCAGCACGAGCAGGAAGGGGATGTTCGTGAGCGCTGCTGCCCAGAGTGTTGCCCGATGCAGGCGCGGATGCAGGAGCGCCCCCTCGATGCCGCCCTTCCTGGGATTCGCAATGTCCGACTCGTAGTCGAACACATCGTTAATGCCGTACATTGCGAGGTTGTAGGGAATGAGGAAATAGAGAAAGCCGAGCACAAGCAGCCAGTCGATCTCGCGGGTGGTGAGCAGGTACGCCGCGCCGAAGGGGTACGCCGTGTTGATCCAGCTGACCGGGCGCGAGGAGAGCACGAGCTGAGAGAACGCGCGCTGTCGATCCGCCCCACCGCGCGCGAGCAGCACCCACAGCGCAGGCAGCAGCACGGCACCGGCAAGTGGGTACGAAAAGTCTTCAATCGGGGCGAGTCCTACGCTTATTCCGAGCAGAAATTCGGGCGCGTAGGTGAACAGTCCGAGGCCGATCATCACGTTGTCGAAGATCGCCGTCAAGATGAACAGCGCACCGACCGTGATCGCCACCGCGATCCAGTGCCGGCGGGAGGCGCCGGTGACCGCGAGCGTCGGGGTGCGGCGAGCGGCAGCCAGGCCCCAGGCCACGAGACCGGCGGCGAGGGCAATGACAGCCCCGAGGAGAGCGAGGGTGGGGTAGGTCATGGCTGATCCACCAGCTCGTTCGTGGACGCGCGTGGGGAGAGCAGACGCACCGCACCCGTGTAGATCACCATGGTGCACAACACCAGGAAGATAAGGAAGACCGGCTCTTCGAGCGGAAGCTCGGGCGCGAGCACGATACCCGTCGCCACCGGGCTGTCGCCGCGCAAGAAGATGCCGAGGGAGATGCCCGCGACATCCCAGACGAGAAAGAGCGCGGTGCCCAGCACGGTGATCAGGCTCGCGATCGCCGCGTCATGCCAGAAGAACAGGCGAAACCGGTGGTCGAGCAGCAGCATGCACCCGATCCCGACCAGCAGCGCGGCGAGGTAGAGGGCTCCCATTAGGCCGGGCCCCCGGTGCGAGCAGGAACCGGGAGCGGGCCCGCGCTGTGGTCGCCACGAATGCGCTTCAGCACCAACTCTGCGCTGATGAGGCACATCGGCACCCCCACGCCGGGCGCGGTGGTCGCGCCCGCGTAGAACAAACCCTCGACCTTCTTCGAGGCGTTTTGCGCACGAAACATCGCGCTCTGGCTGAGGATGTGGGCGGGGCCCAGCATGCCACCCTGCCAGGAGTGGTAGTCGCTCTGGAAATCTGCCGGGCCGATCGTCTCGCGCACGACGATCCGCTCGCGCAGACCCTCGATGCCCGACCACGCCTCGATCTGGTCGATCGCCGCGTCGGCCGCGCGTTCGATCGCCGCGTCACCCGCGCCGTCCGATCCGCCGCTGCCCAGGCCGGGGTCTGCGGGAACCGGGATCAAGACGAAAAGGTTCTCGTGACCCTCCGGTGCGACGCTCGGATCAGTGGCGCTGGGCTTGCAGACATAGATCGACGCCGGTGACGGGACGTGTGTCTCGGCACCGAAGATCGCGTCGAAGTTCGTCTTCCAGTCAGTAACGAAGAAGAGCGAATGATGGGGCAACTCGGGCAACTCGCCCCGCACACCCAGCATCACAAGCACGGCACCCGGCCCGCTCGTGCGCTTCTGCCACCACTTCTCGGGGTAGCTGCGGTCGGGCTCGAGCAGCAGACGCGTCTCGGTGTGGTGCAGGTCTGCGCCCGAAACCACGATGTCGGCCTGCTCGCTGTGCTCGACGCCATCCGCGCCCTGCCAGATCACTCCGGCGATTTCGCGCTGCTTGCGGCTGAGCTTTCCCGCCTTCCGCGACTTGCGGGTGACGATCCGCTTGGCCTCGGCACCGGTCGTGATCTTGACGCCCGCTTCTTTGGCGAGCGCTTCGAGCCGTTGGGATATTTGCCAGAAGCCCCCCATCGGGTACTGCACGCCCTCGTCGAGATCGAGCGCGCTCATCAGGTGATACATCGCTGGGGCATCGGCCGGGTTCGTACCGAGGAAGACCGCGGGGTAGCCGAGCACCTGGCGCAACACCGGGTGCTCGAAGCGCTTCGCGACGTACGATTCGAGCGAGGAGGCCAGCAGGCCGGTGAGTTCGGGGGCCGCGCCCATCACCTCTCGCTGGGCGAGCGAGCCCGGCCTGGTAAACGGGTTATAGAGAAAGTACTTCTCGGCCATGTCGGTGGTGTGGCGGGCCGAGGCAAGGTACTTCGCGAGAGCCTCGGCGCTGCCCGGCTCGACGCGTTCGAAGGTGTCGAGCACGCGGTGCTTGCCGAGTGGGATCGTCAGCGGATCGGCCAGCTCTCCCCCCTCGGCGGGCTCCGAGAAAACTCGGTACCCGGGGCGTAGGAACGTGAGGTCGAGTTGTTCCTCGGTGCTTGTGCCCAGCATTTCGAAATAGTGGTCGAATACGCGCGGCATGAGGTACCACGAGGGGCCCGTGTCAAAGCGAAAGCCATCGCGCTCGATGAGCCCTGCGCGGCCGCCGACCCGCTCGTTCTTCTCGAGCACGTGCACGTCGTGGCCCTCGCGCGCGAGCAGTGCCGCGGTGGCGAGGCCGGCCACGCCTGCTCCGATGACGATCGTGCGGGTCATGAGTCTCGCTCCATCCAGGTGGTGATGAGCGCACGCGCGGCGAGTCCGGCTTTCACCGGGTCGGGCACACGCACGCGGGTGGTGTACAAATCTTCGGCGGGAGTGTGATCCACCCGGTCAGTCAGCGCGGCGAAGAGGGCAAGCGCGCTGCGCACGGCCGCGCGCGCGTCTTTCGGCAGCAGCGGGATCACCGCTCTCGCGTCGTCAAGCTGCGCCCGCACCGTGCGCACCCAACTGTCGCGATCCGCATCGCTCAGTCGGTGGTCGGCGCTCAGGTAGCTGCGACCGAGGCGGTCGGTATCGTCTGCCAAGTCGCGCAGGAAGTTGATGTTTTGGAATGCGGCGCCCAACTGGCGGGCACCGAATTCGAGCCGATCGCGTTCCTCGTCAGTGTGGTTGCGCCCGCGCAGGAACACGCGCAGGCACATGAGCCCCACCACCTCGGCGGAGCCGTGCACGTAGCGCGCGTGGGCCTCCGTGTCATAGACGAGCGGGGCTGGCCCCAAAGTCGGATCCGTCTCGCCAACAGCCTCGCCAACATCCTCGCCCAGGTCTGCTCGCATGGAATCAAAAAACGGCTGCGTCAGGCTTTCGTCGATTCCTGCCTCGCGAGCGGTGCGAGCAAAGGCGTGGATCACGAGATCGCTCGAGTACCCCACGCGCATCGCGCGGTGCGTGTCTGCCACGTACCGCTCGAGCGCCTCCGTCTGCTCGACGACGCTCAGCCCGGCCTCGGCAGCCACCCCGTCGACGATCTCGTCGGCGACGCGCACCATCGCGTAGATGTTGCGCACGTGCTGGCGATGCCGCGCCCCAAGCAGCCTGGTGGCGAGGCCAAATGAGGTCGAATACGTGCCGATCACGTCTCCCGCCGCGATCTCGGCGGTGCGGGTGAATCGGTCGAGCGACGACGCGTCGTCGCTCACGATCGGCGCTCCTCGAGTTCCGCCGCGAGCGCGAGCAGCACCCGCCGGGCACCCGGAGCAATGGTGTGCGCACTTCCGGTGCCCGCAAGCACCTCGTACAAGGCCGTCGTCTGCTCTTCGACGAGGCCGCGCACGAACTTCTCGGCCCCGCACTCGGTGAGGAGGGCGCGCAGTCGCGCACCCATCTTTTCGGTGAGCTCGGGGTTACCGAACTCGCTTTCGACCGTCGGCCACGCGCTCGTCATGCGGGCGTACGAGATGATCGCGGTCTGTTTGCCCTCGCGCAGGTCAGAGTAGGGGTCTTTACCGTGCAGCTCGGGGTCACCAAACGTCGAGATCAGGTCGTCTTGCAGCTGAAAGGCGAGCCCCAGATAGTACCCGGCCGCGGTGAGCGACCGTTCGAGGTGCTGCGGGGCCTGCGCGAGAATCGCCGCCGCCCGCATTGGCAATTCGAACGTGTAGGTGGCGGTCTTGTGCGCAGACATGGTGAGCACGGTGCTGAGGTCGGGCGCAATGAGCCCGTCGCTCAGCCCCACGTCAAGCTGCTCGCCAGCGATCGACTCGGTGATCGTGTGCTCGAGCAGATCGAGCATCTGGATCCGCACCGCGTGGGGCAGATCCACTCGGGCGAAGATCTGATGCGTGGCGACGAGCAGCAGGTCGCCCATCAGGATGCCCCCGGTGCGGGCCCAGTGCAGCGCACCGCGCTGGTCGCACTCGCCGCGCGCGCTGCCGTCGTCAAGGAGCGCACCGATGAGGTTTCGACGGCCGCGGCGCACCAGGTCGCCGTCGATCACGTCGTCGTGCAGCAGGAAGGAGTAGTGCAGCAGCTCGATCGCGGCGGCGATGCGAATGATCGACTCCCGCTCGATGCTCGACTCAGGTGCGCTTTCCGACACCAGCGCGTCAAAAACTTCGACCATCAGCACCGGCCGCACGAGCTTCCCGCCGAGAACGTGCTCGGCCGCCAGCCCCCAGAGGTGCGAAAACTCGCTGCCGTAGGCCTCCGCGGCCGCGGTCTGCGCCGCAAAAATCTCGCTGAGCTCGCGCTCGACCGCGGTGCGCAGCAGTGCGCGGGTGCGGTTGTGCCCCACGACCGCGGTCATGAATCGCGTCCGTCCAGCGGTGCGGACGCGTCGGCGTTCGGGTTCTCGGCCTGGCCCAGCCGTTCAAGCAGCTGGGGAAGCTGCATCGCAAGCCAGGGGCTGAAGGCGAACGGCGCCCGCTCAACCGCTTCTGCAAGTGTGTGCGGATCCACCCATGCCCACTCGACCACCTCGTCTGGCCGGGGCGTGAGCTCGCCGTGCAGTCGCGCGATGTGCACCGGGCACACCTCGTTCTCGACGATGCCGCTGGCGTCAACCGCACGGTACCGGAAGTCGGGAAGCACGACCTGAACCTCGCCGACCGTCGCGCCGAGTTCGTCGGCAGCGCGGCGCGCAATTGCGAGCTGCATGTCTTCGCCGGGGGCGGGGTGACCGCAGAAACTGTTCGTCCAGACACCGGGCCACGTGCGCTTGTCGAGCGCCCGGCGCGTCACGAGCAGCTTTCCGTCTTCGTTCATGACGTAGCAGGAAAACGCGAGGTGTAGCGCGGTCTGAGTGGTGTGCACGTCGGCCTTGGGCACGGTGCCAATGGCTTCGCCGTCTTCGCTGAGGAGCACCACCATCTCCATGATTCCCACCTCCAAGTTTCAGAGCAAGTATCTCTGCTAACAACATATTATTAGCCGATCTAGCAATAAACCTAGCACGAAGTCTGAAATGCGTTATTATATCCACATGCCTGAATTCGACGATCGAGGGGACGCCGTTTCGTCGACCCTGTATAACGTCGAGACCAGCGATCCTGACTCGCGATTGATAGATCGTGACGGCCTCGCACCCGACGAGATGAAGCAGATCGGCAAGCTCATGTCCGCCCTCGGCAAGCTGCGTGATGCCGAGCAAGAGTTGTCTGAGGCATCGCAGAAATACATGCACCTGAACCGCTCTGACATGCGCGCGCTGCACTACTTGATCGTCGCCGGAAACACTGACAACATCGCAACACCGGGGGCGATTGCGACTCACCTCGGTATCTCAAGCGCGTCCACCACGAAGCTGCTTGACCGGCTCGAGAAGGCCGGGCACATCACCCGAGCGCCGCACCCGACCGACCGCCGAGCGCTCGCCATTTCGATCACCCCCCAAACTCACGAGGCCGCCATGCAGACCGTGGGTCGGCAGCAGGCGAAGCGATTTCACGCGGCCGCTCGCCTCGCCCCGCACGAGCGCGAGGTCGTGATCCGCTTCCTCACCGACATGGCCGAGCAGATATCTCTCCGCGACGCGGCCTGGGCAGGCGGGGCAAGCGCCCCCGCCACAGCCGACGCGTAGACTCGTCGTCGGCACCCCGGGGCCCGGCACCCCGGCTCCCAGCGGCCGGCGGCGGCTCAGCCCCACGCAGGTGCCCCGATCCACCGAGGAGTTTTGCGTGAATAGCTTGTCGAAGACCACTGACCAGCCCTCGCGCTACCGCATCGAACCCACGGTGATGCAGGCGCTGCGAAACCCCCGCCTCCTCAGCCGCGAGGTGTTGGCCGGCCTGGTTGTCGCGATCGCGCTCATTCCCGAGTCGATCGCGTTCTCAATTATCGCGGGGGTGGATCCGCGCGTCGGACTCTTCTCCTCCTTCATCATGGCGGTCTCGATCGCCTTCCTCGGAGGCCGGCCGGCCATGATCTCGGCCGCGACCGGCGCCGTGGCGCTCGTCATCGCGCCGGTTGCCCGCGAGTACGGACTCGACTACTTCATCGCGACGGTGCTGCTCGCTGGCGTGTTTCAGGTATTGCTCGCCGTGCTGGGGGTTGCGAAGCTCATGCGCTTCATCCCACGCAGCGTGATGGTGGGATTTGTGAACGCTCTCGCGATCCTCATCTTTATCTCCCAGCTCCCGCACCTGCTTGGGGTGCCCTGGCTGGTCTACCCGCTCGTGATCGTCGGCTTGCTCATCATGTATCTGATGCCGAGATTCACTCAGGTTGTTCCGGCCCCGCTCGTCGCGATCGTGCTCCTCACCGGGGCGGTAGTGGTGTTTGCACTGAACGTGCCCACCGTGGGCGACCAGGGCGAGCTGCCGAAGAGTCTGCCCGAACTGTTCATCCCGAACGTGCCGCTCACCTGGGAAACCCTGCGGATCATCGCCCCCTATGCGGCCGCGATGGCGGTGGTCGGCCTGCTCGAATCGCTCATGACGGCGAAGCTCGTCGACGACATCACCGACACGCACTCGCGCAAGACCCGCGAGGCGTGGGGGCAGGGTGTGGCGAACATGCTGTCCGGGCTGTTCGGCGGGATGGGCGGCTGCGCGATGATCGGGCAGACCATGATCAACGTGAAGGCCTCCGGCGCGCGCACTCGCATCTCGACCTTCGTGGCGGGCGTGTTTCTGCTGGTGCTCGTGGTGGTGCTCGGCGACGTGGTGGCCGTGATTCCGATGGCGGCACTCGTGGCGGTGATGATCGTCGTGTCGGTTGCCACGTTCGACTGGCACAGCGTGCGGCTTTCGACCCTGCGGCGCATGCCGAAGAGCGAGACCGCGGTGATGCTCATCACCGTCACCATCACCGTGTGGACCCACAACCTTGCAATTGGCGTGATCGTGGGCGTGCTCACGGCGATGGTGCTTTTCGCGAGGCGCGTGGCCCACTTCGCGACCGTGACGCGGTCGACCGACCCGCTCGCGGTGGTCCCCACCGCCGTGTACACCGTCTCGGGCGAGCTGTTCTTCGCTTCGAGCAACGACCTCACCACACAGTTCGAGTATCGGGCCGATCCGCCGCGCATCGTGATCGACATGTCGGGCTCACACATCTGGGACGCGTCGACCGTGGCCGCGCTCGACGCGATCGTCACGAAGTATGAGCAGCTCGGCAAGCGCGTGATCCTCGAGGGCATGAACGAGGCGACGCGTGACTTCCACGGGCGTCTGAGCGGCGGGCTCGCCGGTTCGCTGTAGTTGTCGCTGTAGTTGTCGGTGTGGCTGTTGCCGGCGTAGCGGATCAGCGATTCCAGAGCGCGGGGTACTCGTGCCCGAGCCCGGTGACGAGGCGTCTCAGCGCGGGCAGGGACAGGCCGATTACGCAACTCGGGGATCCTTCGATCCGCTCGATGAAGGCACCGGCCAGCCCGTCGATCGCGAATCCCCCGGCCAGCAGCAGCGGCTCGCCCGTCGCGACGTAGGCCTCGAGTTCGGCATCGCTGACGTCTGACGACAGCGTGACCCTGGCGGTGTCGACCTCGCCGCGCGCACCCCGCACCTCGCCGCCCCGGCAGTCGATGAGCCAGTGGCCCGAGTGCAGCACCCCGGTCTGCCCGCGATGCTGCCGTGACCGCTCGAGCGCGACCTCGGGGGTATAGGGCTTCCCGAGAATTTCGCCGTCGAGCAGAAATGCCGAGTCGCCGCCGAGCACGAGCCCGTCGATCTCACCGGTGCCGGCGGGCCCGTGCCGCCGCACGACATCTTCCGCCTTGAGTCTCCCGAGGTACTCGACGAGCTCGGGCGCACTGAGGGCCCGCCCCAGCTGCTCCTCGCGTGCCTCCACCTCTGATTCCTCATCGACCTCCGGCGCGAAGCACTGCGGTTCAATGCCCGCCCCCCGCAGCACCGAGAGGCGGGCGGGTGAGGTCGAAGCAAGTACCAGGCGCATACTCGAAATTCTAGGGTGGATCACTGGCCCCAGGCGCAGGATGGGAGAATGGGCCCATGACTGAACCCACCCCCCTCGCCGTTGGCGACGAGATCGAGCTCGACATCACGGGCATCGCCCACGGCGGCATCACCGTCGCCCGCCACGAAGGGCGCGTGGTGTTCGTAGCCGACGCGATTCCGGGCGAGCGTGTCCGCGCCCGCGTCACCGAGGCGCGAAAGAAGTCGTTCGCTCGCGCCGCGACCGTGTCGGTGATCGAAGAATCAGCGGATCGGCGCCCGCACATCTGGGCCGAGGCCGCGCTCTCGCGCAACCCTGAGCACCGGGTGGGCGGCGCCGAGTTCGGGCACATCGCGCTCCCCCGCCAGCGCGCGCTCAAGGCCGAGGTGCTCGCCGACGCGCTGCGTCGCTTTGGCGGCCTCACCGACGCCGAGATCGCCGTGGTCGCCGGCGGCACGCTTGAGGTCGAGGCCGTGCCCGGAGACGACGAGGCGAACGGGCTGGGCTACCGCACCCGCGTGCGCCTCCACGTTGACCCCGAGACCGGCCTGGTCGGACCCTATTCGAGCCGGAGCCGCCAGGTGATCCGCGTGAAGAGCCTGCCGCTCGCGGTCGAAAGCATCGAGCTTTCCGCGCCGCTCGGCGAGGCGATGCCCGATGTGGCGACAGTGGATCTCATCGCCCCCAGCGCAGACGACTCCCGCATGCTGGTGACCCTGCCAGGCGAGAAGAAGCGCGCGGGTGAGAACGATCGGGTCGCCGAGTCGGTCGGCGGGCGCGAGTTCCTCGTGCGCGCCGGCGGGTTTTGGCAGGTGCACCGGGAGGCGCCGCTGACGCTGTTCACGGCGGTGCGTGACGCGATCCACCAGCTGATTGACGACGGACGGTTCGACCCGTCGGCCGCCAACCTCGACCTCTATGGCGGGGCGGGCCTGCTCGCTGCGGCGATGGCGGAGGCCGCGGGGCCGGCTCTCAAGGTGACCACGGTCGAGTCCGACCCGGGTGCGACCGACGACGCGGCCGAGAACCTGCAGGAACTCGTGGGTGGTCTCGCGGTGACCGGGCGAGTGGATCGGTACCTCGCCGACCTGGAGAAGGGTGCGCCGACGGTGCGCCAGCGGCTGCGGCGCGCAACGGTGGTGCTCGATCCACCGCGATCGGGTGCCGGTGGTGGCGTGGTCGGGCAACTCGGCGAACTCGCCCCCGCGAACATCGTCTACGTGGCCTGTGACCCGGTTGCGCTGGCCCGCGACACGGCAACCCTGCACGGCCTTGGCTACCGGCTCACCTCGCTGCGGGCGTTCGATCTGTTCCCGCACACCCATCACTTCGAGTCGCTCGCGGTGTTCGTGCGCGTGACCGACTAGGTCTACCGAACGACGGTGACGCTCGTTCGGCCGCGTGGGGCCGACAGGCTCGCTGGTTGGCGGGCTAAACGCTAGGGGCGCTCGAACGGGTGCGGCACCATACCGCTCCCGTCGAGCTCGTCTTCCTCGGGGCGGGGCTCGCGCCCCGCTGCCGCGGCGTACGCGAGTGCGATGATTGTGGTCGCAAATGCGACGATACCCAGCGGGTTGCAGAACGCGATGGCCAGCTCATTCGCGAGCGTGCCCCAGAAGTGGCCCGCAACGGTGATCAGTTCGCCCCCGACCACGTCGGGCACGGTGATCCCGAACCCGAGGGCCGAGACCCAGGAGAGTGCGAGCGCGACGTAGGGCGCACGCCCGACGCGACGGCCGCGATCCTGTGCGATACGGATGCGACGCACCGTCCACAGTTGCAGCAGCGCGAACGGAACCGTGATGAGCGGAACATACCACCAGGTCAATTCACCGCCGAGTCCGAAGATCCACCTCCCCAGACCCATCCATACAGCCAACAGAATTCCGACCCCACCGATGACCTGATTTCGCACTGACACAGAGTTGATGGTAGCCTTTCCTGGTTGCTTCCGCACGGGAGCACACGCCCCGATAGCTCAGTGGTAGAGCACTTCCATGGTAAGGAAGGGGTCCCGGGTTCAAATCCCGGTCGGGGCTCTGATCTGCTCACCGCCCACACGGCGAACCTTGTGGCTGAGTAGCTCAGCTGGTTAGAGCGCACGACTCATAATCGTGAGGTCGCGGGATCGAGCCCCGCCTCAGCTACCGAGCGGATCAACGAGAAGCCCCCCTGATCGAGGGGGTTTTCTTGTCTGTGGCGCGGGTGCACCAGGTCCGGGTTGCCAGCCGCAACCCCTTTCCATCTATCCCGGCTAGGCGTATCGTTAGCGGCCCAAGGCTGAGAGATAAGGGGCCATCATGGATCACCACGATCAACCACACAATGCCGACAGGCTCGACGCTGGCACGGGTCAGGGAACCGTCTCCAAACACCCGGAGGGCGCGACACAAGACCGCCCTGTGCTCGATGGGTCCACCGAGAGTGCAGCAGCGGAAGCCTCAACGGATAACCCGCGGCGGGGCATGGCAGACCCCGGCCTGATCCGCCATCCCGAACGAGGCAAGCACGATCCAGAGTTCGATGAGGAGTGAAGCTCAACCCCAGCGTCTACGGGTCGTCATTCCGCGCTGCTGGGGGCAGGTGACGGAGGATAATGCGCACGTCTCGCAACATATGAGACCTATGTCGCGAGACATCACACTGGCGGAGGATAGGGTGTCTGAGTTCAGGACATAAGCGACACAAGATACGTGACACCTGAGTCGCGACATACGCGACAGTCAGAGACATGTCGAAACACCGAGTCGCGATCCTCAACATCCTTTCCGGCCAGCTCACCATCACCGACGCAGCTCAGACGTACGGAATCAGTCGTCAACACCTCCACCGTCTCCTCAGCAGAGCCAAGACCGAGGGCATCGACGCGATCGAGCCACGCTCGCGACGCCCGAAAAACAGTCCAGCGGCGACCCCTGCGAGCAGTCGGAACCGGATCATTGAACTTCGCCAGCAGCTCACCGCTCGCGGGCACGACGCCGGCCCCGTCACCATCGCCTGGCACCTCGAACAAGAAGGACTCCACGCACCGTCAACCTCAACCATCCGGCGGATCCTGCACGCCGCAGGTCTCATCACGCCGGAACCTCGCAAACGCCCGAAGAATTCATTCATCCGATTCGAAGCCGATTCGCCCAATGAGACCTGGCAATCAGACTTCACCCACTGGCCCCTCGCCGACGACACCGACACTGCACGGGATGCCACGCAGCTCCATGACGGTGCGCTGCAGCACCACCGAGAATTTCTTGCGGATCAGCTTCGGGTCGGCGTCACGCAGATCCCGCACCGTGTGGACTCCGATTGCGGCAAGCTTTTTCCCGGTGCGCCCGGCAACACCCCACAACTCCGTGGTGGGGAGCGACTCCATTATGCGCTCAAGCTGCCCAGCAGTGTAGACGCCGAGTTGGCAGACCCCTTCGAAGTCCGGATTCTTCTTAGCGCCGATCGAGGCGAGCTTCGCGAGCGTCTTCGTGGGCCCGATCGCGACCCGCACCGGTATCCCCGTGTGCTTGAAAACGGTGTGGCGGATCAACCGGTCCGCCTCGATCAACTCATTCACTGACCCGGTGAGCCCGACGAAAGATTCATCGATGGAGTACACCTCTTGCCAGGCGGCATGGCGCCCGATGAGTTCATCACCCGGGCACTCAGCGAACCGTACAGTTCGTAGTTTGAGGAACGCGCCACGACCCCGTGCAGCTCGCACCAACTCTTGATCTGAAAGTACGGCTTACCCATGATGGCGGGATCGAGCCGCTTCGCCTCGGGCGAGGCCGCCACCACGCACCCGTCATTGTTCGAGAGCACCACAATGGGTTTCCCCCGCAGCTTCGGCTCGAACACCCGCTCGCACGACGCATAGAAGGAAACACAGTCAATCAGCGCGATCTGGCGCTGTGGCTTCTCGGTCGTCGCGGGCACATGACCGACGGTAGGCGTGACCACCGACAGTGATCAGAAGCGATCCCCCGCAGCTTTCACTCCCCCTGTTACGCTGCAGACTATGTGCGGCCGAGTCATCGTTGATTACGAGGAAATGATCCCCGCAGCGGCAGACACCGAACTCGCCGCATGGGCCACCGAGGCGCCCGCGCTGAAACCGCCGCCGAGAAGCCGTCGTTCAAAGCGGCTCATCGCGATCCAGTGTGTATCTGGGGTCTGAAGCTCCGGTGCGGGTCACGTCCCGCTGAGTGGTGGAATTTCTCAACACCATGCAGGTCAGTGTTTCTGATTATGCCGCAATGAGCTCTGGGATGGGGGGTCACCTCCCGGGCGCGTGAACGGTTTCGAGTGGTTGAGCCGTGACCGCGAAACTCAGCGCACCTTCATCGAAGATGAGCTGTGCTTCGCTGCCGACGTCCTCAGGCTCTTCGGGCTTCCCGACGCCCTGCGGCTCTACGGGCGGCCCGCGAGCGGTATCCCTGCTGACCTGCCGATCCTCATCATTTCGGGGGCGGAGGATCCGCTCAGCCGCGGCGATGGTCTTGCACAACTTGGGCCGCCCCCCCGTTGTTAGTTCCACTCGGTATGTGAGTCGGCTTCTTCGAACGTGTGGGTGCAGGATCGAGCGTACTCGACCGGGGTCAGGTACCCGAGCGAAGAGTGCCGGCGCTCGTGGTTGTACTCGTGTTTCCAGTCGCTGATCACAACCCGAGCATGAAGCAACGAGGTGAAGCAGTTGATATTCAAACACTCGTCACGGAACCTCGAGCCAGCCGACTCAACGTACCCATTTCGCCAGGGCTGACCTGGCGGAATGTATGACAACCCGGTTCTCGTGCCCGCCCAATCTGCAACAGCATCGGAGATGAATTCCGGCCCGTTATCACTGCGCAGCACCATCGGCGCCCCATGCTCAGCGACGAGTTCCTCGAGATGTTCCATGAACCGGTCAGCGGTGATTGATCGTTCTACAAGACCACCCAAACACACACGGGTGTGCTCATCCACGATCGAGCAGATCTTGATCGCTTTGCCACGCTCATCGACATCGAATTGGAAATCGACCGCCCACACCACGCCTGGCGCGACCTCAGCTGGCGCATCGATGGTTGAGGCGCCCACGCGTTTCCGCCGCCGTTTCTGTGGCCCCCGTAGCCCTTCTTCCCGCCAGAACCTTTTCACCTTCTTGTGGTTCACATTCCAGCCCTCAGCACGCGCGTCATGGTACGCACGTCGGTATTGGCGCGTAGCGGTTGTTGGTAACGCTGGTCTGCGCACCTGGTAACACCGTTCTGGCGAGTGGGTAACAGACAACACAATCCGCTGCCTGCCACCCACGCGTCACTCGCTCATTCCCAGTAGCCGTCTGCGTTTCGTGCTTCGATGCCACGCTGGCGTCGCATGTCGACCTGACCGAGCGTGATCGTTCGTGCGTTCGTCGCGAGACGGTTCACGATCGAGTCGGCCGCAACCCGGTCAGGAAGCGCCGAAGCCCAATATTCCGGCCCAGACTGCGATGCGATCAACGTCGGCCGGTGATGTTCACGGTTTGCAAGCACCGTGAACAAATCACTCGCCGCGTCAGGGTCTATCCCGACGGTCAGGAAGTCATCGATGATCAACAGATCCGTGCTCGATAACTCGTTCAAGAGCCGCTGGTGCGCAATTCCATCGGTTCTGGAGATCACAAGCCGGCGGGCGAGATCGTCCATCCGGGTGTAGATCACGTCGTACCCGTTATGGCAGGCGCTCACCCCGATCGCGCACACCAAATAGGTTTTGCCGCCACCAGTGGGCGATAGAACGAGGAGGTTTGTGGTTTCGCTGCTCCAGTCATGCGCCGCGTATCGACGCATGCGTACCGGGTTCAGTTCCCGCCCCTCCCGGTAATCGATCTCCGCTATCGAGGCCTGCGGGAGAGGGAATCTTGCTCTCCTAATCGAGGCCGCCACGCGGCCTGCGCGACGTTGCTCGAGTGCATCATCAACAGCGGTGAGGAAGAGCTGCTCAGGGGTGAGTGAATCGTTCGCTTCATCACTGATGAGTTCCTCCAGCCGGGCCGCGACATGCGTAATGCGTAGGGTGCGAAATTTGTCGTAATCGATGCTCGTGAACACACTCATCACCGCACCTCCCGGTAATAGTCGGCGCCACGCACAAACACATCAGGTGGGAGAACCTCCTCAAATCTGACCGGCTTCTTATTCGACGCAGCTGGCCGCAACGGCTGCTGCTTTTGCGCATCAGAGTTAATGCCCGTGATCAACCGCTTCAACGTTGAGTACGACGGATACCCATCCATATTGATGAGCTGCTGACACGCTGCTTATCCTTCTTGCCCAAGGTCTCGAGAATGTTTTGGCAGTCGAGATACCCCTGAGCCTCAATCTCTCTGCGATCAAGCACCCTCCCGATAACTGTGACCGTTGCTGGCCCGAACGCGCGAGCCCGATCAAGGAACCATGCTCTTGACCACAGCCCGGCAACATTTCGATGCTGTTCGGGGACATGGGCAGGGTCAGTTGCGTATTGCCCTTTTCGGCCCCTTTGGCGCGCATGCTCAGCAACGATGTGCTGCCCATCGAAAATGGTGACTTTGCTGCTGGTCAGTCGCACCCGCAGCAGCTGGCCAGCGTACTCGTGGGGAACGGAATAGTGCTGCGAGTCACAGGTGACGTGGTAATTGCGGGCGACTTTTGATTCCTTCCATTCCACTTCTTCAAACCCATCAGCTGGTAACGGTGACAGGAGTGGGTGTTCTTCCGCAGTGAAACGCTCATACCGGGTGCTCCCATCGATCCTACGAATGTCGTGGTTGATCTCGTGCACGCGCTCACGGATCGCTTCGTTCAGCTCGGCAATGCTCGTCCATGTCTCTTCGTTCAGATAACCAAGGACTCGCTTATTGATGACATTCACTCCGGACTCGACGGCAGCCTTGTCGCGTGGTTTGCGTACTCTGGCTGGCACGATTGCGAGGTGGTAATGGTTTGCCATTTGCCGGTATCGGTCGGTCACAAACCGCGCAGCTTCCCCCTTCGTTCTCCGATGCGTCGCGGTCAATGCATTATCGGGATTCTGTGCCCCGTTCGGTTATGCGCCCAGGGCGTGGGGTGGTGTGGTGGTTTCTGGGGGTGCGCGCCCGAGGACACCAATTCGGGGGAACATAATGCGGATGGTCGGGCGAGGGTGTTTCCTTTCACTCAATCGAGTGAAAGGAAATTGTTATGTTCGAGGAGTATTTCGTCAAGCCAGCTACGACCGATCGGTTTCGGGGGTCTTGGATCGGTGCTGAGATCGAATCGTATCTGGAATGGCTGGTCAGGGAGGGCTATGCCGATAAGACGATCTGGCGGCGGGTGCCGATCGGGTACGCGTTCGGGGAGTTCGCTTGGGTCCAAGGCGCGAGGACCGTTGCCGATCTACCCGAGCACGTTGAGGCGTTCGTAGCAGACAGAGTTGCATCTCATTTAGCGCGGTTCGGGTCGGACAGATCAATGGTCAAGGAAGTCCGTGGTCCGGTCGAGCAGATGCTGTCGGTTGTGCTGCCTGGTTTCGAGGGTTCGGGCCGGAGGCATCAACGGGTGCCGTTCGTTGACGTGCTGCCCGGGTTCTTCGACTACCTCAGTAGTGAGCGGGGCCTCCGAGCGTCGTCACTGTTTCAGTACCGGCATCACTTGTCCCGATTCGAGGCGCACCTGTCCCGGATCGGGGTTACCAGCCTGGGTGAGTTGTCGCCGACGCTGCTGAGCGCGTACATGGTGGAGCGCTCGGCTACTGGTTTGTCAAAGAGCACAGTTCGCAGCACTGCGGGAGTGCTACGGGTGTTCCTGCGATACGCGCACCGCGAGGGTGTCATCGGTACTGATTTGAGTGGGACGGTCGGGTGGCCCCAGTTCTACCGGCTTTCCAATATTCCCCGCTCGGTCTCGTGGGAAGGGGTGAACCGCACCCTTGCTGCGGTTGACCGGCGCAGCCCTGTCGGTCGGCGAGATTACGCAATTTTGCTGTTGCTAGCCACTTACGGGCTGCGCGGCCGGGAGATCGTCGCGCTGACCTTGGATGACTTTGACTGGAAGCGGGAGCGGTTGGCTATCCCCGAGCGCAAGGCTGGCCATTCCACCGCGTTCCCGCTGTCTCCCATCGTCGGTGACGCGGTCGTTGACTACCTGCAACATGGCCGCCCGGATACCAGTGACCGGCACGTATTCTTCCGGGCTGCCGCGCCACAACGGCCGATCAGTTCGGCGGCGGTGTCTGCGCTTGCGAGCCGCTACCTGCGTGCAGCAGGGGTGAGTGTGCCGCGCCCTGGGTCGCATACCTTTCGCCACTCGGCGGTGCAACGGCTGGTGGATGCGGACATGGATCTGAAGACGATCGGGGACTTCATCGGGCACCGCTCCGCCCGCTCCACCGAGGTCTACGCGAAAGTCGCCATCGAGGCGTTGCGTGAGGTTGCTCTTGGTGACGGTGAGGAGGTGCTGTCATGAATGATGATGCTGCCGTCACGGCTGTGGTCTCTGATTTCCTCGCATACAAACGTGCCCTCGGCCGCAAATATGAGACCGAGGAAGCGGCTCTCCGTCTGCTGGTCAGATTCGCTGATGAGCACGGTGTCACAGATCTAGACGGCTTGACCGGGCCGTTGCTGGAAGAGTTTCTCGGATCTCGCCCCCGACACCGGGCTCGGAGCTTCAACCACCTTGTGCTCGTCGTGACCGGCTTCCTCAACTGGGCAGTGGCACAGGGCCGGCTACCTGCCTGTCCACTACAACGAATCCGGCGACCAGAGACCGCTGAACGACTGCCGTTCATCTTCGAGACCAGCCAGGTCCGATTGATCCTGGCCGCCGCTGGCGCATTGGATGACAACCCGCGGGCCCGAAACCGCGCGATGATCCACCGCACGGTCTTCGCGTTATGTTACGGGCTGGGGCTGCGCGCCGGTGAGGCCTGCAACCTACAAGTTGGTGATGTTGATACCGACCGTCAACTCATCACCGTTCGAGGCGGGAAGTTCGGCAAAAGCCGCCTGGTTCCCCACGGCCCCCGCATCGGCGAGCTGTTGACCAGTCGCCTGAACCACTGTTCAACTGTCCCTACCGATCCGCTGTTCAGCTTCGATGGACGGCGCAGCATTCACCCCTGCACATCCAGCAGCGTCTTCCACCAGATCATCACCGAACTGGATTTCACCGTCCCTGACGGAGTCTCAGCTCCGCGGTTGCATTCGCTGCGTCACTCGTTCGCGGTCGGATGCCTGCTGCGCTGGTACCGGGAGGGCATCGATCCCAGCGACCGATTATTCCGGCTGTCCACGTTCATGGGACATGTCAGCCCGGAATCAACCGCCGTCTACCTGCGCATGACCCCGGAACTACTCACCGAGGGCGCCGACCGGTTCGAAACGTATGCGCAATCGGTTTGGATGGAGGCAACCCCATGAACGCCAACCAGCCGATTGGGCCACTGATCCAGTCGTTCTTCATCGACCATCTCGTCACTGTCAAAGGGTTACGGCCCACCTCGGTGAGTAGCTATCGGGACACCGTTCGGCTGCTCCTCGGGTTCGTCGCTAAAGACAATAACAGCCGAATCACCAGGCTCACCGTTGGTGACATGACCTTCGAACGAGTCGTGAGATTCCTCCGGTACCTGGAAGACGAGCGCGGCAACCACGTCCGCACCCGGAATCAGCGCCTGGCCGCAGTTCACACCCTGTTCGACTACATTGCTACCCGAGAACCAGAGATGCTCGGCGAATGCCAACGAGTCACCGCGATCCCAATGAAACGGTCGGCTCCCGCCGAAACCCGCTACCTTGAACGCGACGAAACCGAGACCCTCCTCCGAGGCCTGCCCCGCCACGGCACGCTCGCCCTGCGAGACCGGACCTTGATCTTGTTCCTCTACAACACCGGAGCCCGCGCGCAAGAGGCCGCGGACGTTCGCGTCGGCGACCTCGGCCTTGACACGCCAGCACGGGTTCGCCTTCACGGCAAGGGTGACAAATGGCGCACCTGCCCACTCTGGCAGCAAACGTCACGGCTACTCACACAACTCCTCGAGGTTGAGGGCCGCCTTCGGGCACCTGACGCGCATGTGTTCGTGTCTACGACCGGAACCTCACTCACCCGCTCGGGAATCTACAAGATCGTTCGCCGGCATGCGGGCCACCTTGACGACCCACGCACCGGGCGCAGGGTCAGCCCGCACATCTTTCGCCACACCGCCGCTGTTCACCTCCTCGAAGCGGGCGTCGAAGTTAACGTGATCCGCGGCTGGCTCGGACATGCTGATTTATCCACCACGAACCGATACGCCGAGATCAACACGAACACGAAACTCCAAGCCCTCCGCCATACCGAGCCTTCAACTATTTCGGAGGGACCCCGCCCGCGCGCAGTCTGGCGCGACGACACGGCACTGCTCGACTGGCTCAGATCGCTGTGATGGTTATGTTCCCCCGAATTGGTGTCCTCGGGCGCGCACCCCCAGAAACCACCACACCACCCCACG